>NZ_JAFBKA010000054.1:0-16825 GCF_022760795.1 Pseudomonas sp. BP01
GAAGGGGTCGCGGTCAGCTTGGCCACGACTTCGTCGGTGGTGTCGGTGACTTGAACGGTAGCCGCACCGCCCAGCTCGAGGTTCTCGAAGGTAGCGCCAGTGGCGTCTACAGCCGAGTTGATGCCCAGGCTGATTTCGCCAGCATCTTGGTAGACGTCGTCGCCTTGCGCATCGTGGGTGTACGGCGCGCTGGTTTCCCCGGCCTTGATGGTGACTTGAGCGTTGTTGCTCAGGGTCACGACCAGGTCGTGGGCCAGGGCGGTGTTGATGTGCACGGTGAAGGTCGGTTTGACGTTCTCGGCAACCGATACCTGGTCAGCGGTGATGGTGACCTTGACGATATCGCCTTCGTTGCCCGGGGTGCCTGGTTCGTCGGTGACCTGGGTGCTGACTGGGGTCTTGTCCAGGTTCAGGTTTTCAAACTTCCACGCGTCTGCGCCGCTGACCGCGTCGATGGCGTTGACCACCGGCTGGTTAGTACCGACATAGACGTTATCCGGCGCAGTTGCAGTGGCCGAGCCGGTGGTGCTGTTGGCAGCCACAACAACCGTCGTACCATCGGTCAGCTTGAAGTACAGCT
This sequence comes from Pseudomonas sp. BP01, assembly GCF_022760795.1. Taxonomy (NCBI): domain Bacteria; kingdom Pseudomonadati; phylum Pseudomonadota; class Gammaproteobacteria; order Pseudomonadales; family Pseudomonadaceae; genus Pseudomonas; species Pseudomonas sp. BP01. The sequence continues at coordinate 581 of NZ_JAFBKA010000054.1, forward strand.
CCGAATGGTTGTTGATCGGCAGGCCGTCTTTGTTGGTCAGCGTGATGGTGTAGGTGATCTCGCCGCCTTCGGTGACCGAAGGGGTCGCGGTCAGCTTGGCCACGACTTCGTCGGTGGTGTCGGTGACTTGAACGGTAGCCGCACCGCCCAGCTCGAGGTTCTCGAAGGTAGCGCCAGTGGCGTCTACAGCCGAGTTGATGCCCAGGCTGATCTGGCCAGCATCGTTGTAGACATCATCGCCTTGCGCATCGTGGGTGTACGGCGCGCTGGTCTCACCGGCCTTGATGGTGACCTGAGCGTTGTTGCTCAGGGTCACGACCAGGTCGTGGGCCAGGGCGGTGTTGATGTGCACGGTGAAGGTCGGTTTGACGTTCTCGGCAACCGAGGTCTGGTCGGCGGTGATGGTGACCTTGACGATATCGCCTTCGTTGCCCGGGGTGCCTGGTTCGTCGGTGACCTGGGTGCTGACCGGAGTCTTGTCCAGGTTCAGGTTTTCGAATTTCCACGCATCCGCGCCGCTGACGGCGTCGATGGCGTTGACCACCGGCTGATTAGCGCCGACATAGACGTTATCCGGTGCGGTTGCAGTGGCCGAGCCAGTGGTGCTGTTGGCGGCCACAACGACCGTCGTGCCATCGGTCAGCTTGAAGTACAGCTCCGAATGGTTGTTGATCGGCAGGCCGTCTTTGTTGGTCAGGGTGACGGTGTAAGTAATCTCGCCGCCTTCGGTGACCGACTGGCTAGCAGTCAGCTTGGCCACCACTTCACTGATAGTGTCCGAGGTTTCAACAGTAGCCGGGCCACCCAATTCCAGCTTCTCGAAGGTGGCACCTGGAACGGTAGCGTCGGTAACGCTGAGGGTGATGGATCCAGCGTCTTGATAGACGTCATCGCCCTGAGCCGGGGTCTTGTACTCGACTTCGGTCTTACCGGCTTCGATCGTCACGGTGTCGCCGTTCGACAGAGTTACGGTCAACGGACGGTCCAGCGCCTGGCTTACTTTCACAGTAAAGGACGGTTGCTGGTCTTCGGTCACATTGCCGTTGCTGACGATGCTTACGGTTACGGTATCGACGCTGTCACTGATGACAGTCGAAGCGGGAGTCGGATTCGGGGTCAGTTGCTCGAAGTTACCGCCCGTGGCGTTTTCGATGGTGACGCTGACGGTCGAACCATTGTTATAGACGTCGTTCGCCGGGGTCTGGAAATCAACGCTGCCCTGGGTTTTGCCGGCTTCAACGGTGATGGTCTGGCCATTGGACAGGGTCACGGTCACCGGAGTCTGGGCAGGGTTGCTCAGGGTCACGGTGTAGGTGATGACACCACCTTCTGTGACGCTTGGCGAAGCGGTCAGGGTCGCAGTGGTGTTATCGACCGAATCGTTGATCGTGGTCTGAGCCGGGGTCGGATTCGGCGTCAGCTGCTCGAAATTACCGCCGGTGGCGTTTTCGATGGTGACGCTGACGGTCGAGCCGTTGTTGTAGACGTCGTTCGCCGGGGTCTGGAAGTCAATGCTGCCCTGGGTTTTGCCGGCCTCAACGGTGATGGTCTGGCCGTTGGACAGGGTCACGGTCACCGGAGTCTGGGCAGGGTTGCTCAGGGTCACGGTGTAGGTGATTACGCCGCCTTCGGTCACCGACGGGCTCGCCGTCAGGGTCGCCGTGGTGTTATCGACCGAGTCATTGATCGTGGTCTGAGCCGGAGTCGGGTTCGGGGTCAGCTGCTCGAAGTTGCCGCCGGTGGCGTTTTCGATGGTGACGCTGACAGTCGAACCGTTGTTGTAGACGTCATTCGCCGGGGTCTGGAAGTCGACACTGCCCTGGGTTTTGCCGGCCTCAACGGTGATGGTCTGGCCGTTGGACAGGGTCACGGTCACCGGAGTCTGGGCAGGGTTGCTCAGGGTCACGGTGTAGGTGATCACGCCGCCTTCAGTGACGCTTGGCGAAGCCGTCAGGGTCGCGGTGGTAGTGTCGACCGAGTCATTGATCGTGGTCTGAGCCGGAGTCGGGTTCGGGGTCAGCTGCTCGAAGTTGCCGCCGGTGGCGTTTTCGATGGTGACGCTGACGGTGGAACCGTTGTTGTAGACGTCGTTCGCCGGGGTCTGGAAGTCAACGCTGCCCTGGGTTTTGCCGGCCTCAACGGTGATGGTCTGGCCGTTGGACAGGGTCACGGTCACCGGAGTCTGGGCAGGGTTGCTCAGGGTCACGGTGTAGGTGATTACGCCGCCTTCGGTGACGCTTGGCGAAGCGGTCAGGGTCGCGGTGGTGGTGTCGACCGAGTCATTGATCGTGGTCTGGGCCGGAGTCGGGTTCGGGGTCAGCTGCTCGAAGTTACCGCCAGTGGCGTTTTCGATGGTGACGCTGACAGTCGAACCGTTGTTGTAGACGTCATTCGCCGGGGTCTGGAAGTCGACACTGCCCTGGGTTTTGCCGGCCTCAACAGTGATGGTCTGGCCATTGGACAGGGTCACGGTCACCGGAGTCTGGGCAGGGTTGCTCAGGGTCACGGTGTAGGTGATCACGCCACCTTCGGTCACCGACGGATTCGCCGTCAGCGTCGCAGTGGTGGTGTCGATGGTATCGGTAACCTGGGTGACTGCCGGCGTTTGCGGCACTGTCACCGTCAGGCCGTTGCCGCCCGTGGTACCCGTTACAGTTGCCGAGATCTGGCCACCGTCGATATAAGGCGTGTCATTTGCCGGGACCACGACATTGACGCTGCCGCTGGTCTGCCCTGCCGGGATGACGATAACGGCACCGTTGGACAGGGTGACGATCAGGTTGGTGGTCGGCGCCTGGCCAACCGTGGCGGTATAGACGATTACGCCACCCGCTTCGCTGATGGAAGGAGTGGCGCCAAGAATCAGGTCGGTAGCAACGTTGGTGCCTGTCGTCGGCGTAGTCACCTGGTTGTTGCTGGTGGTATCCAGCAAGCCAACCTCTTCGCTATCGAGCACAGCCGCAAAGCCTAGCCCTTCTGTCGGGAAGCCGACGGTAGCGTCGACCCGGCCTGCGGTTTCCTCGAGCATCACGAAGCTGTGACCACCGCCCAGCGCGCCGCCGCCCGCTGCGGACGGGCCGGCTGCGGTGGCCTCGAGCTCGGTAGTCGGGTCGACACCGGCAGCGATCGCCTGTTGCAGTTCTTCCACCGACGGCGCGGCCTGGGCGGTCGCCTGGCTCAGGTCGGTGCTGCTGTCAGGCGCATCGGCACTCCACTGGCTGTCACGGCCCAGGTCAAGCAGACGGCCATCGGCCAGCTCAAGCGTAACTGCGCCGCCCGGGCCAGTGAGTACTTCCTCACCTGCCAACAGGCGGTCCCCTTCGATGAGCACACGACGGATGCCCTCTGGGGATACCGCAATAACCTGGCCGACAATGCTTTTGACGATGGCTACAACGCTGCTCATTGGACTCTCCGTGTGACCCTATGGGTACTTCCATGCCAGAGCGGCACTCGCAAGCCACTGCAGGCGGAACTATGTCGATGATCTCTTGACGCTTTGTTGCGTCAATTTTTCGTCTATAACTATTGGGAATTACTTCAATGCCAAACTATTGACCTTATAGAGGCCATCCTAAACAATCGGCAATGTAATGTCACATTGATATTTGTACCTTAGCCAACCGTTGATTGAGGACAAATGTCGTACATCATCGAAAGCTCGCTCAACCTGAAGTTCAGCAACGTTTTCCCCGCTGGGCGCCAGCGTTTATTGCCGTAGAACAGCCGCTCATCGGCAACGCTCAAAGCCTGCACGCGTCAATTTCCGATCATTTTTTACGCCACCGGGCTGCCGCTTATCTACAAGCACAAACCTTGCCTGAAACCTCTCGGCGGGACACTTCAAATCCAGGCAATACCGGGCCTGCACCCCTGCGCGAGCCGACACCGACGTTGTAGTTCGCTCGGGCTAGGACAACGCTTCATCGCAGATCAAACAGATAGAGAACGATTGCGCAGATAATTACACAGCGATGATGGCAAACCATTGACGATTTCTGAACCGGGCGCGAGCGTGCAAACAGACTTTGCACGATGAATTTTAATGATCAGCTCATATAAGAACGTCAACAAATCAGCGCCCATTTACTGGCGCCTCTAAAGTTTGTTCCTCGACTGCAACACTCACTGTCTGGCAGGCGGGCTATGCTGCTGAAAATACTCCAGCCTGTACGCCGTACCGGATCAAAAATGAAACACCCATTGCTCGGGAGCAGTCTGGTAGCTATGAACGACGTACAATTGTTTACTCAGTATCGATTCGAGGCGACCATTGGCCCTCTGCTCAGCCGTAAGGGCGTCGTAGCCCCTACCCACACCGCTTGGCAGCACCATTGAACGCCCGGGCGAGCCGGCCAGACCTTAATGGCGGCACACCCACCCCACCCACCACAAGGATGAAGAGAGCGCCGCGTGGAATCTGAAGTCAGTCGAGTCCAACTCAGCCATGATCCACGCAGTCAGCATGACGATCCGTTGCTGGATAGCCTGCTGAGCCTGTGTGTCCTGCACCAGAAACCCGCCAGCCGGGTCATGCTCACCACCGGCCTGCCGCTGCCCGCACAGCGCCTGAGCCCCGAGCTGCTGCCTCGCGCAGCCGCCCGAGCTGGCCTGCAAGGGCGTCTGTTACAGCGCAAGTTGGAACAGATCCCGAGCATCGCCATGCCGGCGATGCTGCTGCTGAAGGAAGGCCGCAGTGCCGTCCTGCTGGGCTGGGAAAACGAAGACACTGCGCGCCTGCTGCTCAGCGAGAGCGATGGCGGCGAGGTGCATGTCAGCCGCGAAGCCCTGCAAAGCGACTATAGCGGCCGGGTATTCTTCGCCCAGCCCCAGCACAAGTTCGATGTCAACCACGGCAACCTCATCCCGCGGGCAAAGTCGTGGTTCCGCGATACCCTGCTGCGCAGCAAGTGGCTGTATATCGACGCCATCGCCGCCAGCCTGGTAATCAACCTGATCGCCCTGGCTGCGCCGCTGTTTGTGATGAACGTGTATGACCGTGTGGTGCCCAACCAGGCCACGTCAACGCTCTGGGTGCTGGCCATCGGTATCGCCGGCGCCTACATTTTCGACCTGATCCTCAAGGGGCTGCGAGGCCTTTGCCTGGACCTGGCCGGCAAGAAGACCGACCTGATCATCTCGGCGACGCTGTTCGAGCGCATCGTCGGCATGTCGATGAAGTACCGCCCGGCCAGGGTCGGCAGCTTTGCCCAGAACATTCACGAGTTCCAGGGCCTGCGCGACTTCCTCGCCTCACTCACCCTGACCAGCCTCATCGACCTGCCGTTCACCATCCTTATCCTGATCGTCATCGCCATCATTGGCGGGCACCTGGTGTGGATCCCGATCATTGCCTTCCCGCTGGCCCTGGGCATCGGCTATGCCTTGCAACGGCCGCTGATGGCGACCATGGAGCGGACCATGGCTCTGGCCTCCGAGCGCCAGTCCAGCCTGATCGAAACCCTGGCCGGCCTGGATGCGGTAAAGGTCAACAACGCCGAAAGCGAACGCCAGTACATGTGGGAGCAGACCCTCGGCACCCTCAGCCGCCTGGAACTGCGCGTGAAGGTGCTGTCGAGCCTGGCGATGAACATCACCATGCTCATCCAGCAGCTGGCTGGCGTGGCAATGATCTGCGTCGGCGTGTACCTGATCATCGACGGAAACCTCAGCATGGGCGGTCTGGTGGCGTGCTACATGCTTAGCGGTCGGGCGCTCGGGCCACTGGCCTCGCTCAACGGCTTGCTTGCCCGCTACCAGCAAGCCAAGGTCACCATGGTGGCCACAGACCACATGATGGAACTGCCGCAAGAGCGCAACTTCGAGGAGCGCCCACTGAGCCGCAAGGTACTGCAGGGCAGTGTCGAGTTCCGCGGGGTCGATTTCACCTACCCGAACCAGCAGAACCTGGCCCTGAAGAACATCAACCTGACCATCCGCCCCGGCGAGAAGGTCGGCATCATCGGCCGCAGTGGCTCGGGCAAGAGTTCGCTGGCCAAGCTCATCGTCGGCCTGTACGAGGCCGATGGCGGCTCGCTGCTGGTCGATGGCGTGGACATTCGCCAGATCGACGTCAGCGAACTGCGCCACAACATTGGCTATGTACCGCAGGACATCCAGCTGTTGGCCGGCACCCTGCGCGACAACCTGGTCAGCGGTGCCCGCTACATCGAGGACGAACTGATCCTGCAGGCCGCCGAACTGGCAGGTGTGCATGAATTCGCCCGCTTGCACCCGGACGGTTACGAGCTGCAAGTGGGTGAGCGCGGGCAGAACCTGTCCGGCGGCCAGCGACAGAACGTAGCCCTGGGCCGTGCGCTGCTGCTCAACCCGCAGATCCTGTTGCTGGACGAGCCCACCAGTGCCATGGACAACACCGGCGAAGAGCGCCTCAAGCAGCGCCTGCAAGCCGTGGTGGAAGGCAAGACGGTACTGTTGGTCACGCACCGTGCCTCGCTGCTGTCGCTGGTGGACCGACTGATCGTGATCGATCGCGGGCAGATTGTCGCCGACGGCCCAAAAGCCGCGGTCATGGATGCGCTGAAGAAGGGGCAGATCAGTGTTGCATAAGCTGGATATGGGGCAATTCAAGGATGGCCTGCGGCGCTACTTCAAAGGTTCCGACTCACTGGGCGGCCAGCCGCTGCCAGAGGTCAATAAGGCCCTGATCGAAGATGCGCCGCGGGTTGTGCGGCTGACCATCTGGGGCGTGATCCTGTTCTTCGTGTTCTTGATCGTGTGGGCCAGCGTCGCCCCTATCGACGAGGTCACGCGGGGTGAAGGCAAGGCCATTCCGTCGTCCAAGGTGCAGAAGATCCAGAACCTGGAGGGCGGTATCGTCGCCGAAATCTTCGCCAAGGAAGGTCAGATCGTCGAAATCGGCCAGCCATTGCTGCGCCTGGATGAAACCCGCTTCGCCTCCAACGTTGGTGAAACAGAGGCCGACCGCCAGTCCATGGCCCTGCGGGTTGAACGCCTGAGTGCCGAGGTAGAGGACCGCCCGCTGAAGATCGACGAAGAACTGCGCAAGGCCGCACCAAGCCAGGCGGCCAGTGAAGAGTCGCTGTACCAGAGCCGGCGCCAGCAACTGCAGGACGAAATTGGCGGCCTGCAGCAGCAGTTGGTTCAGCGCCAGCAAGAACTGCGTGAGTACAGCTCCAAACGCGCGCAGTACGCCAACAGCCTTGAATTGCTGCGCAAAGAAATCGGCATGTCCGAGCCGCTGGTGGCAACCGGTGCGATCTCCCAGGTCGAAGTGCTGCGCCTGCGCCGCGCCGAAGTGGAGAACCGTGGCCAGCTGGACTCCACTGCGCTGGCCATTCCACGTGCCGAGGCGGCCATCCGCGAGGTGCAAAGCAAGATCGAGGAAACCCGAGGCAAATTCCGCAGCGAAGCGCTGACCCAACTGAACGAGGCGCGCACCGAGCTGAACAAGGCCACGGCCACCAGCAAGGCACTGGACGATCGGGTGCACCGTACCATGGTCACTTCGCCTGTACGCGGTATCGTCAAGCAGATGCTGGTCAACACCATTGGTGGGGTGATCCAGCCTGGCAGCGATATCATCGAAGTGGTACCACTGGACGACACGCTGGTCATCGAAGCGAAGATCCTGCCCAAGGACATCGCGTTCCTGCACCCTGGCCAGGAGGCGACCGTCAAGTTCACGGCCTACGACTACACCATCTACGGTGGGCTCAAGGCCAAACTGGAGCAGATCGGGGCCGACACCATCACCGACGAAGACAAGAAGACCACCTACTACCTGATCAAGCTGCGCACCGACCGCAGCCACCTGGGGACTGACGAGAAGCCGCTGCTGATCATCCCTGGGATGGTGGCGACGGTGGATATCATGACCGGCAAGAAGACCATCATGAGCTACCTGCTCAAGCCGATCATGAAGGCGCGTTCGGAAGCGCTGCGCGAGCGCTGATGAGTTTGGCCACTGCTTTCTAGTGGCTCCTCTGGCCCTATCGCCGGCAAGCCAGCTCCCACAGGTACCGCACTGGCTTTGAAGTCGGTGCAGTACCTGTGGGAGCTGGCTTGCCGGCGATAGGCCGGAACTGCCAGTACGAGAACTCAGCGCCAGGGCGCAGGTTCACCTACCAGCTGCCCCTGAATGCCGCCTACCCCCATCTCCTGCAGCACCCGCCGCTCCCCTTCTGTCTCGACCCGCTCGGCAATCAGCGGCAGGTCGATGCTGTGCGCCGCACGCTGGATCGCTTCGATGAACAGCCGCTTGTGCTGCTCATGGTCGATGTTGCGAATGTAGCTGCCGTCAATCTTCAGGTACGCCAGGCCCAGGTGGGCCAGGTTGCCGATCATGCTGAAGCGCCCGCCAAAGCGCTGCAGCGCCAGCCCGAAGCCCAGCCCATGCAGGCGCCGGGTGAGCTGCTCGAGGGCTGCCTGCTCAGGCAACTGCTCCTCGCCAATTTCAAAAACCAGCCGCGGGCCGAGCGCCGCGTTCTGGCCCAGCAGTTCGAAAACGCGGTGCAGGGCCTTGGGGTCGGCCAGGGTGGCGGCGGACAGGTTCACCGCAAGCACCTGGTCATGTGCTCGCAGATGCGCCAACACTTTCTCCAGCACCAGCACGTCCAGCCGCGGCATCCAGCCGAAGCGCTCCAGCCAAGGCAGGAAGCGGCCCGCCGGCAGTGCCTCACCCTGGCCATCCTGCAAGCGCGAAATCACTTTGTGATGCAGTACCCGTTGCACCGAAGCGCAACCCACCACTGGCTGGAAGAACAGCTCGAAATGCCCATTGTCGAACGCCTGATCGAGCCGCTCATGCCAGGCGTGCTGGCTATCGGCAGCGACTGCAGCCACGCCTTGTTCAAGGCATACCCACCCCGGCGTTGGCTGGTTCTCGGCACGGGCCAAAGCCTCATCGGCGAGCTTCAGCAAAGACTGTGGAGAATCACCTGGGCTGAACGGCGCGAGGCCAATACACGCCACCGGGTCGATATCACTGGCGCCCGTTTCGTGCAGGCTCTGCAGCGTTGCCTCCAGGGCCTGGGCAAGGTTTACCGCTTCTTCATGCACCATGCCCGGCGCCAGCACGGCAAACTCGCCACCGCGGCTGCGGGAAATCAGGTCTTTGGTTTCCGGGAAACTGGCACAGGTGCGCCGCAACTGCTCACCCACGGCCTGCAGCAACTGGTCGGTACGCTGACCGCCAAGGCGTGCATTCAGCCCCGCCAGCCCTTGGACACGCAGTAACAGCAGGTAGCCGGCGCGCGCGTCCTCCAGGTTGCTTACCCGGGTGTTCAGCTGCATTTCGAAATAGCGGCGGTTCGATAGCCCGGTGAGGCTGTCCTGGTAGGACTCCGCACGCAGCCGTTCGCTGCGCTCGGCCTGCTCGGTGAACAACGCCTTGAGCTTCTCGACCATCTGGTTCATCGCCTGGACCACACGGCGCAGCTCCGGTGTGCGCGGCAAATCCGGCAGGCTGAGGAACTCGCGGCGCGCAATGGCGTGGGATTGCTCAACCATGTAGTCCAGCGGCCGCAACTGGCGGCGCAACAGCAAGGCGCCGAGCACGGCACTGGCTGCACCGCACAGCAGCAACCAGCCCAAGCTGCCCAGGGCGCTTTGCCAGAGTTTGGCAATGGCAAACATGGGGTGGCTGATCACCTCTACCCGCGCGGCCTGCTGCCAGCCGCGGCTGACAATGGCGTCGCCACCGGCGGCCTCAAGGCCGATCAAGTGCACGAACCAGGCTGGTACTCCGCCAGGGTCCGGCTCGGCGTGGCGCTCCACCAACACGGCATTGGAGGCCAGGTCGACCACCTTGATGCTTGCATAGTAACCACTGTCGAAGATCGAGCTGACCATCAGCTCGACCATCGCCGGGTCGTCGATATTCGGCGTCAGCGACAGCGCCAGGGCGGTCGCTGCATCCTGGGCGTGCGAGCGCAGCTGGTTGACGTACTGGCTGCGCGAGCTTTCCAGGCTGACCATGAAACTGCCACTGAAGGCGACCACCAGGAACAGGCAAATGGCCAACAGCAATTGTTTGAACAGTGACATCTGTGCTCCTTCAGTAAACCGGCTCGGCCGGGAACCCTTCGGCCTGCATTTTCTTCAGCAAATCCTGCCAGCGTGACAGCCGCTTGGTATCACCGACCTTCTTGTTGCCTGCAGCCCCCGTCAGCCACAACCCCTCGCCATTGAAGGCGTACACCGGCAGCAGGTCGGTACGTTGGCTTGCCGGCTTGATGGCATCCATCAGGCTGTCGAGCACCAAAGGCTGAGCCTGTGGGTTTGAATAATAAGTCAGCACCATGTGAGCCCGGTTCTGCCGCAACGCCTTGACGTAGGTGATGCGCAACTTTTCGCTCGGGATGCCCATGCGCCGCAGGCTGAAATACTTGGCGATGGCGTAGTCCTCGCAGTCCCCGGCACCTTTGATCAGTGCCTGCACCGGTGTGGCCCAGTAGTCGACCTCATGCCACAGGTCGATGTCTTCGACATAGCGCAATTGCTGGTTGAAAAAGCGGTTGACCACTTGCAGCCGCTCAAGCTCAGTACCCTGCTTTTGCGTGGCCATCAGGTTCTGCCAGGCATCGATACGGCCCTGTCCGACACCCAGAGGGCCATACAGGGCCTGCGACTTGCGGCTGATCTGGGAGAAATCCCAATCCGCGTGCAAGCCGCCCAGCAGCAGACTGCCCAGCAGCGCGGCAAAGCCGACACGTCGCACAACGGTTTTGAACATCCAGGATATCGCCACTGCGAAGCCCTGTTCAGGCCAGTCGAAAGCAGCGATGGTGCGGCTTGCCACCGCAAAAAACAATGGCACCCTGCAATCATGCACCCGCCTGTCAGCCCGCCTACACTTTATGTTTATATCCTCCTATAGGCTGCTTCCTTTGACAGACGACTTCATCCACCATAGCCGCGCTTTTGGGGCGCCCGTGCCAATACGGGCCTTGGTTTGACAACCCCCCTAAGCTGTTACTAGTGTCATTGGATCCAACTTTAGTCATCGTTGAGGCAGACGTCGCGTGGCCGAAAAAATCAAATTGAGCAATGTGCTGGCCAGCGAGCAGCTGTCGCCAAACCAGGCCCGTGCCGTGATCGAAGAACGCCTGCGTAGCGCCATCCTCGATGGCCGCCTGCCCCCGGGTACCGCCGTGCGACAACAAGAGCTCGCTACCTTGTTTGGCGTCAGCCGCATGCCCGTGCGCGAGGCATTGCGCCAGCTTGAAGCGCAATCGCTGCTGAAAGTGGAGATGCACAAGGGTGCGGTGGTTGCGCCGTTGATTGGCGAGGATGCGGTGGATACCTATGCCCTGCGCATACTGTTGGAGAGCGAAGCGCTGCGCCAGTCGATCCCGCTGCTTGATGCCAGCGACATCGCCAGCGCCCGTGGCTATATCCAGCAACTGGAAAACGAAACCCGCCATGCCGAACTCGGCCGGCTGAACCGCCTGCTCCATATGACGCTGTACAGCAAGGCGTCGAACAGGAAGCTGCTGCGCCTGATCGAGAATGAACTGAACGAAGAAGAGCGCTTCCTGCGCTTTCATCTTTCATCCATGGGCCTGGGCAAGCTGACCCAGGACGATCACAACGCACTGGTAGATGCGGCAAGCGACAAGCTGGTGGATGAGGCGGTAGCGGTGCTGGAACAGCACCTCAATAGCGGTGCCCGGGTGATCCGCAATTACCTTGATATGCAACGAGCGCAGTAGCTCGTAACTGGCTTTACCTGCGGCGTGAGCAGACGGGTTGCAAATTGAGCGTGCCACGCCAACAATGAGACTAATTATCATTCATGTCCATTGATGCCAGCACCCTCCCCCTATGCCCAGCAATGACTCCGTGCAAACGCTCTACAGTGACCACCACGGTTGGTTACACGCCTGGCTGCGCAGCAAGCTGGGCAACGCCGCCGATGCCGCAGACCTGGCCCATGACACCTTCGTTCGCTTGCTGCAACGCCACGAACACCTGCAGCTGAACACCCCTCGGGCGTTTCTGCGCACGGTAGCGCGTGGGCTGGTCATCGATCACTGGCGCCGAGAGGAACTGCACAGGGCCTACCTTGAGGCATTGGCCCGTGTGCCGGAAGCACAGTCTCCCTCGGCCGAAACCCGCGAGCTGCTGCTGGAGTTGCTTGAGCGCATCGCACGCATGCTCGACGGCCTCAAACCCAAGGTACGCCGCGCATTCCTGCTGGCCCAATGCGAGGGGCTGAAGCACCAGGCCATTGCCGAGCAGATGGGGATCTCAGTGCGTACCGTGGAGCGTTATATCGCTGATGCGCTGTACCATTGCTATGTGCTGCGCTACGAAGACGAGTGCTGAGCCAATGACTGCCGCACGCCCTGATGCAAAAGCGGTCAAGCAGGCCATCCAGTGGCTGCTGCGGCTGCGCGAGAGCGGGCATGAGCCGACACTGCAACAACAGTGCGCGCAATGGCGCAGTGCCCACCACGAACATGAGCAGGCCTGGCAACGGGTGATGCACCTGCATCAAGACCTTGACCTGCGCTGCGTCCCCGGTGCCGGGTTGGCGTTGCAAACCCTGGAAACCAGCCAGCAGCGCCTGCACCGCCGGCAAGCGCTGAAGCTGCTTGGCGGCGTTGTCATGGCAGGGTCGGCGACATGGCTGGCGAAGGACCTCGATGCCATCAGTGCGTGGGCGTCGGACTATGCCACCGGCACCGGTGAGCGACGCGTCCTTACCCTGCCAGATGGCTCACTGATGCAACTCAATACCCGCAGCGCCGTGGACTTGGCCTTCAGTGAGCAGCAGCGCATGGTCCGCCTGAAGCAGGGAGAGCTGATGATGACCTGCAACGCCCGGCATCCAGTATTGGTTCAAACCCGCAACGCGCTGCTGGAAGGCTTCGAAGGACGCTTTGTGGCCTATCAGGACAACGACTGCACACGTGTCAGTGTCACCCACGGCAAAGTGGCGGTCCACCGGCCTGGCAATGGCCAACTGCTGTGGATCGAAAGCGGCCAGAACTGGCGCCTGGATGCTCAAGGTGCGCACCGGCTCGCGCACCTGGGCATGGACCCGATGGCATGGACTGAAGGGCTCATCGTTACCCAGGACATGCGCCTGTCCGACTTCCTCGCGCAGGTCAGCCGCTATCGCCATGGGTACCTGGGCTGCAGCGACGAGGTGGCCGATCTACGCCTGTCAGGGGTCTTCCGCCTCGAAGACCCGGAGCAGCTCATCCAGTTGCTGCCGCAGACACTGCCCGTAAGGCTTAGCCAGCGTACGCGCTGGTGGGTACGTGTCGAGCGCATGGCCTGACAAGGCCTCGTTGATTTATGGCGGGTTTTCAATCGCGGTCCGGCTAGGACAGTAAGCGACACCTTCTGCCCTCAACACTCCTACGGACCCTTCATGTCTATCAACCCAGTGTTAACCCACACTTTCGACTTGAATGATTATCGACCTGTCCTGCAGTCAGCACGCTTGCGCCATGCCATTCGTGCAGCTCTGTTTGGTACTGCCTTGGGACTGGCAGCTGTTCCGCAACTTTGCGCAGCGGCTGAAACAGCGCAAGTGAGTAATCACTATGCAATCCCGGCCGGTCAACTGGCCGACGTACTCAATGAGTTCGCTCGCCGGGCCGGCATTACCCTGTCGAGTACGCCTCAGCTCACCGATGGGATGCAGTCAAACGGCCTGCAGGGCCAGTACGCTACCGACCAGGCGCTGCGCCAACTGCTCAATGGCAGCGGCCTGGAAGCCGTCAGCCAGGATGGGCGAAGCTATGTGCTGCAGGTACAGCCCCAAGGCGCCGCCCTGTCGTTGCCAGACACCGATATCCGTGGCTTCACCCTCGGCAATGCGCTGGGCAGCATGGAGGGTTACAACGCCACACACAGCCAGGTGGCGACCAAGACCAGCACGCCGCTGGTGGAGACCTCCCAATCCGTCTCGGTGGTTACTCGCCAGCAGATGGACGATCAGGGTTCACAGACCGTTGCCCAGGCCATGCGCTACACGCCTGGGGTAATGACCAACCCTTACGGTGCCACCCATCGCTATGATTATGTGGCCATGCGCGGCTTCAATGACGGTTCTGTGGATAACATCTACGTCGATGGGCTCAAGTCGATGGGCGACAACGGCACCTACAGCACCATGCAGGTAGACCCGTACTTCCTTGAGCGCATCGATATTCTCAAGGGGCCATCTTCAGTACTGTATGGGCGAAGCTCGCCAGGGGGCCTGGTCGCCCTGACCACCAAGAAGCCACTGTTTAGCCCCTACCATCAGGTTCAAACCACGGTTGGCACCCAAGGCCAGCGTGGCATGGGTTTCGACTTCAGCGGCCCTGTGGATGACGATAAGCGCATCGCTTATCGCCTGACAGGCCTGGCGGATGCGTCCGACACCCAGTTCGACCACAACAAGGAAGAACGCTACACCATCGCCCCGGCCATCAGCGTCGACTTTACCGAAGACACCTCGCTCACACTGCAGGCTTACCTGCAACACGACCCTAACGGCGGGTACCACGGCGGCAACCCTGCCGACGGGATGCTGCACAAGCGCAACGGCTTGCGCTTGTCAGACCACTTCTTCGAGGGCGAGCCGGGCATCGACAATTACGAACGTACCCAGCAGTCGTTCAGCTACCAGTTCGAGCACCGCTTCAACGATGTGTTCACCGCGCGGCAGAACTTCCGTTACCAGGACTCCGACGTGTCCATGGACCAGGTGTACTCAGCCGGCTGGGCGGATGCCGACAGCAACATCCTCAACCGCGCCTATACCGGCGGCGACGAGCGCCTGCATTCGTACATCATCGACAATATGCTGCAGGCGGAATTCTTCACTGGAGCGGCCAAACATACCCTGTTGCTGGGCGCCGACTACCAGCGGCGCAAGGCCGACGTCGCATGGCGTTATGGCACGGTCGACCCGCTGGACGCCGGTAACCCGCAGTACGGCAATGGCAACCTTCAGGTGCTGGGCGAAAACCGCTACCAGCGGCGCTTGCAGCAAACAGGTGTGTACCTGCAGGACCTGGTGGAGCTGGACCAATGGCGCTTCTCCCTGGGGCTTCGCCAGGACTGGGTGAAGGTGTCCGAAGAAAATCGCGACAGCGACACCAAGGTCAACGATCAACGCTCCAAGTTCACTACTCGGGCCGGGGTGCTCTACCTGTTCGAAAACGGCATTGCGCCCTATGTCAGCTACTCGGAGTCGTTCAATCCCAATACCGTGTCCGACCAGCAAGGCCGCCCGCTGGCACCGACAGAGGGCACTCAGTGGGAAGCCGGCATCAAGTATCAGCCTCCGGGCAGCGACAACCTGTTCACCGCATCGGTGTTCCGCATTGAGCAGGAAAACCTGGCCTCGAAGCAGCCTGACGAAAACTTCTATCGCCCGGTAGGTGAAGTACGCTCGCAAGGGCTGGAGTTGGAGGCACATGTGCAGCTGACCGACAGCCTCAAACTGCTGGGCGGCTACACCTTTACCGATATCGAGTATTCCAGGTCGATGCCGAGCCTGACGTCGGGCAGCCTGGACAACAAGGGCAATTCGCCAACCCAGGCACCGAAACAGATGTTCTCGCTGTGGGCTGACTACAACTTCCACCAAGGGCCTCTGGATGGCCTGCGGCTGGGCGGTGGGGTGCGGTATGTGGGCTACAGCTGGGTAGATGCGGAAAACAGCATGAAGGTGCCTTCCTACACGTTGTTTGACGCCTCGCTCGGCTATGACCTGGGCAAGGTCGGGCTCAAGGGCGTAGATGTGCGCCTTAACGCCAACAACATTACCAATGAAAGCTACATCACCTCATGTGCCAGCCTGAACTACTGCTACATGGGTGAAGAACGCAATGTCAGCGCCACGGTCAGCTATCAGTTCTGACCGATATCAGATACCCGGAAAAGACAAAGCCCCTGTCTGCATTGCAGACAGGGGCTTTGGATTTGAATCTTGACGATGACCTACTCTCACATGGGGAAACCCCACACTACCATCGGCGATGCATCGTTTCACTGCTGAGTTCGGGATGGGATCAGGTGGTTCCAATGCTCTATGGTCGTCAAGAAATTCGGTGTGCTGGCCCGTCCCTCGGACGTGCCTGCGAATCTCTGTAGTTCCTACTTAAAGACAAAACCCCTACCTGCTCGCGCAGATAGGGGTTTTGCGAAATGAATCTTGACGATGACCTACTCTCACATGGGGAAACCCCACACTACCATCGGCGATGCATCGTTTCACTGCTGAGTTCGGGATGGGATCAGGTGGTTCCAATG
>NZ_JAFBKA010000055.1:0-15678 GCF_022760795.1 Pseudomonas sp. BP01
CGAACTCAACGACTGCCGAACCGAAAACTTCGGAGCAGACGCGAGTCAGAGCTGCGGTCAGAGTGGTCTTACCGTGGTCAACGTGGCCGATAGTGCCGACGTTAACGTGGGGAAGGGAACGATCAAATTTTTCTTTAGCCACGACAGTGAACCTCTTGCCTAAAGGGGATTAGCCTTGTTTTTTAACGAGTGCTTCGACGATGTTCGACGGAGCTTCGGCGTATTTGGAGAATTCCATGGAGTAGCTTGCGCGACCCTGAGACATGGAACGAACGTCGGTTGCGTAACCGAACATCTCTCCGAGCGGTACTTCAGCGCGGACGACACGGCCAGAGACCGATTCATCCATACCCTGGACCAGACCACGACGACGGTTCAGGTCACCCATCACGTCACCCAGGTAGTCTTCCGGGGTTACAACTTCAACCTTCATGATCGGCTCGAGAACCACGCCACCGCCCTTCTGGGCCAGTTGCTTGGTCGCCATCGAAGCGGCGATTTTGAACGCCATTTCGTTGGAGTCGACGTCGTGATACGAACCATCGAATACCGCAGCCTTCAGGCCGATCAGAGGATAGCCGGCAACAACGCCGTTCTTCATCTGCTCTTCGATACCCTTCTGGATCGGGGCGATGAATTCCTTAGGAATCACACCACCAACGACTTCGTTGGAGAACACCAGACCTTCGGTGATGTTGCCTTTTTCGTCCTGATCTGGCTCCGAGAAACGGATCCAGCAGTGACCGAACTGACCACGACCGCCCGACTGACGAACGAACTTGCCTTCGATCTCGACGTTGGACTTGGTGATCTTCTCGCGGTACGAAACCTGCGGCTTGCCGATGTTGGCCTCGACGTTGAACTCGCGCTTCATGCGGTCAACGAGGATGTCCAGGTGCAGCTCACCCATGCCCGAGATGATGGTCTGGCCAGTCTCTTCGTCGGTCTTGACGCGGAACGACGGGTCTTCCTGGGCCAGCTTGCCCAGTGCGATGCCCATCTTCTCCTGGTCAGCCTTGGTTTTCGGCTCTACGGAGAGCGAAATGACCGGCTCAGGGAAGTCCATACGCTCAAGGATGATTGGCTTGTCGGCGTTGCACAGGGTTTCGCCCGTGGTCACGTCCTTCATGCCGATCAGTGCAGCGATGTCGCCAGCGCGCACTTCCTTGATCTCTTCACGCTGGTTGGCGTGCATCTGCACCATACGACCAACGCGCTCTTTCTTGCCCTTGACCGAGTTGATGACGGAGTCACCGGAGGTCAGAACGCCCGAGTAGACGCGAACGAAGGTCAGAGTACCCACGAACGGGTCAGTCGCGATCTTGAACGCCAGAGCCGAGAACGGCTCGTCGTCGTCAGCGTGACGCACGTCTTTACGAACAGCCGGGTCTTCTTTGTCCAGCTCTTTGTCGTCCGGGTTGATACCCTGGATTGCAGGGATCTCGGTCGGAGCAGGCAGGTAGTCGATGACGGCGTCGAGAACCAGGGGAACGCCCTTGTTCTTGAACGACGAACCGCAGACAGCCGGTACGATTTCGCTGGCCAGGGTGCGCGCGCGCAGACCGGCTTTGATCTCTTCGACGGTCAGCTCTTCGCCTTCCAGGTACTTGTTCATCAGCTCTTCGCTGGACTCGGCAGCCGCTTCAACCATGTTGGAGCGCCACTCTTCAGCCAGCTCCAGCATATCGGCAGGAATTTCTTCCTCGCGATAAGTGGTGCCTTTGTCGTCGTCGTTCCAGTAGATAGCCTTCATCTTGATCAGGTCGACCTGACCCTGGAAGTTATCTTCCGAACCGATGGCCAGCTGAACAGGAACCGGGGTGTGACCCAGACGGTTCTTGATCTGACCTACGACGCGCAGGAAGTTTGCACCGGCACGGTCCATCTTGTTCACGTAGACAACACGTGGAACGCCGTACTTGTTGGCCTGACGCCATACGGTTTCGGACTGAGGCTCAACGCCGGAGGTACCGCAGAACACAACGACCGCGCCGTCGAGTACACGCAGCGAACGCTCTACTTCAATGGTGAAGTCAACGTGGCCGGGGGTATCGATAACGTTTACACGGTAGTTGTCATACTGACCAACAGAACCTTTCCAGAAGGTGGTAACGGCAGCGGAGGTAATGGTGATACCCCGCTCCTGCTCCTGCACCATCCAGTCGGTGGTCGCGGCGCCATCATGCACCTCGCCCATCTTGTGGCTCAGACCTGTGTAGAACAGGATCCGCTCGGTAGTGGTGGTCTTGCCCGCGTCAACGTGGGCACAGATACCAATGTTACGGTAGCGGTTAATTGCTGTAGTACGAGCCATAAAGCCCTCGCAAAATGATTGATGCTTGAATTAGAAGCGGTAGTGCGAGAACGCTTTGTTGGCTTCAGCCATACGGTGAACGTCTTCACGCTTCTTGACTGCAGCACCTTTGCCTTCAGCAGCATCCAGCAGCTCGCCAGCCAGGCGCAGAGCCATCGACTTCTCGCCGCGCTTGCGGGCGTAGTCTACGAGCCAGCGCATTGCCAGAGCGTTACGACGGGATGGACGAACTTCAACCGGGACCTGGTAAGTGGCACCGCCGACACGACGGGACTTTACTTCGACCAGCGGAGCGATGGCGTCGAGAGCTTTCTCGAAGATTTCCAGGGGGTCGCTGTTCTTGCGTGCTTTGACGGTATCCAGGGCACCGTAAACGATGCGCTCGGCTACGGCCTTCTTGCCGCTTTCCATCACGTGGTTCATGAACTTGGCGAGGATTTGGGATCCGTATTTAGGATCGTCCAGAATCTCACGTTTTGCTGCTACACGACGTCTTGGCATGATAAGCCCTCAAACGGTCTTCAGGTTAGCCCGGGACGTGGGTCTTCGACCCCTGCCCGACCTTACTCTTATCGACTCAAAAAAATGGATATGTGCAAACGGCCGATTACTTCGGACGCTTGGTACCGTACTTCGAACGACCCTGGTTACGGCCTTTGACGCCCGAAGTATCCAGAGAGCCGCGAACGGTGTGGTAACGAACACCTGGCAAGTCTTTTACACGGCCGCCACGGATCAGGACGACGCTGTGCTCTTGCAGGTTGTGGCCTTCACCGCCGATGTACGAGGAAACCTCGAAACCGTTGGTCAGACGCACACGGCATACTTTACGCAGTGCCGAGTTAGGTTTTTTCGGCGTGGTGGTGTACACACGGGTGCACACGCCACGACGTTGCGGGCAGTTCTGCAGCGCAGGAACGTCGGACTTCTCGACCGAACGCTTACGCGGCTGACGTACCAGCTGGTTGATAGTTGCCATCTACTAGCTCCACTGATTGTCTTGCGACTCTATTGTCTTGCAAGAAAGCCAAAAATTGGCGAGACGGAGCCTCACCAAATTTAAGGGTACAAAAGTCTACGGAGGATCTTGCACCCAGTCAAGACGAGGCCCCGGCCCTCCTCGCCCGATCATCGGCAACATTTCATGTCACCGATGGTCGATCGAAGCGTGCCGGGGCCCTGCCCTGTACTTAGTTACCGCTGGAATTCAGCGCTTCGGTCAGTGCGGCTTCCACCTCACTGGCGCTTACACGCAGCGGTTTGTCGGCTTCACGGCGACGCTTGCGCTCGCTGTGGTAGGCCAGACCGGTACCGGCCGGGATCAGACGACCCACGACCACGTTCTCTTTCAGGCCGCGCAGGTAATCGCGCTTGCCGGTCACCGCCGCTTCGGTCAGTACGCGGGTGGTTTCCTGGAAGGAAGCCGCGGAGATGAACGATTCGGTCGACAGCGACGCCTTGGTGATACCCAGCAGCACGCGAGTGAACTTCGAGATGAACTTGTCTTCGCCGGCGAGACGCTCGTTCTCGACCAGTACGTGAGTCAGTTCCATCTGGTCGCCCTTGATGAAGCTGGAATCGCCCGACTCGGAGATCTCGACCTTGCGCAGCATCTGACGCAGGATGGTCTCGATGTGCTTGTCGTTGATCTTCACGCCTTGCAGACGGTAAACGTCCTGGATCTCGTTGACGATGTACTTCGCCAGCGCGCTCACACCCAGCAAGCGCAGGATGTCGTGCGGATCGCTCGGGCCGTCGGAGATAACTTCGCCGCGGTTTACCTGTTCGCCTTCAAAGACGTTCAGGTGGCGCCACTTCGGAATCAGCTCTTCGTACGGATCGCTGCCGTCGGTCGGGGTGATGACCAGGCGACGCTTGCCCTTGGTCTCTTTACCGAACGCGATGGTGCCGCTGACTTCAGCCAGAATCGAGGCTTCTTTCGGACGACGCGCTTCGAACAAGTCAGCTACGCGTGGCAGACCACCGGTGATGTCACGGGTCTTCGACGTTTCTTGCGGGATACGCGCGATAACGTCACCAACACCGATCTGGGCACCGTCAGCAACACCGACCAAGGCGTTGGCTGGCAGGAAGTACTGCGCCGGTACATCGGTACCTGGCAGGTACAGGTCCTTGCCATTGGCGTCGACCATCTTGATTGCCGGACGGATTTCCTTGCCTGCGGCAGGGCGATCCTTGACGTCCAGTACTTCAATGTTGGTCAGGCCGGTCAGTTCGTCGGTCTGGCGCTTGATGGTGATGTTTTCTTCCATGCCCACGAAGGTCACGGTACCTTTCAGCTCGGTAACGATCGGGTGGGTGTGCGGGTCCCACTTGGCGACGATGGCGCCAGCTTCGACCTTCTCACCTTCCTTAACCGAAATCACCGCACCGTAAGGCAGCTTGTAACGCTCACGCTCACGGCCGAATTCGTCAGCAATGGCCAGCTCGCCAGAACGCGACACGGCAACCAGGTTGCCATCGGCACGCACGACCTGCTTCAGGTTGTGCAGACGGACCATACCGCCGTTCTTCACCTGGACGCTGTCGGCAGCCGAAGTACGGCTTGCAGCACCACCGATGTGGAACGTACGCATGGTCAGCTGGGTACCCGGCTCACCGATCGACTGAGCAGCGATAACGCCGACAGCTTCACCGATGTTCACCTGGTGACCGCGCGCCAGGTCACGACCGTAGCACTTGGCGCAGATACCGTAGCGGGTTTCGCAGTTGATCGGGGAACGCACGATAACTTCGTCGATGCTGTTCAGCTCGATGAACTCGACCCACTGCTCGTCTACCAGCGTACCGGCCGGAACGATGACGTCCTCGGTGCCTGGCTTGAACACGTCACGGGCAATGACACGGCCCAGTACACGCTCACCCAGCGGCTCTACAACGTCACCGCCTTCAATGTGCGGAGTCATCAGCAAGCCATGGTCGGTACCGCAATCGATCTCGGTTACAACCAGGTCTTGCGCAACGTCTACCAGACGACGAGTCAGGTAACCGGAGTTCGCAGTCTTCAACGCGGTATCCGCCAGACCTTTACGAGCACCGTGAGTCGAGATGAAGTACTGGAGTACGCTCAGACCTTCACGGAAGTTCGCAGTGATCGGCGTCTCGATGATCGAGCCGTCCGGCTTGGCCATCAGGCCACGCATACCGGCCAGCTGACGGATCTGTGCTGCGGAACCCCGCGCACCGGAGTCAGCCATCATGTACATCGAGTTGAAGGACTCTTGCTCGACTTCTTTGCCTTCGCGGTCGATGACCTTCTCTTTCGAGAGGTTGGCCATCATCGCCTTGGACACTTCGTCGTTCGCCTTCGACCACAAGTCGATGACCTTGTTGTACTTCTCGCCCTGGGTTACCAGGCCGGAGGCGTACTGGCTTTCGATTTCCTTCACTTCATCGGTAGCGCTGTTGATGATGCGCGCTTTCTCATCAGGGATGACAAAGTCGTTCACACCAATGGACACGCCAGAGATGGTGGAGTAAGCGAAACCGGTGTACATCAGCTGGTCAGCGAAGATGACGGTCTCTTTCAGACCAACCACGCGGTAGCACTGGTTGATCAGCTTGGAGATCGCTTTCTTCTTCATCGGCTGGTTGACCACGTCGTACGGCAGGCCTGCCGGTACAACCTGGAACAGCAGCGCGCGGCCGACAGTGGTGTCGACAATACGGGTGTTCTTGGTAACGCTGCCATCGCGATCTTTCACGGTTTCGTTGATACGAACCTTGATTTTCGCGTGCAGGGCAGCCTCGCCGGCGCGGAATACGCGGTCGACTTCCTGCAGGTCGGCAAATACGCGACCTTCGCCCTTGGCGTTGATGGCTTCACGGGTCATGTAGTACAGACCCAGTACAACGTCCTGCGACGGAACGATGATTGGCTCACCGTTGGCTGGCGACAGGATGTTGTTGGTCGACATCATCAGCGCGCGCGCTTCAAGCTGTGCTTCCAGCGTCAGCGGCACGTGAACGGCCATCTGGTCACCGTCGAAGTCGGCGTTGTACGCGGCACAGACCAGCGGGTGCAGCTGGATAGCCTTACCTTCGATCAGAACCGGTTCAAAGGCCTGGATACCCAGACGGTGCAGGGTCGGTGCACGGTTGAGCAGTACGGGGTGTTCGCGAATCACTTCGGCGAGCACGTCCCACACCTCTGGCAGCTCGCGCTCGACCATCTTCTTCGCAGCCTTGATGGTGGTCGCCAGACCACGCATTTCCAGCTTGCCGAAAATGAACGGCTTGAACAGCTCGAGGGCCATCTTCTTCGGCAGACCGCACTGGTGCAGACGCAGGGTCGGGCCTACGGTAATTACCGAACGGCCGGAGTAGTCCACACGCTTACCGAGCAAGTTCTGACGGAAGCGACCTTGCTTACCCTTGATCATGTCGGCCAGGGACTTCAGCGGACGCTTGTTCGAGCCAGTGATGGCGCGACCGCGACGGCCGTTGTCCAGCAGGGCGTCGACCGCTTCCTGCAGCATGCGCTTTTCGTTGCGCACGATGATGTCCGGCGCCGACAGATCCAGCAGGCGCTTCAGACGGTTGTTACGGTTGATCACCCGACGATACAGGTCGTTCAGGTCGGAGGTCGCGAAGCGGCCGCCATCCAGCGGGACCAGCGGACGCAGGTCCGGCGGCAGTACTGGCAGGACAGTCAGGACCATCCATTCAGGCAGGTTGCCCGAGCCCTGGAAAGCTTCCATCAGCTTCAGGCGCTTGGACAGCTTCTTGATCTTGGTTTCCGAGTTGGTCTGCGGAATCTCTTCGCGCAGGCGACCGATCTCGTGCTCCAGGTCGATAGCGTGCAGCAGCTCACGGACAGCCTCGGCACCCATGCGGGCATCGAAATCGTCACCGAACTCTTCCAGCGCTTCGAAGTACTGCTCGTCGTTCAGCAGCTGGCCCTTTTCCAGGGTGGTCATGCCCGGGTCGATAACGACGTAGCTCTCGAAGTAGAGAACGCGCTCGATATCACGCAGGGTCATGTCCATCAGCAGGCCGATACGGGACGGCAGCGACTTCAGGAACCAGATGTGGGCAACCGGCGAGGCCAGTTCGATGTGCGCCATGCGCTCACGACGAACCTTGGCCAGGGCAACTTCAACGCCGCACTTCTCGCAGATCACGCCGCGGTGCTTGAGGCGCTTGTACTTGCCGCACAGGCACTCGTAGTCCTTGACTGGGCCAAAGATCTTGGCGCAGAACAGGCCGTCACGCTCAGGTTTGAACGTACGGTAGTTGATGGTTTCCGGCTTCTTAACTTCACCGAACGACCACGAACGGATCATTTCAGGCGACGCCAGACCGATACGGATGGCGTCGAACTCTTCGACTTGACCCTGGTTTTTCAGCAAATTCAGTAGGTCTTTCAAGGCCTTTCCTCCTGGCGGAGCAGGGAGCGGGCATTACCTGCCCCACTCCCCTTCGCGTCACGTGTTATTCGGTTTCCAGATCGATATCGATACCGAGCGAACGGATCTCTTTGATCAACACGTTGAAGGACTCGGGCATGCCCGGCTCCATACGGTGATCGCCATCCACGATGTTCTTGTACATCTTGGTACGGCCGTTCACGTCGTCCGACTTCACTGTGAGCATTTCTTGCAGGGTGTATGCCGCGCCGTATGCTTCCAGCGCCCACACTTCCATCTCCCCGAAACGCTGACCACCGAACTGCGCCTTACCACCCAGCGGCTGCTGGGTAACCAGGCTGTAGGAACCAGTGGAACGCGCGTGCATCTTGTCGTCCACCAAGTGGTTCAGCTTGAGCATGTACATGTAACCAACGGTCACTGGACGCTCGAACTTGTTGCCGGTACGGCCGTCGAACAGCACCATCTGGCCGCTCTCTGGCAGATCGGCCAGCTTCAGCATGGCCTTGATCTCGCTTTCCTTGGCACCATCGAAGACCGGGGTAGCCATCGGCACGCCCTTCTTCAGGTTGTGAGCCAGGGCCAGGATCTCTTCGTCGGTGAACTCGGCGAGGTTTTCCTGACGACCGCCGATCTCGTTGTAGACCTCGGTCAGGAACACGCGCAGCTCAGCAGCCTTGCGTTGCTCTTCGATCATGCGGTCGATCTTCTCGCCCAGGCCTTTGGCCGCGAGGCCCAGGTGGGTTTCAAGGATCTGACCAACGTTCATACGCGAAGGTACGCCCAGCGGGTTCAGTACGACGTCGACCGGAGTACCGTTGGCATCGTGCGGCATGTCTTCAACCGGCATGATGACCGAGACAACACCCTTGTTACCGTGACGACCAGCCATCTTGTCACCCGGCTGGATGCGACGGCGGATTGCCAGGTAGACCTTGACGATTTTCAGCACGCCCGGAGCCAGGTCATCGCCCTGCTGCAGCTTGCGCTTCTTGTCTTCGAACTTGTCGTCCAGCAGACGGCGACGGTCGACGATGTACTGCTGAGCCTTTTCCAGCTGCTCATTCAGTGCATCTTCAGCCATGCGCAGTTTGAACCACTGGCCGTGCTCCAGACCGTCCAGCACTTCGTCGGTGACCACGGTGCCTTTCTTCAGGCCCGCGCCACCGTCGACCACCTGGCCGTTCAGGGCAGAACGCAGACGCTCGAAGGTTGCGCCTTCGACGATGCGGAACTCTTCGTTGAGGTCCTTGCGGATCTCGTCCAGCTGCATCTTCTCGATGGCCAGGGCGCGGCTGTCGCGCTCGACGCCATCACGGGTGAAGACCTGTACGTCAATGACGGTACCCTTGGTGCCGGTTGGCACGCGCAGGGAGGTGTCCTTAACGTCGCTCGCCTTCTCGCCGAAGATTGCGCGCAGCAGTTTTTCTTCCGGCGTCAGCTGGGTTTCGCCTTTTGGCGTGACCTTGCCAACCAGGATGTCACCAGCGCCGACTTCAGCACCCACGTAGACAATACCGGCTTCGTCCAGTTTGTTCAGTGCAGCTTCACCCACGTTCGGGATGTCCGCAGTGATTTCCTCTGGGCCAAGCTTGGTGTCACGCGCCACACAGGTCAGTTCCTGAATGTGGATGGTGGTGAAGCGGTCTTCCTGAACCACACGCTCGGACAGGCAGATGGAGTCTTCGAAGTTGAAGCCGTTCCACGCCATGAACGCGATGCGCATGTTCTGACCCAGTGCCAGTTCACCCATGTCGGTGGAAGGGCCGTCGGCCATGATGTCGCTACGCTGAACCTTGTCACCCTTGCTCACCAGCGGACGCTGGTTGATGCAGGTGTTCTGGTTCGAGCGGGTGTACTTGGTCAGGTTGTAGATATCTACACCTGCTTCGCCGGTTTCCACTTCGTCGTCGTTGACGCGAACAACGATACGGCTGGCGTCGACCGAGTCGATCACGCCACCACGGCGAGCAACCACGCAGACACCGGAGTCACGGGCAACGTTGCGCTCCATGCCGGTACCTACCAGCGGCTTGTCGGCACGCAGGGTCGGTACAGCCTGACGCTGCATGTTCGAACCCATCAACGCACGGTTGGCGTCGTCGTGCTCGAGGAACGGAATCAGCGACGCAGCAACGGAAACTACCTGCTTCGGCGAAACGTCCATCAGGGTGACGTCTTCCGGCGCCTTGACGGTGAATTCGTTCAGGTGACGAACAGCTACCAGCTCATCGATCAGTTGCTTCTTGTCGTTCATCGCGGCCGAAGCCTGGGCGATGACGTGATCCGCTTCTTCGATTGCCGACAGGAACACGATGTCGTCGCTGACAACGCCTTCCTTCACCACACGGTACGGGCTTTCCAGGAAGCCGTACTGGTTGGTGCGGGCATAGGCCGCCAGGGAGTTGATCAGACCGATGTTCGGACCTTCAGGGGTCTCGATCGGGCACACACGGCCGTAGTGGGTCGGGTGTACGTCACGGACTTCGAAGCCAGCACGCTCACGGGTCAGACCGCCCGGGCCGAGTGCAGAGACGCGGCGCTTGTGGGTGATCTCGGAGAGCGGGTTGTTCTGGTCCATGAACTGGGACAGCTGACTGGAACCGAAGAACTCTTTCACCGCCGCCGCAACCGGCTTGGCGTTGATCAGGTCCTGCGGCATCAAGCCTTCGCTTTCCGCCATCGACAGGCGTTCCTTGACCGCGCGCTCTACACGCACCAGGCCAACGCGGAACTGGTTCTCGGCCATCTCGCCGACGCAACGTACGCGACGGTTACCCAGGTGGTCGATGTCGTCGACGATGCCTTTGCCGTTACGGATATCGACCAGAGTCTTGAGGACCTCGACGATGTCTTCCTTGCTCAGCACGCCCGAACCTTCGATCTCGGTACGACCGATACGACGGTTGAACTTCATGCGACCGACTGCAGACAGGTCGTAACGCTCGGCGCTGAAGAACAGGTTGTTGAACAGGGTCTCGGCAGCATCCTTGGTCGGCGGCTCGCCTGGACGCATCATGCGGTAGATCTCGACCAGGGCTTCCAGCTGGTTGCTGGTGGTGTCGATCTTCAGGGTATCGGAGATGAACGGACCGCAATCGATGTCATTGGTGTACAGGGTCTCGATACGGACGACCTGTGCCTTGGCGACTTTGATCAGCAGATCAGTGGTCAGCTCGGTATTGCACTCAGCCAGGATCTCGCCAGTAGCCGGGTGCACGATGGCCTTGGCAGTGGTGCGACCCAGGACGTATTCCATTGGAACGTCCAGCTGCTTGACGCCGGCCTTCTCGAGCTGGTTGATGTGGCGCGCAGTAATACGGCGGCCCTGCTCGACGATGACTTTGCCGGTTTCGTCATGGATGTCCATGACTGCAACTTCACCACGCAGACGCTGCGGCACCAGTTCCAGGCTGAGTTTTTCGCCGGAAATGTGGAACACGTTGGTGGTGTAGAAGGTGTTAAGCACTTCTTCAGTGCTGTAACCCAGGGCGCGCAGCAGCACCGACGCCGGCAGTTTGCGACGACGGTCGATACGCACGAACACGCAGTCCTTCGGGTCGAACTCGAAGTCCAACCAGGAACCGCGGTAAGGGATGATGCGAGCGGAGTACAGCAGCTTGCCGGAGCTGTGAGTCTTGCCACGGTCGTGGTCGAAGAACACACCAGGCGAACGGTGCAGCTGGGAAACGATCACACGCTCGGTACCGTTGATAACGAAGGTACCGTTCTCAGTCATCAGGGGGATTTCACCCATGTAGACTTCTTGCTCTTTGATGTCCTTGATCGCTTTGTTCGACGATTCCTTGTCGAAGATGATCAGGCGCACCTTGACCCGCAGTGGGACCGCGAAGGTCACGCCACGCAGGACACATTCCTTCACATCGAAGGCAGGCTCGCCCAGGCGATAGCCTACATACTCCAGGGCAGCATTGCCGGAGTAGCTGATGATCGGGAATACCGATTTGAAGGCCGCGTGCAGGCCGACGTCGCGGAACTGATCCTTGGATGCTCCCGCTTGCAGGAATTCGCGATACGAATCCAGCTGGATGGCCAGGAGGTAAGGCACATCCATGACGTCCGGCAACTTGCTAAAGTCCTTGCGGATACGTTTTTTCTCAGTGTATGAGTAAGCCATCAGCGTTCCCCAGCTTGGTCACCTGCTTGTTTGGCTTCTCCCGGCGGGAGCAGCCAGAAAATCGTGCAAACCCCTTGGTTTGCGCCACCCACGTGGGTGTCTTGCAGCTTGTTATCGGGGCCGGCTTGACCGACCACCAATAACGGAAAAAGGCCGGTGGCATAAGCCACCAGCCATCAGCCTTGTGCTCAACGCTCAGGCTGGCATCGCAAAGTCGAAATTACTTCAGCTCGACTTTAGCGCCTGCTTCTTCCAGCTTCTTCTTAGCGTCTTCAGCGGCTTCTTTCGAAACGCCTTCAGCTACAACCTGAGGAGCGCCATCGACTTTCTCTTTGGCTTCTTTCAGGCCCAGACCGGTCAGCTCGCGAACGGCTTTAATCACGTTCACTTTCTTCTCGCCGGCTTCAACCAGAACAACGTTGAACTCGGTCTGCTCTTCAACAACAGCGGCAGCAGCAGCTGGGCCAGCAGCGGCAACAGCAGCGGTCACGCCGAAGGTTTCTTCCATTGCTTTGATCAGCTCAACAACTTCCAGAACGGTTTTCTGGCCGATTGCTTCGATGATTTGCTCGTTAGTCAGGGACATGACTTAAATCCTGTATTGGGGTGAAGGCCTACGCAGCCATCAAATTAAACAAATGATTTTGAAAGAGTTCGCGTGCCTTAGGCAGCGGTAGCTTCTTTCTGGTCGCGAATGGCTGCCAGAGTACGAGCCAGCTTGCTGGTGGCGCCTTGAATAACGCTCATCAGTCGTGCAATAGCTTCGTCGCGGGTCGGCAGGGTAGCCAACACGTCGATCTGGTTCGCTGCAATGAAATTGCCGTCAAACGCAGCTGCCTTGATCTCGAACTTGTCCTGACCCTTGGCGAACTCTTTGAACAGACGAGCAGCAGCGCCCGGGTGTTCGTTGGAGAAAGCAATCAGGGTCGGGCCTTTGAACGCGTCGTTGAGGACCGAAAATTCGGTGCCTTCAACAGCGCGCTTGAGCAGGGTGTTACGTACGACACGTACGTAAACGCCAGCTTCGCGGGCCTCTTTACGGAGTCCGGTCATTGCGCTTACAGTCACACCACGGGCATCAGCCACAACAGCGGACAGAGCGACTTTGGCAGCCTCGTTGACTTCAGCGACGATGGCCTTCTTGTCTTCGAGTTTAATTGCCACGGGTTTACTCCTGGTTTTTACCGTTTCATCTGGCCGAGGCCGGATGTCGTTTTGGTGTCTGATTCGGTAACGAATCGGGAGCACCATCTGCGTGGGCTGGTGTTTTAAGGCTTGCGCCACCTACGGTCTTGGATAGCCCCCGCCAGGCAGGGACCCCAATTTTTGCTGGCGGCGCGACAAGTCGCACCGCCATGTTCTTACACGTTCAGCGAGCTCTGATCGATGACCAGACCTGGGCCCATGGTGGTGCTCAGGGTAACGCGCTTGACGTAGATACCTTTCGAGGAAGCTGGCTTGATACGCTTCAGATCAGCGATCAGGGCTTCAACGTTTTCCTTCAGCTTGCCAGCTTCAAAGCCGACCTTGCCAACGGAGGTGTGGATGATACCGTTTTTGTCGGTACGGTAGCGAACCTGACCAGCCTTGGCGTTTTTCACGGCAGTGGCTACGTCTGGGCTAACGGTACCAACTTTCGGGTTAGGCATCAGGCCGCGAGGACCCAGAACCTGACCCAGCTGACCTACAACGCGCATGGCATCAGGCGATGCGATGACAACGTCATAGTTCAGGTCGCCGGCTTTCATTTCGGCAGCCAGATCGTCCATACCTACGCGGTCAGCGCCGGCAGCCAGAGCGGCTTCAGCAGCTGGACCCTGGGTGAAGACAGCAACGCGAACGGTCTTGCCAGTGCCGTGTGGCAGCACAGTAGCGCTACGAACGACCTGGTCGGATTTACGCGGGTCAACACCGAGGTTAACGGCGATGTCGTAGGACTCGACGAACTTGGCAGCAGGCAGCGAGGCCAGCAGAGTTGCCGCTTCTTCGAAGTTGTAGGCCTTGCCTGCTTCGATTTTTTCGGCGATTGCCTTTTGGCGTTTGGTCAGCTTAGCCATTACACACCCTCCACGTTCAGGCCCATGCTGCGGGCAGAGCCAGCGATGGTGCGTACAGCAGCGTCCAGGTCAGCGGCGGTCAGATCAGCCTGTTTTGCCTTGGCGATATCTTCCAGCTGAGCACGGGTAACGGTACCGACTTTAACGGTGTTCGGACGAGCCGAACCACTGGTCAGGCCAGCAGCTTTCTTCAGCAGAACCGAGGCAGGGGTGCTCTTGGTCTCGAAGGTGAAGCTACGGTCACTGTAAACAGTGATGATCACAGGAGTCGGCAGGCCGGCTTCTTGACCCTGAGTACGGGCGTTGAAGGCCTTGCAGAATTCCATGATGTTCACACCGTGTTGGCCCAGTGCTGGACCAACGGGTGGGCTTGGGTTGGCCTGGCCGGCCTTAACTTGCAGCTTGATGTAAGCCTGAATCTTCTTAGCCATGAGCTACTCCAAAATCGGGTACGAACGCCTGATGGCTCCCCGGATGACTTGCGTTTTATCCCAGTGACGACAAAACCCCGCAACACACAGGGCTGCGGGGTTAGGGATGCTTCGTCCGCCTAGACCTTTTCGACCTGGCTGAACTCGAGCTCCACCGGAGTAGAGCGACCGAAAATGAGCACCGCCACCTGGAGGCGACTCTTTTCGTAGTTAACTTCTTCGACACTACCATTGAAGTCAGCGAACGGACCGTCAATGACGCGAACCACTTCACCTGGCTCGAACAGCGTCTTCGGCTTCGGCTTGTCGCTACCGTCGGCAACGCGACGCAGGATGGCTTCAGCTTCTTTATCGGTGATCGGTGCAGGCTTGTCTGCGGTACCACCAATAAAGCCCATCACACGAGGGGTGTCCTTGACCAAGTGCCAAGTCCCTTCGTTCATCTCCATCTGGACCAGTACATAGCCAGGGAAGAATTTACGCTCACTCTTGCGCTTCTGGCCGTTGCGCATTTCGACGACTTCTTCGGTCGGAACCAAGATCTCGCCGAAACCGTCTTCCATGCCAGCCAGCTTGACGCGCTCGATCAGGGAGCGCATCACATGCTTCTCGTAACCCGAGTAAGCATGCACAACATACCAACGCTTAGCCACGGGACACCTTTAGCCAACGATCAGGGAGACCGCCCAGCCGAGCAGGGAATCAAGACCCCACAGCAGCAGTGCCATAACCAGCACGACAGCCACAACAATCAGCGTGGTCTGGGTGGTTTCCTGGCGGGTCGGCCACACGACTTTACGGATTTCGGTACGAGCTTCCTTCGCCAGCGCAAAGAACGACTTGCCCTTCGCGGTCTGCAGAGCTACAAAGCCCGCGACAGCAGCCAGGACGAGAAGTGCGAGAACGCGATACAGGATCGGAGAAGCGGAGTAATATTGATTACCCACAACAGCTACAACCACCAAAGCAACTACAGCCAGCCACTTGAACAGATCAAAACGCGATTCTTGGGCTTCAGTTTTGGGAGTCATCAAGGAGGATCCTGTGAGAAGAAAGCCATCACACCGAAGTGAAATGGCAGGTCAGGAGGGAATCGAACCCCCAACCTACGGTTTTGGAGACCGTCGCTCTGCCAATTGAGCTACTGACCTGTAACGCTGTATCAGGCCGGCCATTATACCGGCCTGATCAAGTAAATCAACTACTTATTCAATAATTTTTGCTACGACGCCGGCGCCGACGGTACGACCGCCTTCACGGATAGCGAAGCGCAGACCGTCTTCCATTGCGATGGTCTTGATCAGGGTAACAGTCATCTGAATGTTGTCACCTGGCATTACCATTTCAA
>NZ_JAFBKA010000056.1:0-15527 GCF_022760795.1 Pseudomonas sp. BP01
CGGGTTTACCCGCGAAGAGGCCGGTACAGGCAACCGCCATTGGGGAGCCCTGCGCCGGGCTTCCGGTCCCCCCTTTCCCCAATCATCTCGGTATGGTGCGCACCATTGGTTTTCACCTTTGGAGCTGCAATGAAACTCTTCCAACCCCTGCAAGTCGGCCCGCTCACCTTGGCCAACCGTGTGTTCATGGCACCCCTCACCCGCCTGCGCAGCCTCGAGCCGGGCGATGTGCCAACCACCATGATGGCCGAGTATTACCGCCAGCGTGCCAGCGCCGGGCTGATCATCACCGAAGCCACCCAGATCTCCTTCCAGGCCAAGGGCTATTCCGGCTCGCCCGGCATTCATAGTGCCGAGCAGATCGCTGCCTGGAGGCACATCAACGAAGGCATTCACGCCGAAGGGGGGCACAGCGCCGTGCAGGTGTGGCACACCGGCCGGGTGTCGCACACCTCGTTGCAACCCGGCGGCGAAGCGCCTGTCGCACCCTCGGCGCTACCGGCCGAGGCCCGCACCACCCTGCGCGACGAGCAAGGCAACCTGGTACGTGTAGAAACCTCCGCACCGCGTGCACTGAGCGAGGACGAAATCGCTGGCATCGTGGCCGACTTCGGTCTGGCAGCGGTCAACGCGCGCGAAGCCGGCTTCGACTTCATCGAACTGCACGCTGCCCACGGGTATTTGCTGCACCAGTTCCTTACCCCGAGCGCCAACCAGCGCGAGGACCGCTACGGCGGTAGCGTCGAAAACAGGGCGCGCATCGTGCTTGAAGCAGTGGACGCGGCGATTGCCAACTGGAGTGCCGAGCGCGTGGGTATCCGCGTGTTCCCGCTGGGCGGCTTCAATGGCGTGGACAATGGCGAAGACCAGGAGGCCGCAGGGCTATACCTGATCCGGGAACTGGCCAAGCGCAAACTCGCCTACCTGCACCTGTCCGAGCCGGACTGGGCCGGTGGCAAGCCGCTGCGTGACGAGTTCCGCCAGGCGATCCGCGCTGCCTATCCGGGGGTTATCATTGCTGCGGGTGCCTACACCGCCGAGAAAGGCGAAGACTTGATTGGGCGTGGTTTGATCGATGCCGTAGCGTTCGGACGCAGCTACATTGCCAACCCGGACCTGGTACAGCGGCTGCGGGTGCAGGCGCCTCTGAACGAACATCGGGCACAGTTCGACTACGCCAATGGGCCCGAGGGCTATACAGATTATCCGTTCCTGCACCAGGCCATGGGCGCTGGTGAAGGTTCGGCTCACCGATAATCAGGGTACGGCCATCCTGCCCCTGGATCTGAAAGACAAAAAACGGAGCCCTCCAAGGGCTCCGTTTTCCAGTGGCCGGGCACGCCTTAGCGTACCAGTCACTCAGGCATCTTACTCGGCGCGCACTTGCGCAGCCTGCATGCCCTTCTGCCCCTTCTCGGCAACGAAAGACACCTTCTGGCCCTCTTTCAGCGACTTGAAGCCGTCCGATTCAATGGCTTTGAAGTGGACGAAAAGGTCGTCGCCACCGCCATCGGGAGTGATGAAGCCGAACCCCTTCTCATCGTTGAACCACTTGACCGTTCCTGATTGTCTGTTGGACATACTCTAAACCCTCGAATGCTGGCTGGTGCGTTTGCGTGGATAGGTGAGCCGCCAGTCGATCGACTGGCATCTTCATACTCCATCTTGGGCGATCTGAAGCCAACTGGCCACTCACACTTTTATCAGTACGCAAAAAAGTCCCTGAAATTACTCGCGCACTACACCAGATCAGCCATGGTCTGAGCAGCAAAAGCGTATGAACGTTGCCGCGCCAACGGGTCATGAATACGGCAGTCGATCATCAACTCATCTGCCCCGGTCTGCTCGATCAGCGAGCGCAGCCCTTCTCGTACCCGCTGTGGCCCACCCGCCACGGTGCAGGCCATAACCTGTTCAAGCACCGCCCGTTCCTGCCCAGGCAGATGCTCGACATAGCCCTCCTGCGGCTTGGGCAACAAACCCAGGCGCCCCATGTGCAGGTCGACCATCCACTTGCGGTGGGAGCTGGCCAGGTAGTCTGCCTCGGCATCACTGGTGGCAGCGAACAGGTTCATGCCCACCATCACGTAAGGCTTGGCCAATTGCGCCGACGGTTGGAAATTGACGCGGTAATGGGCAATCGCCTGCAGCAGGTAACGCGGGGCAAAGTGCGAGGCGAAGGCATAGGGCAGGCCCAGCTTCGCCGCCAGGTCGGCGCCGAACAAACTGGAGCCGAGGATCCACACCGGCACATCGTGGCTGCCAGGTACGCCACGCACCCGGCGTTGGCCGTTGTCGGCCAGGTAATCGCGCAGCTCGGCGATATCCTGGCCGAAATCACGCTCTGGCGCGGCACCGCGCAAGGCTCGCACGGTCGGCCCGGAAGTACCTGGCGCGCGCCCCAGGCCCAGGTCGATGCGGCCCGGGTGCAACGTATCGAGGGTGCCGAACTGCTCGGCTATCACCAGCGGGGCATGGTTGGGCAACATGATGCCACCAGCGCCGACCCGGATGTGCCGGGTGGCATTGGCAATTTCATTGATCACCAGCGAAGTGGCGGCCGAGCCGATGCCGGGCATGTCGTGGTGCTCGGCGATCCAGTAACGACTGTAACGCTGTTGCTCGACATAGCGCGCCAGCTGGCGGGATTCTTCGATCGCGTCGGCGAAAGTCTTGCCTTCGCCGATCATGACCAGATCCAGTACGGACAGTGCAGTCATGGGGTCTCCAGAGGAATTATCAGTGGCTGACAGTTTCCCCGCTGCGCTGCCAGCGATAAACCTAGGTACAGGCCCGGCATAGGGGCCTGGTATTCCCCAATCAGTATTCCCAGGGCACGCCCGATTCCCAACTGGCCACCAACAGGTCGATGAAACCGCGTACCCGAGGGGAAAGGTGGCGCTTGCTCGGATACACGATGCGAATCGGGTCCGCCGGTGGCCGGTAGGCGTGCAGGACTTCCACCAGGGTACCGGCGCGCAGGTCGTCACCGGTGATGTAGGTGGGCAGGTGAATCAGCCCGAAGCCGGCCCGGGCGCCGTCGAGCATCGCCTCCGAGCTGTCGATGTTCAACCGCCCAGGGTCTTCGCACAAGTGCAGGCCTGCTTCAGTGTCAAAGCGCCAAGGCATGGCTTTTTCGCCCGCGAGGAAGGCGATCTTGTCGTGGCCATAAAGGTCTGAAGGCACCAAGGGAATACCTCGCGCTTCGAGGTACGCGGGCGAAGCGCAAGTTACAAACTGCTGCCAGGCCACCGTGCGGGTCAACAGCTGCGAGTCTTCCTTGGGTGCGCCAATACGCACCGCAACGTCTACGCCCTCCTCGACCAGGTCGACGAAGCGGTCAGTGAAGCGGATGTCTGCGCGCAGTTCCGGCCACTGCTTGAGGTACTGGTCCAGCACCGGCAGCACATGGCGCTGGCCGAGCGACAGCGGCGCAGTCAGGCGCAAGGTGCCTGTGGGCTTGCCGCGGCGCTGGGCCATGGCGCTTTCCACCTCGTCCAGGTCGTCCAGGATCTGCCGCCAGCGTTCGAATGCCACCAGGCCTTCGTCGGTCAGGCTCAGCTTGCGCGTGGTGCGATTGAGCAAGCGCACCGCCATGCGGGCTTCCAGGCGAGCAATGCTCTTGCCCACCGCCGACCGGGTCAGGCCCAGGCTGGCAGCGGCGGCCGTGAAGCTGCCGGCCTTGGCGGCGCTGACGAAGGCGGCGATATCGCCGAAGCGGTTAGGTTCCATGGACGGGTCCTGAGTGTGGTGCGGCCGGTTTAGATGGGTCTGAATCTGTGAATTGCAAGCGCCAGGAACGGCAAGCCTCAAGACAAGCCTTTGATCACGAGCAGATGCACGGGATAGAACAGGTAACCCCACCGCCCTACCGCAGGTACCCGCCAAGCATCATGACGCAACAACAGCCACCCGACAGGAACCGCCAGCGCAGCTGCAACCAGCGTCAGCAGGGTAATTGGCGCCAGAAGATGCTCGCGCAGCCAGTTGTTGGTCAGGTTGCCGCCAATGGCCATCAGGCAAGGCAGCAACCAGGCTAGCCCACCCTGCCTGCGTGCTATCAGCCAGGCACCAGGTAGCAACACCCCGGGCAGCCCGTACATCAATCGCTCACTGAACAACCACCCCGCCAGCAGGCCTGCAAGGCCAAGCACTCGCGCCGACCGCAATGGGTGCTGCACACCCCAGGCAACCAGCAACCCCAGCACCAATGTCGGCATTACACTGAACGTCTGCGAACCACTGTCCAGCCAACGATAGGCAGGTTCCGAGAGCACCGCGAACAGCAGCATCAGCACCAGATAGCGCAGGTTGGCGCGGGTATGGAGCGCCTCTGCTCTGTCACGCCCCACATTCACGGCAATGGCCAGGCAAAACAGCGGAAACGCCAGCCTGCCAAGCACGAACAAGCCATCGGCCTCAGGCCATATGAAGCGAAGGTGGTCGGCAACCATGGTCAGCATCGCTGTCCATTTGACCAGGTCCAGCCCGGCCGAACGCATGCCTCAGTGCCCGCGCTCGACCGCACCTGCCCCCAGGTACCGGTCGGTCCAGGCAGCCAGCGGCAAAGGCGGCTGTTGGTCGACGATACGGCGCCAGATCAACACCAGGTCATGGCCGTTGAACATCGACCCAGGCCCGGCGCCGTCCCACGCCGAAGGCACATTGGCAATCCAGTGGCCCTGGGTGTCGCGGTGCGCCATGTTGAAACGGAAGGTGTAGTTGCCCGGGATGCCCATGCGCAGGTCGGTTACCACCAGCGCATCGCCTATCTGGTCATACCGCAGCCAGTCGCCGGTGAACCAGCGCAAGCGCTGGTGCAAAGGGTCGCCTGCCAGCGCTTTTGCCAGTTCTAGGTTACGCGGCAAGCGTTGCATTTCCGGCGCCTGCCGGTCGAACCCGCTGCTGATGCCTTCGTAGTAGTCGCCATTTTGGGTCTTGGCCATTACCCGCCAGACCAGGCTGTTGAACGCGATCGGCACGGCGCGAACCTCGCTCACGACGATGCCTTGCTGGTCCAGTGCCGCCTGAAAGCGTTGCTCAGCTGCCATGCGCCCGGCAAGGCCGAAACCCAGGTAACCGGTACTGAACACCAGTGCCAGGGTCAACAGGCGTGTCGCGCTACCGGTAACGCCCTTGATGATTGCGTAGATGACTGCCGCCAGCAGGGGCAAGGTATAGACCGGATCGATAATGAACACTGCGGCCCAGCTTTGTGGGGTGGGTTGCAGTGGCCAGAACAGTTGCGTGCCATACACCGTGAAGGCATCCAGCAACGGGTGGGTGATGAGTACCAGCCAGAAGGCAAGGAACAGCCTGGGCAAGGTGTAGCCTTTGCCGGGCCAGCATTTGTTGACCAGCCAGGCCAGCAGCAGGGCCAGCCCGGTGAGCACGAACAGCGAGTGTGAGAAGCCGCGATGGTAGGTCATCTGCGACACCGGGTCGGCATAGCGGATGATTACATCGAGGTCGGGCAGCGTGCCCAGGGTTGCGCCATACAGCAGCGAGCGGCGGCCCTGGATACGGCCAAGCACGGTGCCTTGCAGGGCTGCGCCGAGTACGGCCTGGGTGATGGAGTCCAAGGGTAGCATCCTGAAAAGGTGGTTTCCGGAAGCTACCTCTATCTGGTGCCGATGCGCAAATCCCCTCCGGTTGCCCCTAGGTGATTCAGAACAACTGCCAACTGTACACCAGGGTCAGCCGGTTCTCGTCGATATCGCTGCGGTAGTTGGAACGGGCCATCGCGTTCCTTACCCGAATCCCCAGCCCTTTCAGCGCCCCGCTCTGTACCGCATAACCGATGTCCAGGTCGCGTTCGCGATCACGGCCTTCATAGCCCAGCCCGGTATCGACATTGTTACCGGTTATGTAGCGCACGGTCGCGGTCAGGCCCGGCACGCCCATGGCGGCAAAATTGTAGTCGTAGCGCACCTGGTACGAGCGCTCGTCGGTGTAAGCAAACTCATAGGTCGGCACCTCGTTACCCAGCGGCGAAATATTGGCGAACACCCGTGGGAACGGGCTGTCGCCATAAATGCCCTGGTAGCCCGCATGGAAGCTGTGCCCGCCGTGCCGGGCGGTGAACATCGAGAAGAACGCCTGGTTGTCGATGTTGCCGAGCAACGCATTGCCATCCTCACGCGCGGTGAAGTAGCCCAGATTGGCGCTGAGCACCCAGTCGCCCACAGGCTTGCTGTGCTTGAGGCCGACAAAACCCTGTTCGTAGATATCTTCCAGTTGCCCGTACCACAGGCTGACGCTGCTCTGGTTGGCATTGAACGCATAATCCCCGCCCACATAGTTGAAGGCATCGCTCTCGGCCTGACGCATCGGCACATGGCCGAGCATCGCGTTCATCTTGCCGTCACCGCCTTCGTTGCGCAGGTGGGTGCTTTTCAGGTGCCCGGCCTGCACGGTCAGCCCGTCAATTTCCGACGAGCTCAAGCTGGCGCCCTGGTAGGTCGGCGGCAGCAGGCGGATGTCGCTGAAGGTCAGGACCGGAAGGTTGGGCTGCAGTTCACCGACGCGCAGTTCGGTCTTCGACAGGCGAGCTTTGAAGGTGGGCGCAAGTCGGCTGTACTCGTCGGCAGCACGGCCGTCGCCATGTACCGGTAGCAGGCCGGTGTTGACGCGGTCGGGGCTGCTGTCCAGCTTTATGCCCAAAAGCCCCAGCGCATCGACGCCAAAGCCGACGGTACCCGGGGTGTAGCCGCTCTTGAAGTCGAGGATGAAGCCCTGGGCCCACTCCTCTGCCTTGGACTGCCTGTTGGCCCCGACAATATCGGAGAAATCGCGGCTGAAGTAATAGTTGCGGGCACTCAGGGTGGCCTTCGAATCCTCGAAGAAACCGCCTTCGGCGGCCAGCAATGGTTGGCTGAGCAAAGTCAGGCCCAGGGCAACGCAAGGGGTGTGATTCATTCCGAAGCTCTCTTGATCTTGTTTTTATGGATAAAGCGTTGGGAACACGACGGCTCATGGGGTACGGCGCAGCACCTCCCGGGTACGTGGCTGGTGCAACCTGAGCAGCGCATGGGCCAGCAGGCCGAACAGCAGCCCCCAGAACGCCGCCGACAGGCCAAGAAAGGCCACCCCCGAAGCAGTGACCAGAAAAGTGAACAGGCCTGCATCGCGCTCGCCTGGCTCGGCCAGGCTGCGGGCCAGGGCTTCGCTGATGGCGCCATACAGGGCCAGCCCGGCCAGGGCAGCGATCAGCGCAGCGGGAAAGGCCGCGAACAACGACATCAATGTGGCCCCGGCGATGCCCAGCAGCAGGTACAACGCGCTGCCAGCCACCGCCGCCACATAGCGCCGCCGAGGGTTTTCATGGGCCTCATGGCCGGTGCACAGGCTGGCGGTAACCGCCGCCAGGTTCAGCCCGTGGCAGCCGAACGGCGCCAGCACGGCACCGGCCAGGGCACTGGCGCTGATCAAGGGGCTGGCCGGTGTGGGGTAACCCGCATTGCGCAGCACCGCCATGCCCGGCATGAACTGCCCGGTCAGCGCCACCAGCACCATCGGCAGCGCCAGGCTGAATACCGCTGGCAGGCTGAACTGCGGCGTGATCCACTGCGGTGAGGCCAGCTCCAGCACCAGTGCCTCGCTACGGAATGCACCGCTTGCAACAGCCACCAGGGTGCCCACGCACAGCACCGCAGCCACCGCATAACGCGGCTGTACCCGGCGCATCAGCACGTAGGTGACAAACATCGCCAACACCAGCAACGGCTGCACTGGCAAGGCGCGGAACACCTCGATACCGAAACTGAACAGGATGCCGGCCTGCATGCCAGCGGCGATGGACCCCGGCAGCCGCGCGATGACGCGGTCGAAGGCCCCGCTGATGCCGATCAGCAGCAGGACCAGGTTGGCCACCAGGTAGGCACCCACGGCCTGTTCCAGGCCGAGTTGCGGCAAAGCCGT
Source organism: Pseudomonas sp. BP01 (assembly GCF_022760795.1). NCBI lineage: Bacteria > Pseudomonadati > Pseudomonadota > Gammaproteobacteria > Pseudomonadales > Pseudomonadaceae > Pseudomonas > Pseudomonas sp. BP01. The sequence goes on from NZ_JAFBKA010000056.1 coordinate 7,921, forward strand.
GACCAGCAGCGCCGAGCCCGGGATCGACCAGGCGATTACTACCGGCACACGGTAGCGCAGGCTGAGCAGCGCACCGAGCACGGCACTGCCCATGGACACGGCCCACACCCAGGATGACAACTGCCTGTGGGACAGCCCGGCAGCTTCGGCGGCGTGGAAAATGATCACCAGCGGGCCGGCGTAAGAGATCATCGTGGCGATGCAGCCAGCGACGATGGCGGACAGTGAGCTGTCCTTGATCAGGGTTTTCATGGCGCATCTCGCAAGGCATCGGCCGGCCTTTGTGGCTGGCTCTTGTTCTGGTGTTGGCGTCTTCGCGGGCTTGCCCGCTCCCACAGGTCCGGTGCACTGTCCCGGGTTCCCGCGACCCCTGTGGGGGCGGGCAAGCCCGCGAAGAAGCCAACTCGGTGTATCAGGCCTCCTGCAAAGCCCGTGGCCGTGCACTGCGCTGCTCATCTGCGCTGCCCTGGGCCTGCTGCAGCTGGAAATCGAACTTCAGCTGCGCGTGCCGCCCCGCCGGCCCTTCGACAAACACCACCTCCCCCACCAGCCCATCGCGCGTGGCATAGGCAAAGTCATCCCACAGGTACTTGTCCCCCGACAGGTTGATCTGCGTGGTCAGGTGCCGATGCCCCGGTGCCGAGATGAAGAAGTGCACGTGCGCCGGGCGCTGGCCATGGCGGCCCAGCAGGTCCAGGCACTCTTGGGTCGGCCCCTGAGGGTCGCATCCGTAACCCGACGGCACGATGGAGCGTGCGCGATAACGCCCTTCGGCATCGGTGACGATGCGACGGCGCAGGTTGTAATCGGACTGGCTCTGGTCGAAGAACGAATAGGTGCCACGGGTATTGGCATGCCACAGGTCGACGGTGGCCCCTGCCAGCGGTTGCCCTTGCGGGTCGAATACCTGGCCTTCCAGATGCATCAGCGTGGCCACGCCGTCTTCACTGCCATCGTCCATGCGCACTTCGCCGTGGGCGATGGGCGCGCCCGCCACATACAACGGGCCTTCGATGGTGCGTGGCGTACCGCCGGCAAGCCCTGCCTGCTGGTCCTTGGCGTCCTGCAACAGGTCGAGGAAGTGCTCGATGCCCAGGCCCGCCACCAGCAGCCCGGCCTCGCCGCGCCCGCCCAGGCGATTGAGGTAGTCGACGGCATGCCAGAACTCGTCCTCGCTGACTTCCAGGTCTTCGATCAACCGCGCGGTGTCTTGCAGCACGCGTTGCACAATACGCTTCAGGCGTGGGTTGCCATCATCGTTGGCAAAGCCTGCGGCCTCCTCGAAAAACCGCTGGCCCTCGGCAGTGTGAGAAATTTTCACGGTCATGCGGGGTTACCTCATCTTGTTATTTTCGGGTTACGCCTGCGCCGTCATGGCCTGGGCTTGCCGACGGCCGCTGGCCAGGTGCACGGCCATGGCCAGGGCGGCAATCGCGCCAGGGACGGCGAAGGCGATGAAGTTGAGTTGCAGGGGCAGGTTGATGCCCATCAGTGCGCCGCCCAGCAAGGGGCCGACGATGGCGCCGTTGCGGCCGATACCCGAGGCCCAGCCAAGCCCCGTGGAACGCACCGACAGCCCATACATTTGCGCAGCGCCGGCATACAGCAGGATCTGCGTACCAATGGTGGTGGCGCCGGCAATGAAGATCAGCAGGTACAACACCGGCATCGGGCTGTTGACGCCCAGCAAACTGATCGACAATGCGGCGGCAATGAAGAACGCCACCTTGACCTTGACCAGGTTGTAGCGGTCGCCCAGCCAGCCACCGAGGATCGCCCCGGCCATGCCACCAAAGTTCAACGCCAGCAGGAACGACAGGCTGGACCCAAGGCTGTAGCCAGCATTGGCCATCAGTTTCGGCAGCCACGAGCTGAGTGCGTAAACCATCAGCAGGCAGCAGAAGAACGCCAGCCACAACGCCAGGGTGCGAACGGCCAGGCCGTTGCGGAACAGCTCCAGTACCGAGGCCCCGCTGCCTTTGCGGTCCGCCGCCTGCAGTACATCATCGGCCTGCACATCGCAGTCCGGGTCCAACCGCTTGAGCAGCTTGCGCGCTTCATCGCTGCGGCCCTGGCGCACCAGAAAGCCGATGGATTCCGGCAGGTAGTAGAGGATCACCGGCAACAGCAACAGTGGCACTGCAGCTGCGAAGAACATCGACTCCCAACCGAAGCGCGGCAGCATGAAGATGCCAACGCCCGCCGAAAGCATGCCGCCCACCGAATAACCGCTGAACATGATCGCCACCAGCGTACTGCGCAGGCGCTTGGGCGCGTACTCGTTCATCAGCGCCACAGCGTTGGGCATCAGGCCGCCACAGCCCAGGCCGGCAATGAAGCGGTAGATGCCAAACTCGCTCGGGCTAGTAGCGAAGCCATTGAGGATGGTCGCCCCCGAGAACAAGGCGAAACAGATGGCAATGCCCTTCTTGCGCCCGATGCGATCGGCCAAACTGCCGAAAGCCAGGGCGCCGAACATCATGCCGAACAGCGCGTAACTGCCCAGCGCACCCGCCTGCAGCGGGGTCAGGCCCCATTCTTTCATGATGACCGGCAGTACCACGCCGTAGATGAACAGGTCATAGCCGTCGAAGATCAGCAGCAGGCCGCACCAGGCCATGACCATCCAGTGGAACGGGGTGAAACGCGCGTTATCGATGATCGGGTGTACGTCAAGGGTTCGCATGGCATCTGTCGCTCTTGTTTTTGTTGTGGAGGAAAGCTGTTGCCGTGAAGTTGCTGCTCAACCGAGGTCGCCGCCCCCTACCGGCAGGGTCACGCCGGTGATGTACGAGGCCTCGTCCGACGCCAGGAACAGGATCGCGCCCACTTGCTCGTCGATGCTGCCGTAGCGGTGCATCAGGCTGCTGTCGAGGGTCTGGTCGACGATCTGCTGGTACCAGTGTTTTTCCTGCTCGCTTTGCTCGGCGCTGTTGCGTGGTACGCGCCGGGGTGGCGCTTCGGTGCCGCCGGGCGCAGTGGCGTTGACGCGGATGCCCCGCCCTGCAGTTTCGAAGGCCAGGCATGCGGTAAGCGCGTTGACGCCGCCCTTGGCTGCGCCATAAGGCACCCGGTTGACGCCACGGGTGGCGATGGAAGAAACGTTGACGATGGCGCCGCTGCCGCGTTCAAGCATGTAGGGCAGCGCGGCGTGGCAGCACCAGAGGGTGGGGAACAGCGAACGGCGCACTTCGGCCTCGATCTGCTCGACCTCGTAGTGCTCGAAAGGCTTGGCCCAGATAGTGCCGCCTACGTTATTGACCAGGATGTCGAGGCGGCCAAAGGTTTCCACCGCACTGGCCATGACCCGGGCGCAGTCGGTGTGTTGCTCCAGGTCGGCGGTGAGGGTGAGCATGCCCTCGCCAGCCAGCTCGTGGACCAGTTCGGAACGGTCGACCGCCACCACTTGCGCGCCTTCGGCCTTCAGCCGCCAGCATACGCCCCGGCCGATGCCTTGAGCGGCGCCGGTGACCAGGGCAACCTTGCCTTGGAATCTGTTGTTCATGTTGATCTCCTACACCGTCTGAAAATGCCGGGAGGGCTGCGCCCTCCATCGCGACACAAGGCCGCTCCTACAAGTACTGTGTGGGAGCGGGCATGCCCGCGAACAGGGGCGAAGCCCGTGCCATCCCCCGCGCAGCCTGCTTCGCGGGCTCGCCCGCTCCCACAGGGTCGGCGTATTGCTTGAGTCAGAGGGGGCTGTCAGGCCGCCGCCGCGAACTTCTCGTAGTAGAAGTTGGCCGGGGTAATGCCCTTCTCGCGCACGTACTGGCTGACCGCCTCGACCATCGGTGGTGGCCCGCACAGGTAAAGGTCCACATCGCCGTCGTTGAGGTGGCGTGGCTCGATGTGCTGGGTCACGTAGCCCTTTTGCGGGTACTGGCTGTCCGGGTTGGCCACACAAGCGCTGTAGGTAAAGTTGGGGATGCGCGCCGCCAGTGCTTGCAGGCGGTCGAGCTCGACCAGGTCGAAGTCGTTGGTCACGCCATAGATCAGGTGCAGCGGGTGTTCACTGCCCTGCTCGGCGATCTTTTCCAGCATTGCGGTGAACGGTGCCAGGCCGGTACCGCCAGCCAACAGCAACAGCGGGCGCTGGATTGGCCGCAGGTAGAAGCTGCCCAGCGGCCCGGCCAGGCTCATGCTGTCGCCGGCTTTGGCCAGGTTGGTCAGGAAGCTGCTCATCAACCCGCCCGGTACGTTGCGGATCAGGAAGCTGACTTCGCCGCCCTTCTGCAACGAACTGAACGAATAGGCGCGGCTCTGCTCGCTGCCCGGCACCTTGAGGTTGACGTACTGCCCCGGCAGGAAGGCAAGGCGGCTCAGCGCTTCACCCTTGATCGACAGGGCAATGGTGCTGGCCGACAGTTGGCGCACATCGCTGATGGCGGCCTCGAAGCTGGCCTGTTCGGTCTTGCACAGCTGCGACGAAGCAGGGATGCGGATGACGCAGTCGCTTTCAGCGCGCATTTGGCAGGTCAGTACGTAGCCTTCGGCAATTTCGTCTTCGTTCAGGGCATCTTCGATGAAGTTGTCGCCCAGGTCATAGCGGCCGGATTCGGCCTTGCACTTGCACGTACCGCAGGCGCCGTCGCGGCAGTCCAGCGGGATGTTGATGCCCTGGCGGTATGCAGCGTCAGCCACGGTTTCATGGCCGGCAGCTTCGATGAAGCGGGTAACCCCGTCTTCGAAATTCAGTGCGATCTGGTAGCTCATGTTGCACCTCGCAGGCGAGCCGGCCCACGGCGCGTCGCAGGACGCACCGGGCAGTGCTCGCAAAATCCTGTATCAGATGTGGTAGATGTCGATGACCTGGCGCACGTAGTCGTTCTTCAGCACCACCTTCTTGGCCTTGATCAACGGCTGTTCGCCGCGCAGGTCGAGGGTGTAGAAACTGGTGCCGAAGTAACTGTCCGTGGTCTTGTAGCGGAAGCTCAGGGTGTGCCAGTTAAAACGCACCTGGCAGCTGCCCTCGCCGTGCTCGACGATCTCGATGTTGCTGATGTTGTGCGAAGTGCGGGTATCAGGCACGGTCGCACTGGAGCGCTCGGTCTTGATACGGAACACGCGGTCTTCCAGGCCGCCACGGTTGCCGTACCAGATCAGCGAGATTTCGCTTTGTGGGTCTTCGGTGAGGGTGTCGTCATCGTCCCAGCTCGGCATCCAGAAGCTGGCATCGCTGGCGTACAGTTCCAGCCACTGGTCCCACTGGGCGTCGTCCAGGTAGCGCGCTTCGCGGTAGAGGAAGTCGCGCACGGTCTCATAAAGGCTCATTGCACGGCCTCCACGGGGATCAGTTGCTGGTCGTCCTTCAGCGCCTGGATCATGGTGTCCTGCCAGTACTTGTGCTGCAGCACGAACAGGCCTTCGTCTTCGGTGCGCACGCCGGACAATAACGGCTTGAGGTCGATTTCCCTGGCCGCTTCATCGGCGCCGTCCACCCAGTGGGCTGCACCACGGGACATGTCGTTCCAGCCGGTACCACCGCCGTAGCCGGTCTGGCACGAGCGGAACTCTTCCAGGTCGTCCGGGGTGGCCATGCCGCTGACGTTGAAGAAGTCTTCGTACTGGCGGATGCGCTTGGCGCGGGCATCGGCGCTCTCGCCTTTGGGGGCGATGCAGTAGATGGTGATTTCAGTCTTGTTCACTGAAATCGGCCGGGCAACGCGGATCTGCGAGCTGAACTGGTCCATCAGGTACACGTTCGGGTACAGGCACAGGTTGCGCGAGTTCTCGATCATCCAGTCGGCACGCGCCTGGCCGAAGTCGGCGGCCAGCTGGTCGCGGCGCTCATAGGCCGGGCGGTCTTCCGGGTTGGCCCAGCGGGTCCACAGCAGCAAGTGGCCGTGGTCGAAGGAGTAGAAGCCGCCGCCTTGCTTGGCCCAGGCACCGGCGCTCATGGTCTTGATCTCGTCGCCCGCCTCGCGCTGCTTGCGCTGGTTCTGGGTAGCGGCGTAGTTCCAGTGCACGGAGCTGACGTGGTAGCCGTCGGCGCCGTTCTCGGCAGTGAGTTTCCAGTTGCCTTCGTAGATGTACGAGCTGGCGCCGCGCAGCACTTCCAGGCCTTCCGGCGACTGGTCGACGATCATGTCAATGATCTTGGCCGATTCACCCAAGTGCTCCACCAGCGGTTTCACATCGGCATTCAGGCTGCCGAACAAAAAGCCCCGGTACGACTCGAAGCGCGCCACTTTGGTCAGGTCGTGGGAGCCGTCGCAGTTGAAGCTGTCGGGGTAGCCGGCGTTGCTCGGGTCTTTCACCTTAAGCAGTTTGCCGCTGTTGTTGAACGTCCAGCCATGGAACGGGCAGGTATAGCTGGAGCGGTTGCCGCGCTTGTGCCGGCACAGCATGGCACCGCGGTGGCTGCAGGCGTTGAGGAAGGCATTGAGCTCACCGTCCTTGTTGCGCGCGATGAAAATCGGCTGGCGCCCCATGGTCAGGGTGAGGAAGTCGTTCTTTTCGGGAATCTGGCTTTCGTGAGCCAGGTAGATCCAGTTGCCCTCGAAGATGTGTTTCATTTCCAGGTCGAACAGGCGTGGGTCAGTGAACATCTCGCGCTTGCAGCGGTAGATGCCCTTTTCACGGTCGTCCTCGAGCATGGCATTGAGGTAGTCGAATCCCAGGGACATGGCCAGGGTCTCCATTGTTATTGTTAAGACCTGGTCAGGTTAGGGAGACGACTGGCGGGGGGCTATCCGGATTGTGCAGAGTGCTATCCAGTTTTTATGTTGCTGCTGCACGAGCTTTGCATGTTCTTGCGACCTGCAAGCGCGTCTTACCCCCGGCGCTTGAATGTCTGCGACGGCAGCTCGCCAAATTGCTGCCGATACACCTCGGAGAACCGGCCTAGATGAAGGAAGCCGTAATCCAGGGCAAGCTCGGTCACACTGCGCACACCGCAAGTCGGGTCGTTCAGGCACGCATGCACCCGTTCCAGTTTGCGCTGGCGCACGTAATGCTTGGGTGTAGTGCCCAGGTGCTGGTCGAACAACACATACAGCGAACGCAAACTCATGCACGCCTGCTCTGCCAGCACTTCAGCTGACAGCTCCAGTTTCAGGTTGCGCTCGATGTAATCAAGAATGCGCTCAAGGCCAGCCTGCGGTGCGCTCAGGCTCTCGCGACGAATGTTGGTGCTCATCAGGGTGAGCAACTTGCTGGCGACAATCTGGCTGTAGTGGCCCTGCACCCTGGGCAGCGAATCGCTCACCTCCGCTTCATGGCAAACCATGGCCAGCAGGTTCACGAACCCGTCCAGTTCATCCAGCCGGTAATGATTGCGCAAGAACCGCACGCCCCCATCGGGCCGGTGCCAGCGCTGTTCATCACAGATCGAATCCAGCAGCCGGGTTGGAACCTTCAGGATGAACTTTTCGCAGTCTTCCGAATAGGTCAGGTCAACCGGATCATCCGGGTTGATCAGCAGCAGCTCGCCCGGCACCAGGTGCTGCTCGCGTTTGTGCCCGCGCCACAGGCAGTTGCCGTTCAGCAGCACTTGCAGGTGGTAGATGGTTTCCAGCGCCGGCGAGGTAACGCGCACGCTGCCCCCGTAGCTGATGCGGCACAGGTCGAGCTCGGCGAACTTGCGGTGGCTGAGGCTGGCCTGGGGG
>NZ_JAFBKA010000057.1:0-9513 GCF_022760795.1 Pseudomonas sp. BP01
TGCCGACGTAGACGTTGTCCGGCGCGGTCACGGTGATCGAACCGCTGGTGCCGTTGGCCGGTACGGTGATGACGGTCTTGCCGTCGCTCAGCGTGAAGGTCAAGGCGCCGTGGTTGTTGATCGGCAGACCATCTTTGTTGGTCAGGGTGATGGTGTAGGTGATCTCGCCGCCTTCGGTGACCGAAGGGGTGGCGGTCAACTTGGCCACCACTTCGTCGGTGGTGTCGGTGACATCCACCTTCGCAGCGCCGCCCAACTCCAGGTTTTCGAAGGTCGCACCGGTAGCGTCTACCGCCGACTTGATGCCAACGCTGATTTCACCGGCATCGTTGTAAACGTCGTCGCCCTGCGCATCGTGGGTGTACGGTGCGCTGGTCTCACCGGCCTTGATGGTGACTTGAGCATTGTTGCTCAGGGTCACGACCAGGTCGTGGCCCAGCGGTTGGTTGATGTGCACGGTGAACGTCGGTTTGACGTTTTCCGCCACCGAGGTCTGATCGGCAGTAATGGTGACCTGCACCAGGTCGCCCTGGTTTCCGGTGCCCGGAGTGCCCGAACCTGGCTCGTCAGTGACAGTGGTGCTGACCGGCGTCTTGTCCAGGGTCAGCTGCTCGAACTTGCCGACGTCAGCGCCCGCAACAGTTGCGATGGAGTTGACCACTGCTGGGTTGCTGCCAACGTAGACGTTGTCCGGGGCTGTGACGGTGATCGAACCGCTGGTGCCGTTGGCCGGTACGGTGATGACGGTTTTGCCGTCGCTCAGCGTGAAGGTCAAGGCGCCGTGGTTGTTGATCGGCAGACCATCTTTGTTGGTCAGGGTGATGGTGTAGGTGATCTCACCGCCTTCGGTTACCGAAGGCGTTGCGGTCAGCTTGGCCACCACTTCGTCGGTGGTATCGGTCACTTGAACGGTAGCCGAACCGCCTAGCTCGAGGTTCTCGAAGGTAGCGCCGGTGGCGTCTACAGCCGAGTTGATGCCCAGGCTGATCTGGCCAGCATCGTTGTAAACGTCGTCGCCCTGCGCGTCGTGGGTGTACGGCGCGCTGGTCTCACCGGCCTTGATGGTGACCTGAGCGTTGTTGCTCAGGGTCACAACCAGGTCGTGGGCCAGCGGTTGGTTGATATGCACGGTGAACGTCGGTTTGACGTTCTCGGCCACCGAAGTCTGGTCGGCGGTAATGGTGACCTTGACCAGATCGCCTTCATTGGTGCCGCCTGGGTTGCCTGGAGTGCCTGGCTCGTCAGTGACCTGGGTGCTGACCGGAGTCTTGTCCAGGGTCAGCTGTTCGAACTTACCAACATCCGCGCCCGCAACGGTCGCGATGGAGTTCACCACTGCAGGATTGCTGCCAACGTAGACGTTGTCCGGCGCGGTCACGGTGATCGAACCGCTGGTGCCATTGGCCGGTACGGTGATGACGGTCTTGCCATCGCTCAGCGTGAAGGTCAAGGCGCCGTGGTTGTTGATCGGCAGACCATCTTTGTTGGTCAGGGTGACGGTGTAGGTGATCTCGCCGCCTTCAGTGACCGAAGGGGTGGCGGTCAACTTGGCCACCACTTCGTCGGTGGTGTCGGTGACATCTACTTTCGCAGCGCCGCCCAACTCCAGGTTCTCGAAGGTCGCGCCAGTGGCGTCCACCGCCGACTTGATACCAACGCTGATTTCGCCAGCGTCGTTGTAAACGTCATCGCCCTGCGCGTCGTGGGTGTACGGCGCGCTGGTTTCGCCGGCCTTGATGGTGACCTGAGCATTGTTGCTCAGGGTCACGACCAGGTCGTGATCCAGCGGCTGGTTGACGTGAACGGTGAACGTCGGTTTGACGTTTTCCGCCACCGAGGTCTGATCGGCAGTAATGGTGACCTGCACCAGGTCGCCCTGGTTTCCGGTGCCCGGAGTGCCCGAACCTGGCTCGTCAGTGACAGTGGTGCTGACCGGCGTCTTGTCCAGGGTCAGCTGCTCGAACTTGCCGACGTCAGCGCCCGCAACGGTCGCGATCGACTGCACCACTGGCGTGTTGCTGCCGACGTAGACGTTGTCCGGCGCGGTCACGGTGATCGAACCGCTGGTGCCGTTGGCCGGTACGGTGATGACGGTCTTGCCGTCGCTCAGCGTGAAGGTCAAGGCGCCGTGGTTGTTGATCGGGAGACCATCTTTGTTGGTCAGGGTGACGGTGTAGGTGATCTCGCCGCCTTCGGTGACCGAAGGGGTCGCGGTCAGCTTGGCCACGACTTCGTCGGTGGTGTCGGTGACTTGAACGGTAGCCGCACCGCCCAGCTCGAGGTTCTCGAAGGTAGCGCCAGTGGCGTCTACAGCCGAGTTGATGCCCAAGCTGATCTGGCCAGCATCGTTGTAGACATCATCGCCCTGCGCATCGTGGGTGTACGGTGCGCTGGTCTCACCGGCCTTGATGGTGACCTGAGCATTGTTGCTCAGGGTCACAACCAGGTCGTGGTCCAGGGCGGTGTTGATGTGCACGGTGAAGGTCGGTTTGACGTTTTCCGCTACCGAGGTCTGGTCGGCGGTGATGGTGACCTGTACCAGATCGCCCTGGTTACCAGTGCCCGGAGTACCCGAACCTGGTTCGTCGGTCACGGTGGTGCTGACCGGCGTCTTGTCCAGGGTCAGCTGCTCGAACTTGCCGACGTCAGCGCCCGCAACGGTCGCGATCGACTGCACCACTGGCGTGTTGCTGCCGACGTAGACGTTGTCCGGCGCGGTCACGGTGATCGAACCGCTGGTGCCGTTGGCCGGTACGGTGATGACGGTCTTGCCGTCGCTCAGCGTGAAGGTCAAGGCGCCGTGGTTGTTGATCGGCAGACCATCTTTGTTGGTCAGGGTGATGGTGTAGGTGATCTCGCCGCCTTCGGTGACCGAAGGGGTGGCGGTCAACTTGGCCACCACTTCGTCGGTGGTGTCGGTGACATCCACTTTCGCAGCGCCGCCCAACTCCAGGTTTTCGAAGGTCGCACCGGTAGCGTCTACCGCCGACTTGATGCCAACGCTGATTTCGCCAGCGTCGTTGTAAACGTCATCGCCCTGCGCGTCGTGGGTGTACGGCGCGTTGGTCTCACCGGCCTTGATGGTGACCTGAGCGTTGTTGCTCAGGGTCACGACCAGATCGTGATCCAGCGGTTGGTTGATATGCACGGTGAACGTCGGTTTGACGTTCTCGGCCACCGAGGTCTGGTCGGCAGTAATGGTGACCTGCACCAGGTCGCCCTGGTTACCGGTGCCCGGAGTGCCCGAACCTGGCTCGTCAGTGACCTGGGTGCTGACCGGAGTCTTGTCCAGAGTCAGTTGCTCGAACTTGCCGACGTCAGCGCCCGCAACAGTCGCGATGGAGTTGACCACTGCTGGGTTGCTGCCGACGTAGACGTTGTCCGGCGCGGTCACGGTGATCGAACCGCTGGTGCCATTGGCCGGTACGGTGATGACGGTCTTGCCGTCGCTCAGCGTGAAGGTCAGAGCGTTGTGGTTGTTGATCGGCAGGCCGTCTTTGTTGGTCAGCGTCACGGTGTAGGTGATCACGCCGCCTTCGGTGACCGACGGGGTCGCGGTCAGTTTCGCCACGACTTCGTCGGTGGTGTCGGTGACGTTGACCTTCGCCGCGTCGCCCAGCTGCAGGTTCTCGAAGGTACGGCCACCGATGTCGGCTGCCGACTTGATACCCAGGCTGATTTCACCGGAGTCTCTGTAGACGTCGTCGCCTTGGGCAGCGTGCTCGTAGGGCGCGCTGGTCTGGCCGGCCTTGATGGTAACCGTGGCGTTGTTGCTCAGGGTCACGACCAGGTCGTTGGCCAGGGCGGTACTGATGTGCACGGTGAAGGTCGGTTTGACGTTTTCCGCTACCGAGGTCTGGTCGGCCGTGATGGTGACCTGTACCAGGTCGCCCTGGTTGCCAGTGCCCGGAGTGCCCGAACCTGGTTCGTCGGTGACGGCGGTGCTGACCGGGGTCTTGTCCAGGGTCAGTTGCTCGAACTTGCCGACGTCCGCGCCTGCAACAGTCGCGATCGACTGCACTACCGGAGTGTTGCTGCCAACGTAGACGTTGTCCGGAGCGGTCACGGTGATCGAACCGCTGGTGCCGTTGGCCGGTACGGTGATGACGGTCTTGCCGTCGCTCAGCGTGAAGGTCAAGGCGCCGTGGTTGTTAATCGGCAGACCGTCTTTGTTGGTCAGGGTGACGGTGTAGGTGATCTCGCCGCCTTCGGTGACCGAAGGGGTGGCGGTCAACTTGGCCACCACTTCGTCGGTGGTGTCGGTCACTTTGACCGAAGCGTCACCACCCAACTGCAGGTTTTCGAAGGCAGCGCCAGTGGCGTCCACCGCCGACTTGATGCCCAAGCTGATCTGGCCAGCGTCGTTGTAAACGTCGTCGCCTTGCGCGTCGTGGGTGTACGGCGCGCTGGTCTCACCGGCCTTGATGGTCACGGTCGCATTGTTGCTCAGGGTCACGACCAGATCGTGATCCAGCGGTTGGTTGATATGCACGGTGAACGTCGGTTTGACGTTCTCGGCCACCGAGGTCTGGTCGGCAGTAATCGTGACCTGCACCAGGTCGCCCTGGTTACCGGTGCCCGGAGTGCCCGAACCTGGCTCGTCAGTGACCTGGGTGCTGACCGGAGTCTTGTCCAGAGTCAGTTGCTCGAACTTGCCGACGTCAGCGCCCGCAACAGTCGCGATGGAGTTGACCACTGCTGGGTTGCTGCCGACGTAGACGTTGTCCGGCGCGGTCACGGTGATCGAACCGCTGGTGCCATTGGCCGGTACGGTGATGACGGTCTTGCCGTCGCTCAGCGTGAAGGTCAGAGCGTTGTGGTTGTTGATCGGCAGGCCGTCTTTGTTGGTCAGGGTGACGGTGTAGGTGATCTCGCCACCTTCGGTGACCGAAGGAGTGGCGGTCAACTTGGCTACGACTTCGTCGGTGGTGTCGGTGACATCCACTTTCGCAGCGCCGCCCAACTCCAGGTTTTCGAAGGTGGCGCCGGTAGCGTCTACCGCCGACTTGATACCAACGCTGATTTCGCCGGCGTCGTTGTAAACGTCATCGCCCTGCGCGTCGTGGGTGTACGGCGCGCTGGTCTCACCGGCCTTGATGGTGACCTGAGCGTTGTTGCTCAGGGTCACGACCAGATCGTGATCCAGCGGTTGGTTGATATGCACGGTGAACGTCGGTTTGACGTTCTCGGCCACCGAAGTCTGGTCGGCGGTAATGGTGACCTTGACCAGATCGCCTTCATTGGTGCCGCCTGGGTTGCCTGGAGTGCCTGGCTCGTCAGTGACCTGGGTGCTGACCGGAGTCTTGTCCAGGGTCAGTTGCTCGAACTTGCCGACGTCCGCGCCTGCAACAGTCGCGATCGACTGCACTACCGGAGTGTTGCTGCCAACGTAGACGTTGTCCGGAGCAGTGACGGTGATCGAACCGCTGGTGCCATTGGCCGGTACGGTGATGACGGTCTTGCCGTCGCTCAGCGTGAAGGTCAAGGCGCCGTGGTTGTTGATCGGCAGGCCGTCTTTGTTGGTCAGGGTGACGGTGTAGGTGATCTCGCCGCCTTCGGTGACCGAAGGGGTGGCGGTCAACTTGGCCACCACTTCGTCGGTGGTGTCGGTCACTTTGACCGAAGCGTCACCACCCAACTGCAGGTTTTCGAAGGCAGCGCCAGTGGCGTCCACCGCCGACTTGATGCCCAAGCTGATCTGGCCAGCGTCGTTGTAAACGTCGTCGCCTTGCGCGTCGTGGGTGTACGGCGCGCTGGTCTCACCGGCCTTGATGGTCACGGTCGCATTGTTGCTCAGGGTCACGACCAGATCGTGATCCAGCGGTTGGTTGATATGCACGGTGAACGTCGGTTTGACGTTCTCGGCCACCGAGGTCTGGTCGGCAGTAATCGTGACCTGCACCAGGTCGCCCTGGTTACCGGTACCCGGAGTGCCCGAACCTGGCTCGTCAGTGACCTGGGTGCTGACCGGAGTCTTGTCCAGAGTCAGTTGCTCGAACTTGCCGACGTCAGCGCCCGCAACAGTCGCGATGGAGTTGACCACTGCTGGGTTGCTGCCGACGTAGACGTTGTCCGGAGCAGTGACGGTGATCGAACCGCTGGTGCCATTGGCCGGTACGGTGATGACGGTCTTGCCATCGCTCAGCGTGAAGGTCAAGGCGCCGTGGTTGTTGATCGGCAGACCATCTTTGTTGGTCAGGGTGACGGTGTAGGTGATCTCGCCGCCTTCAGTGACCGAAGGGGTGGCGGTCAACTTGGCCACCACTTCGTCGGTGGTGTCGGTGACATCTACTTTCGCAGCGCCGCCCAACTCCAGGTTCTCGAAGGTCGCGCCAGTGGCGTCCACCGCCGACTTGATGCCCAAGCTGATCTGGCCAGCGTCGTTGTAGACATCATCGCCTTGCGCATCGTGGGTGTACGGCGCGCTGGTCTCACCGGCCTTGATGGTGACCTGAGCATTGTTGCTCAGGGTCACAACCAGGTCGTGGTCCAGGGCGGTGTTGATGTGCACGGTGAACGTCGGTTTGACGTTCTCCGCCACCGAGGTCTGATCGGCGGTGATGGTGACCTGTACCAGGTCGCCCTGGTTGCCAGTGCCCGGAGTACCCGAACCTGGTTCGTCGGTGACGGCAGTGCTGACCGGGGTCTTGTCCAGGGTCAGTTGCTCGAACTTGCCGACATCAGCGCCCGTGACCGACTGGATGGCCTTCACGACCGCAGCGTTAGTGCCGGTGTAGACGTTGTCGGGAGCCGTGACAGTGGCAGTGCCGGTTGTACCGTTAGCCGGGATGGTGATGGTGGTTTTGCCGTCGCTCAGCGTGAAGGTCAAGGCGCCGTGGTTGTTGATCGGCAGACCATCTTTGTTGGTCAGCGTGATGGTGTACGTGATCTCGCCGCCTTCGGTAACCGAAGGCGTCGCGGTCAGCTTGGCCACGACTTCGTCAGTGGTGTCGGTGACATCCACTTTCGCAGCGCCGCCCAACTCCAGGTTTTCGAAGGTGGCGCCGGTAGCGTCTACCGCCGACTTGATACCAACGCTGATTTCGCCGGCGTCGTTGTAAACGTCATCGCCTTGCGCATCGTGGGTGTACGGCGCGCTGGTCTCACCGGCCTTGATGGTGACCTGAGCGTTGTTGCTCAGGGTCACAATCAAGTCGTGAGCAAGCGGTTGGTTGATATGCACGGTGAACGTCGGTTTGACGTTCTCGGCCACCGAGGTCTGGCCGGCAGTAATCGTGACCTGCACCAGGTCGCCCTGGTTACCGGTGCCCGGAGTGCCCGAACCTGGCTCGTCAGTGACCTGGGTGCTGACCGGAGTCTTGTCCAGAGTCAGTTGCTCGAACTTGCCGACGTCAGCGCCCGCAACAGTCGCGATGGAGTTGACCACTGCTGGGTTGCTGCCGACGTAGACGTTGTCCGGCGCGGTCACGGTGATCGAACCGCTGGTGCCATTGGCCGGTACGGTGATGACGGTTTTGCCGTCGCTCAGCGTGAAGGTCAAGGCGCCGTGGTTGTTGATCGGCAGACCATCTTTGTTGGTCAGGGTGACGGTGTAGGTGATCTCGCCGCCTTCGGTAACCGAAGGCGTTGCGGTCAGCTTGGCCACGACTTCGTCGGTGGTGTCGGTGACTTGAACGGTAGCCGCACCGCCCAGCTCGAGGTTCTCGAAGGTAGCGCCAGTGGCGTCTACAGCCGAGTTGATGCCCAGGCTGATCTGGCCAGCATCGTTGTAGACATCATCGCCTTGCGCATCGTGGGTGTACGGCGCGCTGGTCTCACCGGCCTTGATGGTGACCTGAGCGTTGTTGCTCAGGGTCACAACCAAGTCGTGAGCCAAAGCAGTGTTGATGTGCACGGTGAACGTCGGTTTGACGTTCTCGGCCACCGAAGTCTGGTCGGCCGTGATGGTGACCTTGACCAGGTCGCCTTCGTTGGTGCCGCCTGGGTTGCCTGGAGTGCCTGGCTCGTCAGTAACCTGGGTGCTGACCGGGGTCTTGTCCAGGGTCAGTTGCTCGAACTTGCCGACATCCGCGCCCGCAACGGTCGCGATCGACTGCACTACCGGAGTGTTGCTGCCGACGTAGACGTTGTCCGGAGCAGTGACGGTGATCGAACCGCTGGTGCCATTGGCCGGTACGGTGATGACGGTTTTGCCGTCGCTCAGCGTGAAGGTCAGGGCGCCGTGGTTATTGATCGGCAGACCATCTTTGTTGGTCAGGGTGATGGTATAGGTGATCTCGCCGCCTTCGGTCACCGAAGGCGTGGCGGTCAACTTGGCCACGACTTCGTCGGTGGTGTCGCTGACTTGAAGGGTAGCCGCACCGCCCAGCTCGAGGTTCTCGAAGGTAGCGCCAGTGGCGTCTACAGCCGAGTTGATGCCCAAGCTGATCTGGCCAGCGTCGTTGTAAACGTCGTCACCCTGCGCATCGTGGGTGTACGGCGCGCTGGTTTCCCCGGCCTTGATGGTCACGGTCGCATTGTTGCTCAGGGTCACAACCAAATCGTGAGCCAAAGCAGTGTTGATGTGCACGGTGAACGTCGGTTTGACGTTCTCGGCCACCGAAGTCTGGTCGGCCGTGATGGTGACCTTGACAAGGTCACCTTCGTTGGTGCCGCCTGGGTTGCCTGGAGTGCCTGGCTCGTCAGTAACCTGGGTGCTGACCGGGGTCTTGTCCAGGTTCAGGTTTTCAAACTTCCACGCATCCGCCCCACTGACGGCGTCGATGGCGTTGACCACCGGCTGGTTAGTCCCGACATAGACGTTATCCGGCGCGGTTGCAGTGGCCGAGCCAGTGGTGCTGTTGGCGGCCACAACGACTGTCGTGCCATCGGTCAGCTTGAAGTACAGCTCCGAATGGTTGTTGATCGGCAGGCCGTCTTTGTTGGTCAGCGTGATGGTGTAGGTGATCTCGCCGCCTTCGGTAACCGAAGGCGTTGCGGTCAGCTTGGCCACGACCTCGTCGATGGTGTCGGTCACCTTGACCGAAGCGTCACCGCCCAACTGCAGGTTCTCGAAGGCAGCACCGGTAGCGTCTACCGCCGACTTGATGCCCAGGCTGATTTCGCCAGCATCCTGGTAAACGTCGTCGCCCTGCGCATCGTGGGTGTACGGTGCGCTGGTCTCACCGGCCTTGATGGTGACCTGAGCATTGTTGCTCAGGGTCACGACCAGGTCGTGGGCCAGGGCGGTGTTGATGTGCACGGTGAAGGTCGGTTTGACGTTTTCCGCCACCGACGTCTGGTCGGCGGTGATAGTGACCTTGACCAGGTCGCCTTCGTTGCCCGGGGTGCCTGGCTCATCGGTGACCTGGGTGCTGACCGGGGTCTTGTCCAGGTTCAGGTTTTCGAATTTCCACGCATCCGCGCCGCTGACGGCGTCGATAGCGTTGACCACCGGCTGATTAGCGCCGACATAGACGTTATCCGGTGCGGTTGCAGTGGCCGAGCCAGTGGTGCTGTTGGCGGCCACAACGACCGTCGTGCCATCGGTCAGCTTGAAGTACAGCTCCGAAT
>NZ_JAFBKA010000058.1:0-5551 GCF_022760795.1 Pseudomonas sp. BP01
GGGTTCACCCGCGAATGCGATGGTGGAGCTACCGTCGCATTCGCGGGTGAACCCGCTCCCACAGGGTCCGTAAAAGGCTTCAGTTTTGTTTCTGCGGCTCGCGAATCTTGTACCAGGCCACATACAACGCCGGCAGGAACAGCAGCGTCAGCAAGGTCGCCACGATGATCCCGCCAATCATGGCGTAGGCCATCGGCCCCCAGAACACCTCGCGGGCAATCGGGATCATGCCCAGGCTCGCCGCCGCTGCAGTCAGCAGGATCGGCCGACGACGATGGTTGGTGGCCTCCACCACCGCATCCCATTGCGAAAAGCCTTGCGCCACGAACTCATCGATCTGGGTTACCAGGATCACCGAGTTACGGATGATGATGCCCGCCAGTGCCAGGATGCCGAGGATCGCCACAAAGCCCATCGGCGTACCCGTGGGCACCAGCGCCAGCACCACGCCGATCAGCCCGAGCGGCGCCACACTGACCACCAGGAACAACTTCTGCAGGCTGTGCAGCTGGATCATCAGGAAGGTCGCCATCAGGAACAGCATCAGCGGGATCACCTTGCGGATCGGCCCTTGCGCCTTGGCGCTCTCCTCCACCGTACCGCCGGTGGCCACTTCGAAGCCCACCGGCAGCTTGCTGGCGAAGTCGTCGATCTTGGGTTTCAACTGGGCCACCAGGTCGGTGGGCTGGATGTCGCCGTTGACCGAGGCCTTGATGGTGATGGTCGGCTTGCGGTCGCGGCGCCATACCAGCGGCTGCTCCAGCTCGTAGCGCACCGTGGCAAACGACAGCAACGGGATCGAAGTGCCGTTGGGCGTGAGGATCTGCAGGTTCTGCAGGGTATCAGGCGAGCCGCGTTCGCTGTCTTCGGCGCGGGCGACCACATTGACCAGGTAAATGTTGTCGTTGACCTGGGTGATCTGCACGCCGCTCACGATGCTGTTCATCACATTGGCCACGTCTTCCGACGATAACCCCAGCTGGCGTGCCTTGTCCTGGGCGATTTCCACGCGCAGCACCTTACCTGGCTCGTTCCAGTCGTAGATCATCTCGCCGATATGCTCGTTCTGGTCAAGCAAGGTGGCCAGTTCGATGGCGTGTTTGCGCACCTCGTCGATATTTGCGCCACTGACCCGATACTGGATCGGCCGCCCTACCGGCGGGCCCATTTCCAGCGACTGTACGTTGGTACCGATGCCGACGAACTCTTCATGCAGGATTTTCTGCAAGCGATCCATCATGGCCTGACGCTCTTCGAAGCCTTTACTGACGATCACCAACTGCGCGTAGTACGGGTTTTGCAATTGTTGGTCGAGGGGCAGGTAGAAACGAATGGCACCCTGGCCGATGTAGGTGCTCCAGTGCACCAGGTCCGGGTCATCCTTGATCCGCGCCTCGAAGCGGTCGACCACCTTGCGCGTTTCCTCGATCGAGGCGTTCTGCGGCAGGTTCAGGTCGACCAGAATTTCAGGGCGGTCCGAGGACGGGAAGAACTGGTTCTGCACAAAGCGCTCACAGAAAATGGCCAACACGAACAACAGCACCGTACCGATGATGGTCAGCCAGCGGTTGCGCATGCACCACAGCAGGCCACCTTCGAACGCTCGCCCTACTCGCCCGGTCTGCTCCTCGTGTGCCTTGAGCTTGCTGCTCAGGATATGCACGCCCAGGACCGGCGCGAAGAACACCGCCACCACCCACGACACGATCAACGCCACGGCGATTACCGCGAACAGGGTATAGGTATACTCACCCGCCGAGCTGGCATTGAGCCCGATGGGCACGAAGCCGGCAACGGTCACCAAGGTGCCGGTGAGCATCGGGAATGCGGTAGAGGTATAGGCGAACGTCGCCGCCTGCTCCTTGCTCTCGCCCATCTCCAGCCGCGTGACCATGACCTCCACGGTGATCATCGCATCATCCACCAGCAGGCCGAGGGCGATGATCAACGCGCCCAACGAAATCCGCTGCATGGTGATGCCGCTGTACTCCATGAACACGAACACCATCGCCAGCACCAACGGGATCGAGCAGGCCACCACCAACCCTGCACGCACACCGAGGCTGATGAAGCTCACCGCCAATACGATCACCACCGCTTCGAACAGCGCGCTGGTGAAGCCACCCACGGCCTGTTTCACTACCACCGCCTGGTCTGAAACGGTGTGCACACCCACCCCGACCGGCAGGTCGGTGATCACGCTGTCCATTTTCTTCTTCAGCGCCGCACCGAACACCTGCATGTTGCCGCCGGCTTTCATGCCGATCGCCAGGCCGATCGCGGTCTGGCCGTTGAAACGGAACATGGGCGTGGGCGGGTCGACGTAGCCGCGCTCGATATCGGCGATATCGGACAGGCGGAAGAAGCGGTCGTTGATCCTCAGGTTGACGGTTTGCAGGTCTTTCTCGGATGCGAACTGCCCGGTGGTGCGCACCGAAATGCGCTCTGGCCCAGCCTCGATCACACCGGCTGGCGTTACCGCGTTCTGTGATTGCAGGGCCTGCATGACCTGGCGCTGGTCGATACCCAGGGCGGCCAGCTTGCGGGTCGAGAAGTTCAGGTACAGCACTTCGTCCTGGGTACCAACCAGTTCGATCTTGCCGATGTTGGGCACTTCGCGCACTTCGGCGCGGGCCTGTTCGACGTAGTCGCGCAGCTGGCGCAGGGTCAGGCCGTCGGAGGTAAAGGCGTAGATCGAGCCGAACACGTCACCGAATTCGTCGTTGAAGGCAGGCCCCTGAATACCCTGCGGGAACTGGCCGCGGATGTCCTGGATTTTCTTGCGCACCTGGTACCAGATTTCCGGGATGTCCTTGGCTTTGGTGGTGTCGCGCAGGTACACGTAGACGGTGGACTCACCCGGTCGGGTGTAGCTTTTGGTGTAGTCGAGAGAATCCAGCTCCTCGAGCTTCTTCTCGATGCGGTCGGTGACCTGGTACAGGGTTTCGTCCTGGGTCGCGCCGGGCCAGCGGGTCTGGATGACCATGGTCTTGATGGTGAACGACGGGTCTTCCTCACGGCCCAGGTTGAAGTAGGAGAAAATCCCCATCAACAAGCCAACGAACATCAGGTACCAGACGAACGATTGATGCTTGAGTGCCCAGTCGGACAGGTTGAAGCTTCCTTTCATTGCGCATCCTCGTCGAAGGTGACCTTCTGGCCAGGCTTGAGGCTGTTGACGCCCGCGGTGACCACGCGCTCACCGGGCTGCACGCCGGCGCTCAGCACGATGCTGTCAGCGGTGCGCTCGATCAGCGCCACGTCACGGGTGGCCACGGTCTTCTGCTGCGTATCGATCACCCACACCTGGGTCTTGCCGTCGCGCTCGAGCAAGGCACTCAAGGGCAATTCGCTGCGCGGGGATACCTGCGAGCTGAGGGTCACACTGATGGCTGTGCCGAGGTGAAAGGCCGCCGGCGTGCTGGCCAGGGTCAGGCGAGCGCGGCGGGTACGGGTGGTGGCATCGGCCTGGGGCTCCAGTTCGCGCAGGCTTGCCGTGGTGCTGATGGTCGGATCCAGTTGCGAGGCCACGGTGAAGGTCAGGCTTTTGCTCAGCTGCTCGGCCAGGCCGATTGGCAGGTCGATTACCGCTTCCTTCACATCCGGCCGGGCCAGGGTCACCACGGCCTGCCCCGCCGTTACCGTTTGCCCGGCTTCGGCCTGCCAGGCGGTAATCACGGCGGCGTGGTCGGTGCGCAGGGTGCTGTAGTCGAGCTGGTCACGGGCCTGGCTGAGCGCAGAGCGCGCCTGCTCCAGCGCTGCGCTAGTGGTTTTCAGGTTGGTCTGGGCGATATCCAGCTGGGCCTGGGCGCCAACGCCGCGGTCATACAGCTGTTGCTGGCGACGGGCATCGGCCTGGGCGTTGATCCACTGCGCCTGCACCTTGGCCAGGTCGCCTTCGGCCGCGCGCAGCTGGTTCTGCTGGTCGGTCGGGTCGAGGGTGGCCAAGGTGTCGCCCGGCTTCACCTGGGCGCCCACATCCAGCCAACGTCGGGCAATGCGCCCGGAAACCCGAAAGCCCAGGGTACTTTCGAAACGCGCCTGGATACTGCCGGCGAAGCGGCCCAGTTGCGACTGCACCTGGGGTTCGACCTTGACCGACAGCACCGGCCGAATCGGCTCTGGTGCTTCTTCCTCACTACTGCAGCCGGCCAGCAATACGCCGGCCGACAGCATCAGCAGCAGGCGTTTCATAGCTCACCCCCTTGGGCCTTGGCGTCGACCTTCTGCACCTGCATGCCGGGGTGCAGCAACTGCCCGCCAGTGACCACCACGGTTTCGCCGCCCTTCAGGCCGCTGGCGACCACAATCTTGCCGGTGAGGTAACGGCTGACTTCGACTTTGCGCAATTCCACCTTGTCGCCCTCGCCCACCACCCACACAGCGGGCTCATGCAGCGCCTTGGTCAGCGCCGACCACGGCAGTTCGATGCTGGGCCGGCCCTGGGCATTGGTGGTGGCGGTGACTGGTGCGCCTAGTTGCATCCCTGCTGGCACGTCCTTCAGGCCGACCTTGACCTGCACCGTGCCGCTTTGCGCCGACACCGTGGGGGTGATTTCGCGTACGAAGCCCTGAGCCTGGACCTTGGGGTCGTCCAGCAGGCTGACGATAACCCCTGCATCGCTGGGCGGCGCTACCAGTAGCGACTCGTAGACATTGAACACCGCATCGCGGTCGCCATCGACGGCCAGGCTGAAGATCGGCATGGTCGCCTGCACCACCTGGCCGACTTCGGCCTGGCGCTCGGTGATAACCCCGGCGGCCTCGGAGACCAGTGCGGTGTAGCTGAGTTGCTCGTTGGCGTTGGCCAGCTGGGCCTGGGCGGCCTTCAGCGCGCTCTGGTTGCTGCGCAGCGCGGCTTCGGCAGCATCGTATTCGCTCTGGCTGGTGTAGCCCTTGGGCAGCAGTTTTTGCTGGCGCACGAAGGCGGCGCTGGTCTGGGTGACCCGCGCCTGCGCGGCGAATACTTCGGCCTTGGCCGAGTCGACGTTGTTCTGCAGGTCTTTCGGGTCCAGCCGCGCCAGCACCTGGTTGGCCTTGACGTGATCGCCCACGTCCACACTGCGCGAAATGATCTTGCCGCCGACGCGGAACGACAAATCAGTCTGCACCCGCGCCTGTACATCGCCGGTCAGGGTGACCCTGGCAGCGAAATCGGTGGACTGGACCTGTTGCACACCCACCCGAGGCAACGTCTCGGGGACCTCTTCCTTGCTACAGCCGGTGAGCATGTAAAGCAGCCCCAGGCAGACGACCGACAGCGGACGCATCAACGCCATGCTGGCTCCTTGCTTGTGCACAAATGATTTGTGGAATGCGACTGTGAGCGTAGTTCAGGGTTCGATAAACATCACTGACGCGGATCAGTTCGGCATTTTCACAGCCTGTGCCGGCCTCTTCGCGGGTGAACCCGCTCCCACAGAGTGGACTGCCCCCATGAAGTTGGACACCAATCCAATTTCTTGGGGTGTTCACATGAGCAAGTATTCAGATCAATTCAAGCTCACCGCCGTCCAGGCTTATCTGGAGGGTGGTGAAGGATTTAGAACAG
>NZ_JAFBKA010000059.1:0-3904 GCF_022760795.1 Pseudomonas sp. BP01
TTGTTAAAGAGCGTTTGGTTAAGAGCTTTTCGTCTCAACCGAGGCGCGCATTCTACGCTTTCCTCAGAGCCTGTCAAGCGTTTATTTTGAAGTTTTTTGCGAGAAACTCGTTTAGCTTCAAACACTTGACTCAACAGGGCGGCTAGCTTTACTTCGCCACCCCGTTGGAATGGTGCGCATTATAGGGCCGTCATCCACGAGGTCAACCTTTAATTTCAATGGTTTGAAATATTTCTGGCGAAGCCTCTTAAGGGCTATCACCCGCCCCACCAATTGCGCACTATATTGCTCATCCCGCCCGTCCAAGGATCGCCGCACTTAAATGAACACCCAACCCCGCAGCCTGGCCGCCACTCTCTTCCCGATCGGCCTGCTGCTTATAGCCATGGCATCGATCCAGTCCGGTGCGTCCCTGGCCAAAAGCATGTTCCCCATCATCGGAGCACAAGGCACCACTACACTGCGCCTGATCTTCGCCAGCATCATCATGCTGCTCATATTGCGCCCATGGCGGGTACGTATGACCGCTACCACCCTGCGCAACGTGGTCATCTATGGCATGGCGCTGGGTGGCATGAACTTCCTCTTCTATATGGCCCTGCAAACGGTACCGATCGGCATCGCCGTAGCCCTGGAGTTCACCGGCCCGTTGGCGGTGGCCATCTTCTCCTCGCGCCGGCCAATCGACTTCGTGTGGATTGCCTTGGCCATTGCCGGCCTGCTGCTGTTGCTACCGGCTGGCCAAGGCGGCCAGGCACTCGACCCGGTGGGCGCTGCTTATGCTTTGGGCGCCGGCGTATGCTGGGCCCTCTATATTCTGTTCGGGCAACGCGCCGGCGCCGAGCACGGTATTCAGAGTGCAGCCTTGGGGGTGGTCGTCGCCGCCCTGTTCGTCGCTCCCATAGGTATCGCACATGCCGGTAGCGCACTGCTCACACCTGCCTTGATCCCCGTGGCCCTGGCCGTTGCAGTGCTGTCCACCGCCCTGCCCTACAGCCTGGAAATGGTTGCCCTCACACGCATCCCGGCCCGTACGTTCGGCACGTTGATGAGTATCGAACCTGCATTCGGCGCACTGTCCGGCCTGCTGTTTCTCGGCGAGGTACTAACGCTCACCCAATGGCTGGCGATTGGGGCAATCATTGCCGCTTCGGTTGGCACTACCCTGTCCATGCGCAAAGAGCCAACCCCGGCTGTGGCAGCCGACTGATATGAGAAATATTTTCATTTGAGACAGGATTAGTGATTGTAGCGGTCCTCCTCGCTGATTAAGCTGTCACAGGATCATCATCTTTACGCTATCTACTGGACCGAACACGGACGCTGGGGATGTTTCAGGAAGAAGCAAAGCGATAACGACAGGGCAGACAGCTGATCCGCCCTGCATTTAAGGACAGGAATGAAACGTATTTTTCTCATCCTGGCCATCTTGGCTATTGCTGGATGTGCCGCCACAGCCAAGACTGAGGTCAAGAGGGGCAAGAAGGGCCTGCATATCAATTGTTCCGGCCTTTCCTCGTCATGGGACAACTGCTACAGCAAGGCCGCGACCTCCTGCAGCACACGCGGCTACCGGGTCATTGCACGCTCGGGCGATAGCGATGAACAAACCGGTGACTACTTGTTCGGCATCAACCCGGCGGGTTACACCAGCCGCAGCATGATCGTCATCTGCAAGTAGCAAAAAGGGCAGCTCACAAGCTGCCCTTTTCATTTGCCTTACAGCGGCGCGGTAC
The DNA here is from genome assembly GCF_022760795.1 of Pseudomonas sp. BP01. Taxonomy (NCBI): domain Bacteria; kingdom Pseudomonadati; phylum Pseudomonadota; class Gammaproteobacteria; order Pseudomonadales; family Pseudomonadaceae; genus Pseudomonas; species Pseudomonas sp. BP01. The sequence goes on from NZ_JAFBKA010000059.1 coordinate 1,737, forward strand.
GCGCCTCCAGCCAGGCCAACCCATCAGCCTTGAGCAGGGGCGCCAGGCGCTCACGCACTTTCGCATGATAGCCATTCAGCCAATCCACCTCGTCCTTGGCCAGTAGCTCGGGCAACAGGCAGCGGGTATCGATCGGGCACAGCGTCAAGGTCTCGAAGTGCAGGAAGTCGCCGAAGGCACTCTTGCCCGCTTCGCGGTTGACCACCAGGTTCTCGATACGTACGCCCCACTGCCCGGGGCGGTACGTACCGGGTTCGATCGAGCTGATCATGCCTGCCTGCATCGCTGTCTGCGGTGCAGGTGCCGCCTGGTAGGCAATCACTTGCGGGCCTTCGTGCACGTTCATGAAGTAGCCTACCCCGTGCCCGGTACCGTGGCCATAATCAACCTGGTCAGCCCAGATCGGCGCCCGGGCAATGGCGTCGAGCAACGGCGACAGCACCCCTCGCGGGAAGGTGGCACGCGACAGGGCGATCATACCCTTGAGTACCCGGGTGCAGTCCTGTTTCTGTGCATGGCTGGGGTTGCCGACGGGCACCATACGGGTGATGTCGGTGGTGCCGCCCAGGTATTGCCCGCCCGAATCGATCAGCAGCAAGCCATCACCCTCGATGATCGCATGCGACTGCTCGGTGGCACGGTAGTGCGGCATGGCGCCATTGCCATTGAAGGCGGCAATGGTCGAAAAACTCAGCGACACGAAATTCGCGCGTCGGGCACGCGCGGCAGTCAATTGCTCGTCAACGGTCAGCTCGGTAATCACCTCACAGCCGAGGTTCGCCTCGAACCAGGCGAAGAACTCGCACAACGCCGCACCGTCCTGCTCCATGACCTGGCGGATATGCACCAGATCATCGTCACCTTTGCAGGATTTGCTCAGGGTGGTGGGGTTGAGCCCCTCGACCAGCACAACCTCTGGCGCCAGATTGCCCAACAGGCCGCAGGTGACACGGGCCGGGTCTACCAGCAACCGCCCCCCCGCCGGAACAGCCGCCAGGGCTGCGCCAGCCTCGCTGTAGTCGCGCACCTCGATGCCGTCCACCGCCAGCACCTGACGCAAATGCGCGTCCACCTTGTCCTGACCCACGAACAGAATGGCCTGCTGCTGACTGATCAAGGCAAAGGCCAGGAAAACCGGGTTGTACGACACATCACTGCCACGCAGGTTGAACAGCCAGGCGATGTCATCGAGCGTAGCGATAAAGTGCCAGTCAGCCCCTTTGGCCTGGATGCCCTGGCGCAACTGCGCTAGTTTTTCCGCCCGGCTTACCGTGGCGTGCGGCGGCAAGTGCTGGTACACCGGGTTGGCGGGCAGCGCCGGGCGCCCGTCCCAGACCTGGTCTAGCAGGTCCTTGTCGGTCACCAGCCCTGCCCCACGTGCCTTCAACCGCTCGCCCAGTTGGCGCGCCGAAGCCAGAGCCATGACCGCTCCATCCACCGCGACGTTACCGTTTGGCGCGACATTATCGCTGAGCCATTCCAGCGCCCCTGGCTTGCCCGGCAAGAGCTTCATCAGTTCGATACCACTGCCGGCCAGCTCGCGCTCCGCCTGCTCCCAGTACCGGCTATCGACCCACAACCCTGCAAAGGCGGGCGTGACTACCAGCGTGCCTACCGAGCCGTGGAAACCCGACAGCCACTGACGCCCCTGCCAGTAACCGGGCAGGTATTCGGAAAGGTGAGGGTCGGCCGAGGGTACCAGCAAGGCATCGATGCCTCCGGCTGCCATGGCCTGGCGCACGCGCGCCAGTCGCTGCGGCACGCTTTGCTCAAGGGTGGTCTGGACGTTCATGCGCTCTCCTGCGGCTACATCAAGGTTGTTCCCATCCGCCGATAATGGAACAGCCGCCATTGCGCTGCAATCGGCACGACCAAGACACGGCATGCATTGCCCACCACGCCCTGTCCCAACAGGATACGGCCTACAACAAGGCCAGGACCACCGATCAAGTCCCGCTGAACTTCCGCAATGTACCGGCTTCACACACTGTACATTCATTGCAGACAGGCAAATGACCATGCCCAGTGCCTGCGACCGGAAAACCGGCGTTGTGTTGCTCGACACCCGCGAACATACGCCGGAGCATGAGCATGCCGTGCACCTCAAGCTCGCCGATGGCCTGGCCGGACTGCTGGGCTGCCCGCACGTCCACCCACCCCATTCCCCC
>NZ_JAFBKA010000005.1:0-233196 GCF_022760795.1 Pseudomonas sp. BP01
CTTTCTCGGTCACTTGCTTGACCGCTTCGATCTTGAATTCTTCAGGGTAACGCTGACGACTCATGGCACCTCCTATTTGGGCCTCATTATGAGGCTTGGAGGTGTCTACGAAACCAGGGGCGATTCAATATGCGATGCAGCTGGATTTCTGCTTGCGTTCAAGCGACTACCGAATGCCCCGCTCTTTAGCGTTAAGCTTGCGGTCGACAAGGCTAGGACAGCGGCTGTTAGCAAGCGCGACACCAAAGCTTTTGAGGAAATGGTGAATGGGGGCAAGCTCTCCCTTCTCAGTGCTGGTGAGATTGTATGTATTGAAGGCGGCGTTTTCATCATGAGAGAAGGACACATGCTAGGTGGCATAGGTGTTTCTGGCGTGAAATCTTACGAAGACGGGAGTATCGCTAGGCATGCGCTAGGTGACTTTATGACTGAGTGATGGATCCATCTATTCGGACGCGGGTGTGCTATGGACACGCCCGCGTTACCTGGTTGCTCAGAAAGTAACAGCCACGTTACCCCTCCCCCATTCTCACCTTACATAGTCTCCACCTGAAATCGTTTACGAAAACCTCTCTCCTCACAATGAGCTCCCGCTCAAGCATGCGCCCTGCAATGAAGCAGATTTGTGGGTATTGCCCCATCACAGGGCGTGAATTGTGCGCCCTCAGCCTGTTTGATCAGCAAATTCAGCACTTCGACCCGAATCAGTGATGGCACGCTTCATGCGTGTAATTGATTACATTGCCTGCCAGGCCAAGATTTTGAGCCTTGCAGCGATTTAGAGCCCAGATTACGGGCGCCCAGTGTGACGTAACGTAGCACCAAGGGTAGAAACGGAACATTTCTCTCGGACGAGAATGTAATGGATTACAAGGCTAAGCGACAAACGGGCCTTAAACCCATCACTCCAGCACAAAAAGTGCTTGGCATGCCAAGCGCTCCGAATAAGAAGCACAGAGGTTAAGATGGAAATCGAGAACAGAGGTATTGAGTTCATCCCGCTGAGCGAGCGCTACGGTCACCCTCGCCGCCTTTTCACCATGTGGTTCAGTGCCAACATGCAGGTCACGACCTTGGTGGTCGGTACCTTAGGCGTGATCGCAGGACTGAATCTTCTCTGGACGTTCGTCGCCCTTATCATTGGCAACCTCGTTGGCACCATTTTCATGGCCGCCCATTCCGCACAGGGGCCACACCTGGGCGTTCCACAAATGATTCAGAGCCGGGCACAATTTGGCGTAGTAGGCGCAGGCTTACCTCTGTTCATCGTCGTGGGGGTCTATACCCTGTTCACCGCTGCAAATGGTGTAGTCATGCGGGACTCTGTTAAAGCAGTGCTCCCGGTTGATGACGACATGGCTATCATTATTTTCGGCCTGGCCACCTTGGTCATCAGCTACATCGGCTATGAGCTCATTCACAAAATGGGCGCTTGGATGTCGTGGTTGTCAGGTGCGCTGTTCTTGATCGTTGCCATTCTTGTGCTGAGAAACCCTCTGCCTGAAGGTGCGTTCGCTGTCAAAACTGCTGGCTTCACTTTGGGCGCGTTCCTGATGACAATTACCCAGGCATCATCCTGGACGATGGGATTCGGGCCTTATGTAGCCGACTACTCGCGCTACCTCCCGGCCAACACTTCCGCCCGCGCAACCTTCTGGTACACCTATATCGGAAACGTACTTGGTTCCACCTTGGTCATGCTGCTGGGCGCATTGCTGGCAACTGTCTACAACGACATTGCATCCGATCCTGGCTCCGTGATCGCTCAGCAGTTCGGCGACTATTCAAAGCTGGCTCTGATCATCGTTGTGATTGGCGTTCTTGAGATCAACGTGCTCAACCTCTACAGCGCCTACATGTCCTCAGCCACCATCTTCAGTGGCTTCAAGAAAATGAAGAGCGTGGGCAATGGCACAAAATTCCTTGTCATGGCCGCCACGGCAGCGGTGGCAACGGTAATCGCCATCAAAACCCAATATAACTTCAACGCCTACTTTGCCGATATCTTGATCGCCCAAGTTTATTTCCTCGTACCATGGAGCGCCATAAACTTGGTTGACTTCTATTTCACCCGCTCTGGTCACTACGATGTCCGGGCTATGTTCGATGTTGATGGGGAGTATGGCAAAACTAATTACACCACGGTTGCCATCTACATTCTGGGCGTGCTGAGCTGCATCCCGTTCATGGAAGTCTCGTTCTACAGAAGCCACTTCGCAGAAGTGATTGGCACTGACATCAGCTGGGTACCTGCCCTGCTCGTCCCTGGCGCGCTTTACTTCTTCGCAAATCGCCATCGTCGTACCTTCCGTAAGGTCGCCCACGCGTAATTCACAGCGTACAAAAACCCGCGAAAGCGGGTTTTTTTGCTTTAAGCTCCATCCATGAACATCACTTGCTTGAGAGTTGCGCCACCTAGTTGGGCAAGCAGAGATTGCGACCATCTACAAGCAGATAATAGGTCTGGCACGTCCCATCATCATTACCATTGACACGCCCTCAAATGGTTCCATCCACCATCCACTCTTCGTCTACATAGCAAGGCCACCACTGTTCCGTGTTGAAGCGTGCTGAATTTATGGTCTGCACATCATGTGAACACTGAGGAAGCGAAGCGCCCGGGATGTACCACCCATACCCGGGCGATCGACGCACTGCCTCGGGACTGGAAAGCAACTGTGGGCTTCACCGAGCTAGCTTGGTGCAATGCAGATCAAAAACAGATCAGTGTAGCTCACGCCTGACATGTGCTCGTCGGTATCTGCTGAGGGAAGGTTTGGCCACGCACTGTCCTAGAACCAGCTCGAGAAACGGCGGCAATAGAGATTACCGAACAGGTCGCTAAGTAGGCCACAATGCTCCCCAGTACCTAACGTGATTCAGTTGGAACCAGGTGGCGATCAATGGCACTGAGACGCCGGCGATCGCGGCTCTTAGCTGCGAGCCAGAGTGATTCCGGGGGAACGCACCCGCGTTACCGGAGATCAGGGACAGGAACGTGTCCAAGGTAGCGACGATCGGAGCCTAGGTGAAGCCCACAACAAATTTTCTCGGATAAAACAGAAAATCCCGTCACTTCTGGACAGGATAAATTGAATTCAGCAGCTGTATTTTTGGAAATATTTTATGAGCGCATTCTTACTTCCGGCTTAGCATCTGGCAATGGATCAACGGAGAGCAACTCTAGGCTTTTTATAAACTCAGGATGAACTGCCTCTTCAGGGGAGTATATGTAAAAGCCGCTACTTAGATCAGTCTTTGCGAGTTCTACAAACAAACGGCTCAACCAACCGGAGATCTTGTTCTTATAGTTATCCATACCTTCTCGACTCAAGAATCAGAGGAGCGTTCTTCTAGGCTTAGCCTGAGTTTCTCACCCGCATGATTTATGTGCTCACGCAAGCACTCAACCGCCGCATTCACGTCTTTCTTGTTACAGAGTTTTAGAAGACGCCGATGGTCATCTGCAGCTCTAGCGAGCTTCTCATCCAAGATAAGCTGCAATCTAACATAACGATCCACCTGGAGATTTACCGACTCAATTATTGAAAGAGTCTTAACTTTTTCTGAGGCAATGTACAAACTTTTGTGAAACTTCCAATTAAGCCGACCCCACTGGTTCACGTCATGATCGGCGTAGGCCTTCTCAAGCTCTGGCAAGATAGATTCCGCCGTAACGATATGAGCTTTGGACATTCGAGGAATAGAGGCGCGAAGGAGCTCAGTTTCGAGCAGCAAACGGAGCTCATAGAGTTCCATCACATGCTCGACAGAAGGGGAAGTTATTACTGATCCCTTGTGCAGCCGGGCCTGAATAAGACCAGCACTTTCAAGCTGCTTGAACGCCTCGCGAACCGGCATCCTGCTTACACCATACTCAGCGGCTATAAGCTCCTGCACAAGCGTCGAGCCTTGCTTAAGCTCACCACAAAGTATCCGCTCCCTGAGAGACTCCGCAATCTGACTGGGAATACTTTGCCGCTGAATCTGAGAAACCTTTGAGGTCTGCTTTCCTACTCGCATAATGGCATCAACACTAATATGGCCCGCTGTTTTATAACAGCGTTAGCAGTGAGAACTGCGGCGCCATCTTGCGCCGCAGTCTGCATGATCACAGCCGATAATAATCAGCCCTAACTGGAGGCAATGTCTTCCCCCGCATAACATCCGAAATTTTCTCTGCCATCATAATCACTGGTGCATTTAGGTTGCCACTAACAATCGCAGGCATGATTGAAGCATCTACTACGCGAACATTTTCTACGCCGTGAACTTTACCGTGGGCATCCACAACAGCCATTTCGTCGCTACCCATACGGCAAGTGCAGCACGGGTGATAGTTAGTTCCAGCATTTTCCTTCAAGAAATCCAAGATCTCGTCGTCAGTCTGGCGGTGAGCACCAGGTGTAACCTCCTCCGCTCGATACGGATCCCAGGCCTTCTGAGATACGATTTTACGAATCGCCCTCACTGCGCCGATTGCTGTATCCCTATCCTCTTGAGTCGCCAAGAAGTTAAATACAAATTTGGGCGGCACAGTCGGATCTTTAGAATCGATCCAAACTCGACCTGTGCTGGTTGGACGCATAAGACTGAAGAAGTACTGGAAGCCATCATCAACCTTCGCCTCGCCGTGCATCAGCTCACCCAAGAGCGGGAGGAACTCGAACTGTACGTCAGGGATTTTAACTGAGTCCTTGGTGCGGATGAACGCGCCCACCTCAAACAGATTTGAAGCTCCAATGCCCTTTTTGAAGAAAAGCCATTGAGCACCGAGCTTGAGGCGACCCAGGGTAGTAAAGTCTTTGGCGCTCGAAGCATTACCTTTAGCTCGGTATTGCACAGGCGCTGCTGTGTGATCCTTGAGTCCTTCACCAACACCTGGCAGGTGCTTCACCACCTTGATACCCAGCTTCTCCAAATCCTCACGATTGCCAATGCCAGAGTGCATGAGCAAATGGGGCGAGTGAATCGCGCCGCTGCAAAGGACGACCTCTTTTTTCACTTTCTGGACAAAGCGCGTACCTTGGGAAGAAAGCGCGATGCCAGTGGCGCGAGTTTGTTGGAATTCAATCCGCTCTGCAAACGTTGAGCACACAATGTGAAGGTTGTTCCGATTCGGCTGACTGTGCAAGTAAGCACGCGAGGTGTTCCAACGCAGACCGGCATGTACGTTTCGCTGAGTAATGTGCACTCCCTCTTGCTGATAACCATTGTGGTCATCAACATGTTTGAGCCCGTACTGCTTACCCGCTTCCAAAAAAGCACCATACAGCTCGTTCTTGGCCTTGCAGGTCTGAATTTTCATTGGGCCATTCGATCCACGGTACTGGTTAGAGCCCCCATCGAATGTTTCTGCTTTCTTAAAGTATGGAAGAACCTCTTGATAGCTCCACCCTTGGTTGCCCAATGCAGCCCAGTTGTCGTAATCCCAGGGATTACCACGCACCCAGTTCATACCATTGATCGAAGAAGAGCCACCTAATACTCGGCCACGCGCCTCGTAAACTTTACGCCCTTTAATATGAGGATCAGGTTCAGCATGCAAGTACCAGTTGTACTTGTCATCAATCAAAGGAAATCCAAACGCCGCTGGCATTTGGATATAAATGCTTTTATCTTTTGGCCCTGCTTCCACCAAGAGGACGGTAGTGTTCGCGTCCTCGGCAAGGCGGGAGGCAACGACAGCCCCCGCAGAACCAGAGCCGACGATAACATAATCATACTCTGACAGCAGGGCGCGACCGTAAATATCTTTAATCATATTGCCTCCAACAACCTGCCAAGCTTAATAAACATGAATTTGTAAATTAGTTCTGGCACAGCGACAGAGTCGCTGCACCATCTAATACACTCGTCAATCGACAGTATTTGGCAACGCTTTGACACGTTCACCGAGGCTGATGAAGGTAGATTTAGTTTCAGTGAACTCAAGAAGGCCCGAGCGGCCATTCTCACGACCGATACCACTTGCCTTGTAACCGCCGAATGGTACTTGAGGAGTAGTTTCGAAATAGGTGTTCACGTAAACAGTCCCACTACGCAGCTTCTCGGAAACCAAGATGGCCTTGTCAATGTCTTTGGTCCAAACGCCATTACCGAGGCCATAGACAGTATCATTGGCCAGTTTGATAGCCTCGGCCTGATCTCGGAAGGTGGTTACAGTGAGTACTGGGCCGAAAATCTCCTCCTGGAAGATCTTCATGTCAGGAGTAACACTGGAGAAGATAGTAGGTGCTACGAAGAACCCGCTACCAAGGCCGTTCTCAGTTACTCGCTTACCACCGCAGCGCAACTCTGCGCCGGCATCAATGCCAGCTTGGATGTATTCCAAGACCTTATTCATGTGCTGCTCATGAATGAGGGCGCCTACCTGAGTCTCAGCATCCAGCGGCAGCCCGACCTTTACCTTGTTGGCACGCTTCACCAACCGGGAAACGAATTCATCGGCAATCGACTCTTCCACCAGCAGCCTACTGCCAGCAACACACTCTTCCCCTTGGTTCAGCGTAAAGCCCAGGAGCACACCATCCAGAGCTGCATCGATGTCCGCATCTGCAAATACGATGTTGGCAGACTTACCACCAAGCTCGAGAGCAACATACTTGTTGGTTTCAGCCGCCGCTTTAGAGATGACCTGACCGACTGCAGTGGAGCCGGTAAAGGACATCATGTCGATTTCAGGATGACGAGACATCGCATCACCAACGACTGAGCCTAGACCAGTCACTACGTTGATGACGCCGGCAGGGATGCCTGCTTCAGCGGCAAGGCGAGCGACCTCGAAAGTGGTACCAGACGTCAGCTCAGAAGACTTGATAACAGTGGTGCAACCGGCAGCCAAAGCATACGGCAGCTTCTGCATCATGGTAACCATAGGGTAGTTCCAGGGAAGGATCATACCCACAACGCCGCGTGGCTCCCGGGTCATCAAGGCGAGCTTACCAGCACCCACATTGTTGTAGGCGTCACCACCCAACTCCCACGCCTGTGAAGCGGCGTAGCGGATCAGCTCAAGAGACCAAGAAATCTCGCCTCGAGCCGACTCAATAGGCTTACCGACTTCTTCAGCCTCCATGACGGCGAGCACGTCAATATCACGCTCGATCAGCGCTGCCCAGTCAGTCAAAAGCTTGGAGCGAACAGAGCCAGGCAGCTTTGCCCAGGTCTCAGCATCTTCAAAACGTGCCCGTGCGGCTGTCGCAGCCTGATCTACATCAGCTACGGATCCTTCTGGAAACTCCGCGAGGTACTCACCGTGAGCCGGCGAAAAACGCTTGAGGTAAGAACCGGTCGAAGGCTTGACGTCAGCATTGTTGATCCAATGCTCGTAGTGGCGAGGCATGTAGACACTCCTGCAGCTAAATCAGTGAATGTGGTGGAGAGCACGACTCGCTAGCCTTGGCTGGGTCGTAGAAATCCATAGCGCGACCTCATCATAAGACCAATAATTTTGGATGTCGACTATTGGATACAATATCCCGTCTACCGGATTCACAAAAATTAGAGCAGGGCCTCCATAAGCCACTGTTTTAGCTCAGTTTTTTCTTCGAAACCTAGGGTCTGATTTTTTTTGCTTTGGTGTAATCAATTACATAAAATACTGTCTCAATCACCACCCTGACTGGCTCCTGGGCAGAAAAACCCATCCGAAACGAGAACGATACTCGATGATGAAAAAGGTAAGTGTGAAGGATGTCGCCCTAGCTGCTGGCGTATCTGTAGCAACCGTCTCCCGTGCGTACAACCTACCGGACAAAGTGAGGGACGACGTTAGAGACAAGGTTATCCAGATTGCTGAACGGATGGGCTACAGCCCCAATCCAGCAGCGCAAGCCCTACGACGCCAGCGCAGCCACACCATTGGCGTAGTGATCCCTTCCCTCAATTACGCCATATTTGCCCGCCTGGTTGAAAGCTTCCAGGAAGTCTTGGTAGCAGCCGGCTACAACGTACTGGTGCTGACCACCGGCTACGACAATCACAAAATGTTCAGCCCTGTAAAAAAGCTGATTGATCGGGGGATCGACGGGCTGATGGTGGTCGGACGAATCTTCGATCAGGAGCTGCGCGACTACATCATCAGCAGAAAGCTCCCTTGCGTCACATCCTATTCATATACCGACGACTCACAAATCCCCTCGATCGGTTTCGACAATTTTGAAGCCACCAAAAAAATCGTCGAGCACCTGATCAAGATGGGTCATACCCACATCTCAATGTTTGCTGGGCCTAGCCAAGGGAATGACCGACAGCAAGAACGGATCAGAGCTTTCAAGGAAACCCTCACGCAGAACGATCTCATGGAAAATGCGATTATTGTGGAACGCGAGTACGTGGACGCCGCCCGCCAAGGGGCCGAAGCTCTTCGCACAATACGATCGGAGCGCCCAGGGACAACAGCAATCGTATGTAATAGCGATGTATTTGCATTCAGTATCATTTCTGAATGCATCAAGCTTGGCATACGCGTACCTGATGAAATGTCGATAGCAGGCTTCGACGATGACTCATACACCAGCCTTTTTAACCCGCCTTTGACCACGATTGCTGTACCTGCAACAGAACTCGGCAAGCACGCCGCCCGCGAGATGCTGAGCGCGCTTACGCACAGAAAGCACATTGTACCCAGTCGATTTGAGACGCATTTGATCGTTAGGGAATCAACAAGCACCCCACGAGCTAAGGATGCGTCCTAGCGCACAGCCCAACGAGCACTCATAGCGATCAAGCCGAACAACAGGCCGATCACTATAAACGACCAGGCTAGCGTAAGCCCGTGCGCCAGAAAGCCGACGAGCGCAGGGCCGATTACGACACCGCTGTACCCCATCGCTGTAACAGCTGCAATCGCAGGCCCTGGAGCTGTGGGGGCGCGAGCACCAGCTGAGCTCACGAAGATTGGCGCCAAATTGGAGGAGCCAATGCCAATCACAACGAAGCCCAAAATGGCCAACGCGGCAAATTCGCTTGAAGCAGTGATAACAAATCCGAGACCAGCAATAAGACCACCGTATAGAACTGCACGGCCCCGCCCGATGACCTCAACTACCCGGTCACCTTTTAAGCGACCGATTGTCATCGCTATCGCAAAGGCGCCATAACCCAAGCCAGCATATGCCGGCTCAACGCTTAAACTCTCTCGCAAAAACACTGCGCTCCAATCCAGAACGGAGCCCTCCGCGAGGAACACCAGGAAGCTCAATCCTCCCAACAACAACACGACCCCACGGGGGAAGCTAGAGCGCTCTTGCACACCTGGTGCCGGAGACTGGATTAGCCCCCCTGCGTAAACTGCTATTAAGGCACCGATCACGATACTGATGACTAAAGCTGATTGAACAGCTGTAAGACCCAACCACAATGCGATGCTTACAGCTGTAGCACCAGCAATGCCGCCTATGCTCCACATCCCGTGAAAACCGGACATCATCGGTCTGTCAAACGCTTGCTCAACCTGGACTGCCTGGAAATTTGCGACCACCTCGACCGCCCCCAGTCCCATCCCGAAGAGAAGAAGAATAGCGGCTAGTGCATAGATATTGCTCAAAAACCCTAGAAGCGGCAACACAGATGCTATGAGGCTAGCTCCGACAAGGATCGGTAATCTGCAACCCGCTTGTTTAGCGACTCGAGTCGCCACTGGCATCGCTACAAATGACCCTAGACCTATGCACAGCAACAGCAGACCCAACAGGCCCTCATTCAGGCCCGCCCTTTCTTTGACGAAGGGGACGAGGGGGGCCCAGGCCGAGATACCGATGCCTGGTATTAGAAACGCAGCCCGAGTTGCGTTTCTTTGTTCGATACCAATTTCACTCACTAAGCTCGCTTGCATCACTTTGACCTGGTCACAGATGGGGCATTGGCCGCTACAGGCACGCACCACCATAGGGATACCGATGACTGTATATTGGATACAGTGATTCTCCCTGTCAAGCCGATCTGACCCAGGAGCTCAGCCCAGCTAGCAGATTTCGAGTCGAGCTATCAATCTCTCTGAAAAAAGATGATCCAGAGGCTCCGTAGATGACGAATGAGACCACCGCCTGAATGCTGCTTCACTGCACCACTCCAACGAAATAGCCCACCCTACCCCAGGTTCTCTTCGATCAACCCAGCAGCAACACTCTGCGTACCTGGCCATTAAGGCGGGCAGCTCATGCAAATAATCCAATAGAGCTGATTCTCTCCCAAGTGCGGGCTCAAGATAGATCACGTAGCAAATTGAAGAGGAATGCTCAGTCATTGGCTCTTTCCCAGAGAGATTCGGTGCGATTAAGTTTCTGCTAGGAAGATTAAGATGAAATTATCTAGGACAAAAAAAAGGCACTGCCAGAGCAGCGCCTTTGTATCAAAGCTGAAGGAGTATTGAGCCAATCAACCCAACATCTCTGGATTTTCTCGATACTCCTTAATAGCCTCGAGCAGAGAACTCTTGGTACCCAATATGTGTGCGCGAAGCTGTGTTACCGCATCGTCAACCTTGCCAGCAGCGCAAGCCTCGATAATGTGGAAATGCTCCTCATCAGCGTGACTAAAGTCTTCGCTCAAGAGTAACTGCAACCTGATGTACCGATCAGTTTGGACGTTGATACCCTGAATAATCGAAAGGGTCTGTACACGCCCAGCAGGTTCGTATAGGGATTTGTGCAATTCCCAATTCAACGTACCCCAAGCGGCGACATCTTTGCGTTCGTAAGCGGACTCCAAATCAAGAAGAATACTACGTGCATTCGATATGCTAGCACTTGTCATAAGCGGAACAGCGTGCTGGAGAAGGTTACACTCAAGTGTCGCTCGAAGATCGAAGAGTTCTGCAATTTGATCGAGAGGTACGGAAGTGACAACCGCACCTTTGTGATTTTTCATCTCGACCAGGCCAGATGCCTCCAACTGGCGCAATGCCTCTCGCACAGGCATCCGACTTACTGCGTATTCATCAGCAAGCGACTCCTGGATCAGTGCTTCCCCTTCACGAAACTCACCACTGAGAATCCGTTCACGAATAGACTCGGCCAGGGTCTCGGGGAGACTCTTGCGGGTAATTTTCAGCGAGCTTTTGGATGCGATTTGTTGCGCCATAGCTATCTCGTAAAAGCCAGAACGGACGATGGACGATTAGCGTCCCATAGCGATTCATAGCCCGCGATTCTACACTGTAGAATGTATCCAGACAAACCCTCGCCCAGCTGTCGCTGCATGAGAGCCACGACCTGCGGTTGAGAATCACCTTTGATCTAGCTTATCACAACCGTAGACAGATGCCTGTATATTGGATACAAATTGGGTGATCAACGGCCCTTTTGGCCTACTTCCCCTTATCCGAGAGGACTCGCGATGAGCGAAAATACGCAGCAAATGGTGCACATGACGCTGGAAGAAGTGTTCAATTTCGCCCAAAAGGTTCTACTGCATCAAGGTTACTCCGAGGCACACGCTGACGCCATCGCCAGGGTAATCACTGCCGGCCAGCGGGATGAATGTCACTCGCACGGGCTTTACCGTCTCCTGGTAACCAGCAAATCGCTCAAGGAGGGGAAGGTATCTGCCACAGCCGTTCCGGTAGTAAGCGAACGCTCCAGTGGCATTGTGAATGTGAATGCCAATTACGGATTCTCGCTCCTGGCGTTCGAAACAGGGATGCCCATTTTGCTGGAGAAAGCCCGCACAAACGGCGTAGCAGCGCTCGCAATCAATAATTGCTATCACTTCTCGGCGCTGTGGCCAGAAGTTGAAGCGATTGCGGAAGCAGGACTTTGCGCCCTAGCACTGACTCCCAGTCACAGCTGGGTAGCGCCGGCTGGGGGTACCAAACCTGTCTTCGGCACAAATCCAATTGCATTCGCTTGGCCGCGCAAACAAGGCGAGCCCTACGTTTTCGACTTTGCCACCAGTGCCATCGCGCGCGGGGACATCGAGCTTCATAGGCGCGAAGGAAAGGAAATCCCCCTCGGCTGGGCTGTCGACAGTGAAGGCAATCCTACAACTGATCCGACTGCAGCATTGTCGGGGGCAATGCTCACCTTCGGAGGACATAAAGGCTCTGCACTGTCTGCAATGGTAGAGCTGATGGCTGCAGCTTTGATTGGGGATATGACTAGCCAGCAATCATTGGAATATGATGAAAACGTAGGGGCCTCACCATGCCATGGCGAGCTTATTCTAGCCTTCGACCCCAAAGTATTTATGGGAGCTGACAAAGCCGCAAGCGATGCCCGCGATGAGGAGATGTTTAAGTCCATTGAGGCACAAGGGGCCCGGCTGCCCTCTCAGCGGCGCTTTGAAGCAAGAAAACGAAGCTTGGCTCATGGTGTGACCATTTCTCAAGCGCTGTACGATGACCTGCGTAAACTCCTGGACTGACTGCACCACTGCTAGCCCACATGAAAAGGCCGCTACGTTTAGCGGCCTTTTGGGTTCCATCATTACACCATTGGCACCATCACTACGCTTTCAGGCTCCCAGAATAGCTTTGTGCGGGCGCCCAGCTGGGGGAAGCGACCTACTCCAGTACGCTGAACTTGTACACGCACATCAGCTCCGTTATCCAGCCCTATGGAGTAAAACGAGCGACTGCCAGTGAATACGATATCTTTGACCAGGCCCTGCAGAGAGCTCGCCTCATCACCGGAATGCGGTTCAAACGTGAAGGACTCAGGCCTAATTGATACAAAAACCTTGTCGGACTTCACGACAGGTTGTGGAACTGTACTCCGGAATGTATGCCCACACCTGGATTTCGCAACTGCACCTCTACCATCACTGTCGATCACATCACCTTCAAACAGATTGGTCTCTCCAAGAAATTTTGCAGCGAAAAGCGATCTGGGCTTCGAGTACAGGTCTTCTGGCCGATCAATCTGAACAATCCTGCCTTTTTCCATGAGGACTACTCGATCAGAGAGGATCATGGCTTCGTCCTGATCATGGGTAACATACACGAAGGTTGCCCCTGTTTCTGTGTGGATACGCTTCATTTCAGCAAGCATGTGCTGCCGGATTTTCAAGTCCAGCGCAGCCAAGGGCTCATCCAGCAGGAGCACCTTAGGGCCGTTGACCAAGGCTCGTGCCAGAGCCACACGCTGGCATTGCCCCCCACTCAATTCATCAATATAGCGGCTGGATAAATGATCCAGTTGCACGATCTCCAGCATGCGATTAACACGATCCTTAACCTCCGCCTTGGCAAGCCCCTTCACCCGGAGCCCAAAAGCAACGTTGTCAAATACGTCAAGGTGAGGGAACAACGCGTACCGCTGGAATACCATGTTTACTGGACGCTTTTCCGGTGCTACGCCCGACATGTCAACGCCATCGATACGGATTGCACCACTCGATACACCCTCGAACCCCGCAATAAGGCGCATCAAGGTAGTTTTGCCACATCCGGATGGGCCTAATAGCGTAACGATTTCACCCTCGCGTATAGAAAGATTGATGTCAAAAAGCGCTTGAAAAGGCCCAAAGTGTTTTTGAGCATCAACAATTTCGATAATGTTTTTATTGCTCATTTCAGACCTCACTTGAAGACCGATTAGCCAATGCGGAAGATCGTTTTAGATGCCCAACTACCCAGGCAATGACCAGTATCGCAATAGAGAACAGTAGTGCGAGCGTGGAAATGGCGTTGATCAACGGCGTAACTGTTCGACGCATCATCGACCAGATGTACATCGGCAATGTAGTTTCTGTGCCAGAGACGAAGGAAGTAACAACAAACTCATCGAATGACACAGCAAATGAAAGGATTGCACATGCGAAAAGTGTGGGCGCAATAAGAGGCAACGTGACTTTCGCAAACGTGTAGGAAATCGAGGCGCCTAGGTCTCTAGATGCTTCTTCCAAAGAGGTGTCAAACAATGCCAGCCTAGCTTTCATCGATACGATCAAAAGTGGCAACGTCAACAATACATGCGAAAGAATTATGGTAATTGTTCCCAGCGCTACACCTGCCTGTGAGAACACAACCAACAGTGCCACGCCTATGAACAGCCCAGGCAATGCGATAGGTGTGATGCTAAGCGCCTCAAACATCGCTTGCTCACGCCTTGTAATCCGTAACCAAGCGAGGGAGGCTGCTGTACCGAGAACCAGAGTTATCAGGGCAGTCCAGAAAGCAATATTCAGACTACTCAGCAGCGCGGCACCAAGTTGTGGATCCTGAAAAACCTGCTCGTACCATCTTAAGCTCAAGCTTGAGATAGGGAATGACAGAGATTGGGAGCCATTGAAGCTGAATAATACAATAATCAGTATCGGCGCCAAAAGAAACGCAAGAATTGCGTATACCGCTGATTTGAGGAGCATTATACAGTTCTCCTAGTCGTAGGCGATTTACGTTTTACGATTACACCCGCCCACTGGCCGATCTTACTAACACAGAGGTAAATCACCAGGCTTACGATAAACATGAGGAACGCTTGAGCCGCTCCGAGCGGCCAGTTCCCTGTCTTACGGAAGTGATCAGCAATCAGCAAACCAGTTGTTTGCCCCGAGGAGCCCCCAAGCATTTGAGGCGTCACGTAATCGCCAGCAACCAAAATGAAGGTGAGCATAAATGCCCCTAGCAACCCGCTTGAAGCATTTGGAGCCACCACTTTGAAGAAAGCACCGACCGCAGATGTTCCAAGATCTCTCGACGCCACTAGCAGATCACCTTTGATATCACTGAAGGCGGACACGACTAAGAGAATGGAAAAGGGAAGATAAATATGAATCAGCGTGAGCGTTACCGCGAATGGGCTGAACAAGAGTGCATCAATCGGCTGGTCAATCAGACCGACTTGTAGCAGAAGCGTGTTCAGCAAACCGTTAGTGCCCAAAAGGGTACGCCAAGCATAGATGCGCACCAAATAGCTCGAGAACCATGTAAGTAAAATCAAATACAGCACGAACTTTGATTTTTTGACATATACCAGATAGTAGGCAACCGGTATCGACAAAATCACTGTCACCGTAGCCGTAAACAAACCGATCAATATCGCGTTCGTTGTGACCCTCCAGAATAACGGAGAGCTCAAAGAGTTGATGTAATTCCCCAGGTCGAAATCAGGCGTGATCCTGAATGCCGCCGCCGTCCAAAAGCTGTAAGCAAAGAGGAAAAGCCCTGGCACTACAAAAAACAGCAGGAGGTACGCGACTGCAGGTGAAGCAAGCAGAGCACCTAACCTGAATGATGACAGTTGCACGATGTATACCTCTACCCAAACCAATGAACCCAGGTCAACAGGCACATGCTGCTGACCTGGTGCAGGTCTTACATGCCGGCCTTGAACTCCTGCCAAGCTGCAACCCAATCCGCATAGGTCGCATGCTGACCATCATCATCTACTGGTGGTATGCCCGGCAGGCCAGCGGAGAACACCTTTTCGATATTCGCAAAGTCATAGCGTTTCTTGCTTTTTTCATCCATGTAATCCAATGCTTTTTTGGATACAGGCGCTTGAGCAAGGGACATAGCCACTTCAGCTTGAATTTTAGGATCCAGCGCTTGGTTGATATATGCCTCTGCGGTTTCAACGTTATCAGCAGATACAGGCATGAACCATGCATCAACCCACAAAACCACCCCTTCTTTTGGGCTGGCCGTTTCCAAAATAGTGCCTTGGGCCTCAACTTGATTGATAATCGCCGGATCAGCGCATAGAGCCGCAATGATCTCACCCGACGCCATGAAATTCGCCAAATCCCCTTGGTTCAGGGCAATCAGACGAGCTTGAGCTCGGTACTTGGAAAACTCTTTGAAGGTTGCTTTCAACTCATCTTTTGTAAGGAGTGGATATTTATCACCGAAGCCGGAAACCCGCGCAGCGACGGGCCACGACCCCGTTGCATCGTCCATAATGGCAATTTTGCCCTTGTACTCTGGTTTCAGCAGATCAGTGTACGAAGTAGGCGCACTGGAGACCTTTTGCGGATTGTAGAGAATGGTCGACATTCCCCAGATATAGGGAATACCCCACTGCTTGCCTTCCTTTGTCCAAGTGGGTTTATCATAGAAGACACTAAAAAGATTATCAGCGCTGTAATTGGGAACCTTGGATACGTCAATCTCCTTGACGATTTTCAGCTGCTTCACATAAAGGTCGCTATAGGCCTGATTGTACTCAGCAAGATCAATAGGCGGAGGGTTTGGAGCCAAGAATTTAGTGTGAACATCATCTTGAGCTGCGATTGAAGCTGACTGAAGCTTGACGCCGTTCTCTTTTCGCCATTGCTGCAGCTGCGAAGTAAGGTCATAACCCTCCCATGCCATGACCTGAAGTTCGCCGCCGACCTTCGCTGAGGCAGCGCCAGAAAAGGAGAACACCAGCGCGGCGCAAGCCAACCCCAGAGCTGTAGACAAGTTACGAGCTTTCGTTTCATACATTTTCAATGCGCCTAGATTATTCATTGTATTCACCTTTTGGGTTATTGGCAGCAATCAAATAGAAACTGTACTACTGTAGGCACCCTCCACTTCAGCGCCTACACACCCTTTATTCAACCAACTACAGTCAGTCGCTTTATTTTCACCTCACACCCGAAAAGACGCTACTAACTCTGTTTGATTTTTGGCCATACGCGACAACTCATCATTAATCGCCTCTGATTCACGAGCCTGCCTGGACAAATCTTCCGTAACGTCTCTGATGGACGCTACTGCCCTACTGATACTTTCAGACACTTGACTTTGCTGTTCTGCGGCGCTTGCAATTTGCGCACTCATATCAGAAATAACAGTTATCTCGTTTTGAATTTGATCAAGAGCCTGAGCAGCATTCTTGACGTGAGCCACGCCCTCTCCAGCCTGCTGGCAACTCACAGACATGCTTGACACGACAGATTGCGTACCATGTTGAACTTGCTCAATGACGTCATTAATCTGTACTACCGAATCTTGAGTACGTCTCGCAAGATTACGCACTTCATCAGCAACTACGGCGAAGCCTCTCCCCATCTCCCCTGCCCGGGCCGCTTCTATTGCAGCATTCAATGCAAGAAGGTTAGTCTGCTCAGCAACATTCCGAATAACCTCTAAGACTACGCCAATCTTGTCGTTGTTTTTAGAAAGCTCTTCAACCTCACTCATGGCACTTTCAACCTGTATGGCCAATTCGCTGATAGCGCGACTGGCCGAGTGCACGATCTCGAAGCCTACCTGGGTGGATGCATCTGCCTGTTTAGCGGCCTGCGCAGCACTCAATGCATTTCGCGCCACATCCTGAGAGGTCGCACTCATCTCCTGAGCGGCAGTAGCAACCTGCTCGACCTCCCTAAATTGATGATCCATTCCATCCCTAGTCTGGCTTGCGACCAGGGCTGACCGCATAGCTGCGGCGTGCGCTTCTTCCGCACCGCTATTGATCTTTGAAATTACGGGATGGATTTTGTCGATGAAATGATTGAACCAATGCGACAACTGGCCAAGTTCGCTTTTATTCTCATATGTCAATCTACGAGTGAGATCACCGTCAGCCGAAGCAAACTCTTTTAATAGCTCCACAACTTTCATTGTCTGCCTGGATATTTGCCTAGCAGAGAAATAGACAACAACGAGGCCTATAGCAATTGCTACTGCCCCGATGATCCAGAAGTAGAGAATACTTTCGCTATTCTTGTCAGATATCTCTCCCCTAAGAACATCAGCAGTTTCATTTATTACTGCCTTAGGGACACTTACAACAACCGACCAAAGCTCCGCCCCCTGAATCGGTGCAAACGGAATCAGGACACCTAGTGCACGAGAGCTTTCAAAGAAATTTGGTTTATCGTCACTACTTCTGCTTTTGACTACGCCCTCACCTTCTCCGGTGAAAGAATTCCCTACAGCAGACATCTCATCGGATTTCCCGACCACTACCGACCGAGGACTAATTACTGCAAGGCTCCCGCTGCCATTAAAGACCTTCTGACTGGCCTTGACAGTCTCACCCTGAAGACTTTCTAGTGAGATATCAACACTGACCACACCTATGACAACTCCAGCTTCCAGTATAGGTATAGCAACACTTGTCATGAGCGTTTCTTGCCCATCTATCGGATATCGATAGGGACTGACCACGCACACGGCTTTTGTATTAGCAGGACAAGTAAACCAGTAATTACCCGCATCACCACTGACACCTAAAGCAGTATCATTTAATTCGGATTCAGGTATCGGCTTTCCAACGACTTTCGCCGAAGCATTTCTAGAGGCATACCAGGAAAATCTACCACTTTCGTTGACTCCCCGCCCAGCATTCAAAATGGCAGGGGCGGAAGCTGAATTTAAGGCTACAACGACACCCAGCACGCCGTCATTTGCGGACACAGTTTTCTCAATGAGGCCTGCTAAGGTTGGAGCAATCAAAGCCGGAGGAAGTGCTGACGTTTTGGAGAAATTCAGGAAGTGGGAGGTCTGAAGAGAAAGCTGGTTCGCAACCTGATAAGCCTTCTCGAAGTGAGACGCGACCGATGCAGCCTCAGAAGCTGCTACCTGTTGAATATTTCCTCTCGCGGCATGAGCCATGGCTTGATCAACCGAATTGGCTATAAGCGCCGAAACCGCTTCAGTACGGCTTTGAGAGAAAACCAGGAGAGAGCCGGTAACTAGAAGCAACGACAATCCCGTAAAGAGAATGATACGCCACTTAACGGATAGGTTTTGGATAGACATTGTCTGTGCCTCTTGAAAAAACAAGCACCCTGCCACAACGCTTCATGCCTGTAGCAAGCATAGAACGGCAGACATCCAAAGTGAGAGGCTTGAGCTTCAGAGACTATGTCTCACTTTTTATTATTTTGAATCATGTGACGGGAAAGACCCCGCCACATGGCAGCTTAGAGCTGTTACTTGTAGAACTTCTTCAGATTTTCAACGGTATCGTTGGTGATCTGAATGACGCGCTCGCGCTCAGCACCTTCCAGCTTCAGGCGAGGAGCCTTCAGCTCCTCGGAGTAACCAGCGGTGATGCTTTCCGACAGCTTGATGTACTGAACCAGCTTTACGTGTACGTCCAGGTGGTACAGAGGAGTCAGGATGCGGTAGAGCTGGCGTGCCTTCTCCCACTCCCCATTCACTGCCAGATTCAGCAGATCCACCGACTCTCGTGGCAGGGCGTTTGCCATACCCGAAACCCAGGCCACAGCACCCAGGGCGACGCTTTCCAGGATCAGGTTGTCCACACCACAGACAACGTTGTAACGATCACCGAAGCGGATGAAGAGATCCGTGACGCGAGTAGTGTCGTAGGTTTCTTCTTTGATGGCGGTGATGTTCTGTTCGGTTTTCAGGACGTCCAGAACGTCTGGGGTCAGGTCTACACCGTAACCACGAGGGTTGTTGTACAGCAGGATTTCGATATCGACACTGCGTGCAACAGCGCGGTAGAACTCAATGGTTTCGCGGTCATCGGAACGATAGGTCAGGGCTGGGAAAACCATCAAACCCTGAACACCGATCGCTTGAGCTTTCTGAGCAAACGCAATTGCGCTCTTGGTGTTGGTTTCAGCAACACCCGAAATTACCGGGATGCGGCCAGCAACGGTTTCTACGGCAACCTGCAGGACTTTAACCTTCTCTTCCGGGGTCAGGGAAGCATTCTCGCCGACCATACCCATCATCACTACGCCGCTGACACCGCCCTCGATCAGGCGCTCAAGGCCTGCCTTGATCGCGACCAGGTCAAGCTCACCATTCGCCTGCAGCTTAGTGGTAACCGCAGGGAAGACACCGCGCCAATTGATAGCCATTTCAACCTCGAAATTTTTTTAGAAGATTCTGTAGTCACTGCGGCGAACCCGCTGCCAGCAACCTGATTGTCGGTCGGCTCTGCCTCTCGATGACTGAAATGTATACTGGATCCAGTATCCTAGCAATAGCTTTGTGTAATCGATTACTTTACCTTTCGTCCGAATCAATCCAACCGACTGATTGCTATGGTTTTTTTGTGCGGTACTTCAGATCTGCGCTGACGAGAAATGACCAAAACAAGGGGTTTAAGACCCCTTTATGGATGCCTGCAAGGGAACCATCAGGTCGCTTTGCGCTCGAAATTGACGATCGATTACACGCTGTATAATGTATCCACCCATCAATTGGTAGCCCCACAACCGTTAACGACACCGGATCCAATGAATACGCCCCTCAAAGAAAGAACAGCCCTCGCCGACCATGCGCTGCCAGGGCCGGACAAAGAGCTTTACGGTATCGATGAACATGGGCTGGTGTTCGTCAGAGAGGTTGCCCCTCCGGTCTGCAGAACGCCAATGATCCCGGAGCCATGGATCACGAATCCGCTTAAGCGGATTTACCTCCGACTGCGTGGCCTTGACGAGGCCCCTAGAAGGCATGTGGATGTGGTGGAAAGTAAATGGCGCGCTATCGGAACAGCCCGCCGATTGCTTTTGCTAACAGTGCTTATCATCCAGACAGTCGTGGCAACACGTTACATGTCCAAGATCATGCCGTATCAGGGATGGGAGATGTTCGACCCCTCCCAGATCTGGGTCGATGGATTTGTACTCACCCTTCAAAAAGCAGGGCCTTACATCCTCCAGGCGGGAATTCTGGTTCTCTTCGCGATCCTGTTCTGCTGGGTTTCAGCTGGCTTCTGGACAGCAGTGATGGGCTTTTGGGAGCTACTTGTTTGCCGAGATCGCTATCAAATTTCAGGGAAAAACCTGTCGACCGGGCCGGTTGATACCGCCGCGCGCACGGCAATCGTGATGCCGATCTGCAATGAAGACACCACCAGGGTATTTGCTGGGTTACGTGCGACCTTTGAATCGCTGAGGGAGCGAAGTGAGTTCCATCTATTCGACATGTACATACTCAGTGATACCAATGACCCTGACATTGCAGTCGCAGAGCAAAACGCATGGCGACAGCTCTGCGAAGACACAGCTGGCTTCGGACGCATCTTCTACCGCCGCCGGCGCCGACGTGTGAAGCGAAAAAGTGGAAACATTGACGATTTTTGCCGTCGTTGGGGCGGAAACTACCGCTACATGATCGTTTTCGACGCTGACAGCGTAATGACTGGTGAAGGCCTTGAAGGAATGGTTCGTCTGATGGAGTCGAATCCAGATGCCGGCATCATCCAGACCTCCCCTAAAGCGTTCGGGATGGACACCTTCTATGCGCGGATGCAGCAATTTGCTACCCGCATGTACGGCCCATTGTTCACTGCTGGCCTCCATTATTGGCAACTAGGTGAGTCTCATTACTGGGGCCATAACGCGATCATTCGTCTGAAACCATTCATGGAACATTGCGCGCTTGCACCGCTACCAGGAACGGGTTCATTCGCTGGAGCAATTCTGTCCCATGACTTCGTAGAGGCAGCGCTGATGCGCCGGGCTGGATGGGGCGTGTGGATCGCATACGA
This sequence comes from Pseudomonas sp. BP01, assembly GCF_022760795.1. Lineage (NCBI taxonomy): Bacteria > Pseudomonadati > Pseudomonadota > Gammaproteobacteria > Pseudomonadales > Pseudomonadaceae > Pseudomonas > Pseudomonas sp. BP01. The sequence goes on from NZ_JAFBKA010000005.1 coordinate 21,354, forward strand.
CCTACCTGGTAGCTATGAGGAGCTTCCTCCCAATCTCATTGATGAACTGAAGCGCGACCGCAGATGGTGCCAGGGCAACCTTATGAATTTCCGCCTGTTCTTGGCGAAAGGCATGCACCCTGTCCATCGTGCCGTTTTCCTCACAGGGGTGATGTCGTACCTATCGGCCCCGTTGTGGTTTTTCTTCTTGCTTCTGTCCACGACCTTGTTGGCAGTTCACACGCTAATGGAACCTCAGTATTTCTTGAGCCCCCGCCAGCTCCACCCGGTGTGGCCGCAATGGAATCCTGAACATGCAATCGCGCTGTTCACAGCCACGATGACTATGCTGTTTTTGCCAAAGGTACTGAGTGTAATTCTGGTGCTGATCAAAGGCTGCAAACCCTACGGTGGCGCCCTAAAGGTCATTGCCTCTACCATGGTTGAGATGGTCTTTTCCGCCCTGCTGGCACCTGTACGCATGATCTACCACACCAAGTTCGTCTTGGCGGCGTTTCTTGGCTGGGAGTTTCACTGGAAGTCTCCTCAACGTGACGATGATGCCACGCCCTGGAGCGAAGCATTCCGTCATCACGGATCGCAAACCCTGCTGGGCCTTTGCTGGGCAGCTTTGATTGTATGGCTCGATCCAAGCTTCCTGTGGTGGATGTCGCCGATCATCGTAGCCATGCTCACGTCTACAGCCGTCTCTGTAGTTACCAGTAGATCAAGGCTGGGTCTCAAGTTTAAGGCCAATCGCTACTTCCTCATCCCAGAAGAAGACGATGTCCCGACGGCCTTGGAAGCTACGATCACCTACACCAAGAAAAATCGTGAAACTCCCCCGTTTGATGGTTTTGCCCAAGCAATCACCAATGCAACGCAAAGCTACTTCAGCTCAGCAATGGCCCCAGCTCGTCACCTTGCTACACCACTGATAACGCTCAACCGTCAGCGGAACGTCAGCCAAGTTCTCGCGCAAGGGAGGGCCGGTACATCGGCCTCGCTGAAGCTAGCCGTTCTAAGTGATCCGGTTCAGCTGACCATGCTGAGTGAAGAGCTTCGCACCAGACCCGGCTCCGACTGGCACAAGCCAGAAGCTGGCACCAAAACCGAGGAATGAAAAACGCCTCGAATACTGTATCCAATATCCATTTTTAGCGTTAAGCTGTGACTGCGGCTCCCCGTACCGGTTAGGAGCGGGGCCGCCACTCTGAACTTCATAAGAGGAGTAAGACAGTGCATTTAGATCGTATGGTTACCGTTGTGGGCGCCCACGCTGAAGGTGAGGTAGGTCGCGTCATCACTGGCGGCATTCTTCCCCCGAAGGGCAAGAATATGTTCGAGCGGATGGAAACCCTTCAACGCGAGGACGATTGGGTTCGTCAGATGCTGCTGTTCGATCCACGTGGTAGCGTCAACACGGCCATCAACCTGATTACTCCCCCCATTCATCCAGATGCCGACATCGGCATGATCGTTATCGAATCGGACTATTACGTACCGATGTCGGGCTCCAACCTGATCTGCACCGTCACCGCAGCTCTGGAAACTGGCATGCTGCCAATGAAAGGCGCAGAGACGATCGTTCGCGTAGATACGCCAGCCGGCCTGGTTGAGGTGGTTGCTGACTGCACTGGAGGAAAATGCCGCCGCGTGACCTTCCGCAACGTCCCCTCCTTCGTCATGCACCGTGATGCAATTATCGACGTTGAAGGCTATGGCTCGGTGAAGGTTGATGTGGCCTACGGCGGCATGATCTACGTGATAGTTGACGCAGATAAGCTGGGCTTTACTCTCGCTCGTGACGAGGCCCGGGAGCTGGTTCGCGTTGGTGAGTTGGTCAAGCATGCTGCTGCTACCCAGCTGCAGTCCATCCACCCGGAAAATCCTGGCATTCACACAGTCAACCAAACTCTCTTTGCAGGCCCACTGCGTACAGAGAATGGGCAAAAGCGCTCCAAGAACGCCGTGGTTGTCTCCCCTGGCCGCATTGACCGTTGCCCATGCGGCACAGGTACCTCTGCCCGCCTGGCCTTGCTGCACGCTCGCGGAGAGATCAAGACCGGCGAAGTTTTCCACCATGAGTCAATTCTCGACACTGTGTTCGAGAGCAGCGTTATCTCGACGGCTAAGGCCGGTCACATTGATGCTGTCATCCCACAGGTATCTGGGCGCGCCTGGGTAACTGGCATTTCTCAATATGGTGTGGATCCAGAAGATCCGTTCCCGAATGGGTACCGCTTAAACGACACTTGGTTCAAGTAATTAACGAGCGGAGCTTTTGCTCCGCTTTTATTTTATGGGCGAGTTTTAATATGTGCATTTATTACTGAATGCAGACCGAGCATCAGTAGGTACCGAAACCTACCCGCACCACCAAACAACGGATAATTAATAATGAAGCAGCGAGCAGTTTTTTTTAAGGAAATCATAGAGGCTGGGACTGCCGCAGGATTCTCTCCCAAAAACGAACATAGCTCAACTGCTGACACTCAGCGCGAATTATTTATCGAAACCTGTAAAAAGCACGACTACTACAACATAGAAAATATTTCATTCGTCAATGGACGCTGGCATGCCATTGCGCTAAAAAACAATGCTTGCTTCCATATAGATTTTGAAGTGAAATCCAGGAGCCTCGTGCAAGGAAGGCAAATAACAGCGAACTGAAATTTTCCGAGCTGATCAAGCGCCCGACAATCCCCTTTTCGCAATCAGTAGCTGAAGCACTCTGATTGGCAGATCAATATCTCAGCTCAATCCGAGAACACCTCTGACACCAGTCACCCACCTCACATTTGGACGTAAACAGAAAGCGTGGAGGTTTCTGGTGAATCAAAGGCGATTCAGATCGGCGGGTAGAACTAGACAGTATCAACCTGCAGGCGACTTATGCTACCTGAGGATAAGAGCTGATCAAAGGGTCGATGGACTGGACAGTACAGCCAGGCCTTAAGCTCTTCCCAACTGCTCCATTCAATATCCATAGTCCACTCTCCAGTCGAAGGTGTCTGGCGAACGTTACACTGGATACAGCCTGATTGCCCGTGAGCTTTCTGGGCCACTTCTAATATGAGCTTTGCCAGCTGTAGCTCACGGCCTCGACAAGGCTCGATCGATACCACGTAGCTTGCCCCAGCTAAAAGGTATACCATCAAATGTCTCCCTGCCCGGTGCATTTAGTTGCATGATCAGCAGATGACATTAAGTGAACATTATTGCCATTAATTCTCCACGAAATACTCAAAACTGCAACTCCTACCTCTCCTACAGATTGACCCTGCCGCGTCGGACATGCGAAATAAATCGCAAAATTGCCACGCGCATTGCATAACTGCGAATTATGAGGCTCCTCTAGATTAACCCATCACTAACGGAGGCGACTTTTATCCGACATTGGTATTTGGCACGCGGTTTGCTCTGCCTTGCACTAACAATAAAATTTCGGGATGCATTGAAATGCAGGAGTACGATTACATCGTCGTCGGAGGTGGCTCTGCAGGAGGAATTATAGCCGCCCGCCTCGCAGAAGATCCTCATGTATCTGTGGCATTGCTAGAGGAAGGGCCAAGAGATTGGTACCCATGGATTCATATTCCCGGCATGCTTTACAAAACAGCGACAGGTGGTCTGCTGCGTAGGCTTGAATACTCCCAAAGCGAAGAATCGCGCTCCGCAGCCAGCACAACAGTACAAGGTCAAGTACTGGGTGGTGGAAGCTCTGTTAACGGCATGGTGCATGTACGAGGTGTGCCGGAGGATTATGACGGTTGGGAGGCACAAGGTGCTACCGACTGGGGCTTCCAGAAAGTGCTCCCTTTTTTTATCCGGGCAGAAGGCAATGACACGTACCGCAACGTCATGCACGGTACGCATGGCCCGCTGAAAGTCTCCAGCCCCAGAACGGTTCATCCCCTCACTAGGGCTTGGGTGCAGGCATGCCAGGAAAACGGTATGCCATTCAACCCGGACTTTAACTCTGGTCAGCAATTGGGATGTGGTTTTTATCAGACCACCACATTCAGAGGACGCAGAAGCAGTGTGGCCCAGGCATACGTGCACCCGGCAATCACTCATCACGGTTTGACGGTTTTGACAGCCTGTCGAGTCGAGAAAATTCTATTTGAAGGCCGTCGAGCTACTCAGGTATCCGTTGTTCAGGATGGGAAACCTCAAAAGCTGCGGGCACGACGGGAGATCATAATAAGTGCAGGGGCCCTGAACTCCCCCCGCCTCCTGATGGTTTCGGGAATTGGCCCTGCCGACCATCTCCGCCAGGCAGGCATAGACATCGTTGCCGACGCTCCAAACGTGGGCCAAAACCTGCAAGATCACATGGATGTCTATTTGATTTACCGATTAGGCTCAACTCGTAGCTATGATCGTTACAAATCCGCACACATGAAAGCGGTAGCGGGCGCTGAGTATGCTCTGTTCCAAAATGGCCCAGCAGCGTCAAACATTATCGAAGGCGGAGCCTTTTGGTGGGCTCGCAAGGATGATTCGCGCCCAACTATCCAGTACTGTTTCCTACCTGGTACAGGGGTCGAGTCCGGCGTAACTCCCCTTGAGGACGCTGATGGCTGCACCCTCAATATCTGTCTGACTCAGCCAGATTCTCGAGGGTCACTCCAATTGAATCCATCGAATCCCCACGGTCAAGCCGTCATCACACCTAACTTCCTGAGTCATGAGCAGGACATGGCCCGCATGATCGAAGGAATTCGCGTCGGCATGGAGGTGATGTCCCAACCAAGCATTTCTCAACATCTCGCCCGCCTGCACCAACCTGAAAAAGCCTTCACCAACGACTCTGAAATCGCTAGCTACGTAAGTCGCTATGCGCAGGGCGCCCTACATCCTGTCGGTACCTGCCGAATGGGTTCCGATAGCGAAGCGGTTGTTGATCCCTTCCTTCGCGTTGTAGGCGTTGAAGGCCTTCGAGTGGCCGACGCTTCGGTCATGCCGAATTTACCGTCAGGTAACACTAATGCCGCCTGCGTAATGATCGGTGAGCGAGCAGCGGACTTCATTAAAAACCCATCCCAGCGCATCGATTCTTAGGATGCCCTCTTACGTTACGGTGAACTTCATGAAAATCGTGTTTCTAGACTCCGGCAGTCTACCGACCCCCTTGCCTCGCCCCGAACAAGCCACCACCTGGCTTGAACGACCCAGCACCACGCCTGATGAGGTCGTTGCTGCACTGGAGGGTGCGGACATCGCGATTACTAACAAGGTGGCCATCCGAGCCGAGCATCTGAATCAGCTGCCGCAGCTCAAACTCATCTGTGTGGCCGCGACTGGTTATGACTGCATCGATGTAGCAGCCTGCCGTGATCGAGGAGTAGTAGTCTCCAATGTACCTGCCTACTCGACACGTAGCGTCTCAGAGGCAGTGATTGGCTCAATCTTCGCCCTGCGCCGTCATCAGGTTTCATATCTTGTCGCATCCCGGGAATGGCCAACATCCGCGCACTTTTGCGTGCATAAACAGCCAATCAAGGATATCGCAGGCTCTGTGATGGGGATCGTAGGCAAGGGATCGATTGGCGCTGCTACTGGCCGTCTGGCCGAGGCCCTTGGAATGACTGTGTTGTACGCCGAGCATGCCCAGGCCACTGCCGTGAGGGATGGCTACACACCATTCGAAGAGGTTCTGGCCCATGCGGATGTATTGTCACTGCACTGCCCCCTTACGCCCCAGACTGCAAAATTGATGGGCCGGTCTCAGTTTCTGCGCATGAAGCGAGGAGCTTTGCTAATCAACACCGCACGAGGTGGGCTCATAGATGAGAAAGCTCTGCTAGACGCGCTGAATAGCGGATCACTGGGTGGAGCTGCACTTGATGTTCTCGACGGAGAGCCCCCAGCAGCTGATCACCCGTTGCTGAAAACCCAGCATGCCAACCTTTTGATCACCCCGCACGTTGCCTGGGCAAGCACTAGCAGCATCAAGAGCCTGTGCGATGTCATCTCCAGCAATATTCGCAACTTTGCAACAGGGAAACCGCAAAACGTAGTTTCCTAAATGTCCGTCTCTAATCACCTAAAACAACTCAAGAGCGTAATTCGCAAACTTGTATTTCCACAACACAATCATGCAAATATTTTTTGCAAATTCGCCACCAGAGCAGCCCAAATCGCTGAATTAAACTGACAGCGATGTTGGCATAGGGGTTGCAAAGTACGGACAGCTAGTAAAAAAACAAATCGCTAGCACATCCATTTGAGGAGTGACTATGAAACTCGGAATGTTCATGATGCCCCTGCATAGCCCTGAGACGCCTATTGCAGATATGCTGGCTCAAGATCGCGAAGCGATCATTTTGGCTGATCAGTTGGGCTTTTCTGAGGCTTGGGTTGGCGAACACTACACCTCCAACATTGAGCCCATTCCAAACCCATTGCAGTTTATGGCCACCCTGATTCACCTAACAAAACAAATTAAATTCGCAACCGGCGTACTGAATCTCCCGCAGCACCACCCGGCCACCATTGCAGGAGACGTAGCCCAATTTGACTATCTGTCGAACGGTCGATTCATCATGGGTATCGGCCCGGGTGGGCTGGTGTCTGATATGGAGCTGTTCGGCCTGCGCGATAAGAATCGAGCCGAGATGACGGTAGACTCCCTCGAAATCATTCACAAGATCTGGGCAAGCCACCCGCCATACAACATCACTGGCAAGTACTGGGATATCACCCTCGACCAAACTATCAATAAACGCTTGGGCTTTGGCCCAATGCTGAAGCCACTGCAACAGCCGCACCCACCTGTGGCCATTTCTGTAATGAGCCCCTCCTCTTCTACTGCTCGCCAGGCGGGCGAACGCGGCTGGAGCGTGGTATCAGCCAACTTCATCGCTGATCGCGTCGTGAAATCTCACTGGGAACAGTATGTTCTCGGCTGCGAGAAGGTCGGTCGCCCCGTCGACAGAAATCAGTGGCGGGTTGCACGGTCGGTGTTCGTCGGCGAATCTGATGCGCAGGCCCAGGAGTATCTGGAGCAACAGAGTTCGAGCTACTACCAGTACTACGATTACATCATCGACGACATGGACAGCTTCAACATGCGTCAGATTCTCGCACCGACCCCAGACACCCCACTCACTGAGATCACAGTGAAGAAATGCCTGGATTCGATGGTAATGTCCGGCTCCCCAAAGACCGTGCTAGATCGCTTGATTGCCTTCGTTGATTACCTGGGCGGGCCGTTCGGTACCTTGTTAATGACCCACACGGAATGGGACGTTCCTCATGTGCACAAGCGCTCGATGGAACTGCTGGCGACAGAGGTGATGCCGAAACTCTCCGACTACTGCTCGAAATTCAAAGACTGAAGCAACAGATCATCCTAATAATGACAGCTAGCGTCGCATCGCAATGGTGCGACCGCTGGCGTGCGCCTGCTATGCCTTAGGTACGCAGGTCGCCTCAAGCGCGTTTTTGAGGTTTGATTATGATCGATTACATCGTAGTAGGCGCAGGGCCAGCTGGTTGTGTAGCAGCTGGACGCCTGAGCGAAGACCCTCACGTTTCAGTATTGCTGTTTGAGCAGGGCCCCAAGGATAGCAACCCTTACATTCACATCCCCGCTACTTACTACAAGACATGCAAGGGGCAATTTCTAACCCACTACCGCACAGAGCCCCAAGCCCATCAGGGAAATGCCGTCCATGACATGATCCAAGGCCGTGTGCTTGGCGGAGGTAGCTCGGTAAATGCCATGGTCTCGATACGTGGCATACCTAATGACTACGATGAATGGGCACGTTTAGGTTGCGAGGGTTGGGCTTACGAAGACGTGCTTCCCTTTTTCCGTAAGGCCGAGCACAACGACACGTTTTCGGGTGCAGCACACGGTTCAGGCGGCCCCGCTCACACTTCATCCCAGCGCACGACTCACTATTTAGCTAAGGCTTGGGTGAAGGCCTGCCAAGAGCAGGGGATCCCCTTCAATCCCGACTTTAACTCTGGCCATCAGGCAGGTGCAGGCCTCTACCAGGTGGCAATGAAAGAAGGCCGACGCTGCAGCGCTGCAGAAGCCTACATTGCACCTGCTCGTAAACGAGCAAACCTCCAGATTCTCACTGGGAGGAAGGTTATCCGAATTTTATTTGAAGGTAAGCGCGCAGTGGGCGTGGAGTACCTCGAGCGTGGAGAGGTCAAATCGGCTCTCGCTCGGAAGGAGATCATTCTGAGCGCCGGCGCCATCGGATCTCCGCACCTTATGCTCCTCTCAGGAGTCGGGCCTGCTGATGAGCTAAAAGCTGTTGGCATCCCAGTCGTACATGACCTACCGGGCGTTGGAAAAAACCTTCAAGACCACATGGATGTGTTTCTGATCTATGACCTCAACGGTCAACACAGCTATGACAAATACAAACAGCTTCACTGGCAGGCTCAGGCTGGATTGCAATACGCATTATCCAGGAGCGGCCCCGCAGCTTCAAACCTATGCGAGGGTGCACTATTCTGGCATGCCGATCCGACAGATCCACAACCTAATCTTCAGTACCATTTCTTACCGGGTGCGGGGGTTGAGCAAGGGACTGATGGCGCTCCAAGCGGCAATGGTTGCACGATCAATATCTGCCAAACCCGCCCCCGCTCCGTGGGCAGCGTGCGCTTGAAATCCCGCAACCACGACGATCATCCTGCTATAGACCCAAATTATCTGTCCGACCCCTATGACCTAGATTGCCTCACGGAAGGCGTGCGTCTTGCTGAAGAAATCATGCGGCAGCCATCGATTTCACGATACGTCAACCGGATCCACCGGCCTGTACAGCCATTTGCTAATCGGGACGAGCGCCGTGAGTTTGTGCGCACCACTGCTCAGGGGGCCTTACACCCAAGCGGCACCTGCAAGATGGGGAGCGACGCCCTTGCGGTCGTTGATTGCCAACTCAAGGTTCATGGCTTAGAAGGTCTTCGCATTGCAGATACTTCAATTATGCCAAGGTTGGTTTCAGGCAACACCACTGCACCAACTGTAATGATCGGGGAGCGCCTGGTAGATTTTATAAACAGACATTAGTACTCCTGCTCATTCAACTAAAGGGGATCGTTGATCCCCTTTTTCATTCGCGAGAACGCAAAAAAACTACATCGAAATGCGAGAGTTCAATCACAACCTGCTCCATAGCACCTGCCCCCTTTTTAGTTAACCACATAAAAAATCGCACCAATGCGAATCGTTTTCGCATAAACGCCAATCAAGTTGCGAAAACTCAAATTTTGACATAAAAAACACTGGGAATTTTATTGGCACGACGCTTGCTAAATATCAAATAGCGCTTACTCCCAATAAAACAACATCGGGACTCTGCCCAACAATGTATAAGCAGACCCCATAGAGAGGACAATGATGCTTCAGTCTCACTTATTTATTGATGGCCAGTGGATTTCAGGCTCCGAAGAACGTTTTTTGGATGTAATCAATCCGGCAAGTAGTGAGGTCGAAGGCCAAGTCGCACATGCCAGCCGGTATGATATGGATCGTGCACTAGCTGCTGCCGAACGCGGTTTTCAAGTGTGGCGGAATACCTCAGTATTTGACCGCAGCAAAATCATGCGGGGAGCTGCGACATTGCTACGCCAGCGCAGCGAAGAGATAGCTCCACTCTTGGTCGCCCAAGCTGGAAAGCCACTTGCTGAGGCTCGCGCCGAACTCGCATCCGCAGCTGACGTTCTCGACTGGTTCTCAGAGGAGGCCCGCCGAGCATACGGTCGTGTCATTACACCCCGCTCCGCCGCAGTGAGCCAACAAGTCATCAAGGAACCAATTGGCCCGGCTGTAGGGTTCACTCCTTGGAATTTCCCAGTAGCTCAGATCGTTCGCAAGGTCGGCCCAGCACTCGCGGCTGGTTGCTCGATTATAATCAAGGGCCCAGAGGAAGCCCCGGCAGCTCCGGTTGAGTTCTTCCGTTGCCTGCATGATGCCGGGGTGCCAGCCGGAGTTATTGGTCTGCTTTTCGGTACGCCAAGCGAAATCTCCGGCTATCTAGTGCCTCACCCCATCATCCGCAAGGTGAGCTTCACCGGGTCAGTCCCCGTCGGTAAACACCTTGCCGCGTTAGCTGGCTCCCATATGAAGCGCGCCACCATGGAACTGGGCGGCCACGCCCCAGTGATCATTTGCGCTGACGCTAATCTGGAGCTGGCAGCCGACGTGCTGCTCACAACCAAATTCCGACACGCAGGCCAAGCGTGTGTAGCACCTACCCGCTTCCTGATCGAAAGACCGGTGTATCGCAAGTTCATTGAGCTCTACAAAGCTCGTTGCGCACAGCTGGTTATTGGCGATGGCACAGACCCGTCCACCACACTTGGCCCGTTGAACAGCGAGCGACGCCTTTCAGCGCTGCTGTCGCTCATTGAGAACGCCCTGGCCAAAGGTGCCACCCTTGAGCATGGTGGACGTCGGTTTGGAACCAAGGGTTTCTTCCTGGAGCCGACGATTCTCAGCGGCCTCACTCAAGACATGCGAGTGATGAACGAAGAGCCCTTTGGCCCCCTCGCCCTGATGATTCCGTTTGACTCGCTTGAATCTGCAATCGACGAGGCCAATCGCTTGCCATTCGGGTTGGCCGCCTACGCGTGGACTGCTGACCTGCGAACCGCCAACAGAATTTCGAGAAGCGTCGAGTCGGGGATGATAAGCACCAACCATTTCGGCCTGGCTATCCCAGAAACACCTTATGGCGGCATCAAAGACTCTGGAATCGGCTCAGAGGGCGGGCTTGAAGCTATCGAAGCTTATCTCAACAGCAAGTTCGTAACTCAGATGGATCCAGCGTAACGACTGTTCTCGCTGTCCTTGCTGCCCGCCACAGCGGGCGGCCCCACAACAAAGATAACAGGGGTTTGCCATGTGCCTAGTAGATGACTTCCGTAAGGCTATGGGCCAGTTCGCTGGTGCTGTGAATGCCATTACCACGCAAGAAAATGGTCAGCCAGTTGGGATCATTGCGACTGCAGTTTGCAGTTTGTCTGCAGAACCACCATCCGTATTGGTCTGCGTCAATCGATCGGCATCCGCTCATGACGTGATCCTTCGTAATGGTCAGTTTGCTGTGAACCTGCTGCACCCGAGCCAATGTGAAGTAGTTGAAGCCTTCACGCGCCTCAAGGGAGCTGAGCGTTTTGCCAGTCACGAATGGACGTTCGACAGCGGTGTACCCATGCTCGAAGGTGCAGTGGCGGCTATTCACTGTGAACTCAAAGAAGCGTTGGATGGTTTCAGCCATAGCATCATGATCGGTGTAATCAAAGAGATTCGCTTCCGAGAGGCAGACACCGAAGGTTGCCTGCTCTGGAAAGGCAAAGGCTTGCACTGCGCTGTACCGATGACTGAATTGGCTCGTACAGCTTGAGCAGGAGCGCAGCGATGATGAGTTTCACTGATCGACCTGTAGTCGTGGTCGGTGCTGGTATCGTTGGGCTGTGCTGCGCGTACTCGCTGCTCAAGGAAGGCAAGCAGGTACTTCTTGTAGATCCATCCTTACCGGGAACCGGCTGCTCATTTGGCAACTCGGGCGCGCTTTCAGAAAACTCCGTCACACCTATTGGTATGCCAGGTGTGCTCAAACAAGCGCCCGGAATGTTGCTTAACCCCGAGAGCCCCTTATCGGTGCCTCTGAACTACATGATTAAAGCAGCCCCATGGCTTGTCTCTTTCGTGCGTTCCGCAACTGAAAGCAATGTCACCCGTACCGCCGATGTGCTTTCGAAATTCCTAGCGGGTTCTCTAGAAAACCACACCCGATTAATGGGCGATATTGGTGCACTAGATCTCCTTCGGAGCGGAGGGCAGCTCCACGTCTACACATCACGTCGAAACCTGGAGGCAGACTCGCTTACCTGGAGACTTCGACGCGAGCGAGGCCTTGTGTGTGAGCAGTTGGGACGTGGGGAAATGGAGGAGCTTGAGCCTGCCCTGAGTGACCGCTATCAGGCCGCCATGTACCTGCCTGACCAGAGCTGGTTGGCGGATCCCTACGAGTATTGCAAACGCCTTTTCAGTGCTCTCAGACTTATGGGATGTCACTACCTCCAAGCTGAGGTCAAGGAGTTGAAGAGAATCGATGACTCCTGGAAGGTGGATGTAGGCGAAGGGAAAATCGTCTACGCCGAGGACGTAATTATCGCGTCTGGTGTTGCTACCCGCAGACTACTGGAACCATTGGGGGTGAAGCTTCCCTTGATCAGCCAGCGTGGCTATCACGTGCATAGCTGGAGCCCTAATGTGAAAGTCAATCGGATCATCGCATTGGCCGATCGCAAAGCTTTCGTATGCCCAATGGGAGATAGCGTTCGGATAGCCGGCACGGTGGAGTTCCAAGATCCGGCTTTGCCGCCAAATGATCAACGTGCTGCTCATCTGGCAAATCACTTGGTTGACGCCTTGAAGGGTGTAAATGTGGCGCACTCAACCAGGTGGATGGGCAACCGTCCATGCAGTCCAGACTCCATTCCCCTCATCGGCACACCGAAAGGTTTACCTGGCCTTTGGTACGCAACAGGCCATGGCCACCTTGGACTTACCGGGGCAGCGAATACGGGTAGCTTGCTTTGTGCATCGATCAAAGCAAAGCGAGCAGTCCCAGCTCTCGCCTCTTTGTCGATTGAGCGATTCACGTAAGCAAGACTGGATATCAACCGTCATCCCAAGGCCGCTTCGCGAAGGGCTTGGCTCATTTCGCAAATCGGCTGACGTTCGGCTGGAATAACCGGTTGCAGAACCGGCGCACATATTGCAGTTTGGTGGGAAGTGCTAATCGCGTGTGAAGGCCTCCGTATTCGTATGCATGGCCTGGAGAATAAAAATGCCGAGCGAACACAGTTCACGAATTCTTATCAATGTCGCAGATGGCGGCGTGCAGCGTGATGCGACCTCCTGGAGGCCATACCTGAAGTCATGGAAGCGATGCATTGACGAATTTGGACTGAGTCCCGAACAGGCCATGGACGTCCCGGTACTACAACACGCCCAGTGGCGAGAGGCCAGGGAGAAGCTTGGAGAGCGTACTTTGATTTACGCAATGGAAGAGCTGGAAGCTGTCATGCAGATTGCCTCAAACGCAGGTTATGGTGCTGCATTAGCTGATAGCGACGGCATTCTCCTCGGAGAGGTTGCGGCCATTCCAGAGTTCCGTTGCGACAACGAAAGAATGGGATCGGTTTGGCTAGAGAAGTTTGGGGGTACCAATGGCGTCGGCACCTCCCTCATTGAGAATCGCCCGGTTGCAGTCTTTCGAGACGATCACTTCTTCGAAGAGTTTGCTCACCAAGCCTGTGTCGCGGCCCCCTTCCGAGATGCACATGGCAATGTCCTCGGCGTCATCAACCTCACCACGCGCAACCCCAGAATTCTCGAGGAAACACACCGTGTGATCTATCACGTCACGCAACAAAGCGCAGCACGCCTTGAGAAGCGGTTCTTCTACGAAGATTTCTGCAATGAGTACGTCTTCAGCATACGCAGTGGCGATGGGCGAGCCCTTCACTTGGCTATAAATGAGCTGGGCTACATCGTAGGGGCCAACCATTCGGCCCAACTGCATTTTGGCCTTGATCCTAGGGTAACTCCACTTTCCTTCTGGGATGTGTTCGAGCGGGACAACAACACGGGGATTGCCGCAGCCTCAGCTGGCCGAGTTCAACTGAGGCTGCTGCGCGACGGCACACTGCTGACAGCCAAGGTACAACACCCAGATAGGCCAATCACCTCATTCATTCAATCGAAGGCTATGAAGGCGGTGGACGAAGCTACACCGTCCTACGTTGCTCATGTTGATTTGGACAGCATTGCAGGTCGGGACAATCGCGTAGCCAAGCAAGTGAAACTTGTACGGAAATTGGCCGACAAAGGCTTGCCTTACCTCCTACTCGGTGAGACAGGTGTTGGCAAGGACACGCTGGCCAAGGCTATTCACGCAAACAGCGAGCGCCGTGATAAGCCTTACGTCGCGTTCAACTGCGCCGCAGTACCTGAGTCTCTGATCGACAGCGAGCTTTTCGGGTATGGTAAAGGAGCCTTCACTGGTGCCAATCGTGAAGGCAATAAAGGACGCCTTCTGGAAGCAAACGGAGGGACACTGTTCCTGGACGAAATCGGGGACATGCCACTGGCATTGCAAACCCGATTGCTTAGGGTACTTGAATCAGGGGAAATCTCACCGCTGGGAGCGGGTAAGGCCATTCGGGTAGACCTGCAAATTATTGCGGCTACCAATCGCGACGTACACGAAAAGATCGAGCGTGGGGAGTTTCGTTCAGACCTGTTCTACAGGCTCGCTGGACTCGTCATTGAACTGCCGGCGTTGCGTGAACGGGCTGACTTGGAACACCTGATTGAGTCGGTGCTGCGCAAGTACACTGACAAGGTCGTGCTTTCCGAACAAGCGAGACAAGCCCTACTTAGTCACTCTTGGCCGGGCAACATTCGTGAGCTTCGCAATATCTTGCACAGGGCTGTTCATATTGCAGAAGCCGGAGTGATCCGAACCGAGGATCTTCTCTTACCAACTGGTCGAAAAATGCAAACCGCCTTGCCAGCACCAGTGAGCACGATAGAAGACCGAGGTGGATGCGCGTTAACAGACGCTGAAAAATTTGCTCTTATTGATGTACTGGCTCGATATGATGCGAACGTTGAACTTGCAGCTACCGCACTAGGCCTCAACAAAGCGACCTTGTATAGAAAGATCAAAAAACACAGCATAGACCTCAAAACAGTAATAAGAACCCACACGTAATTATTTCTAAACTCGTAAGGGATAAGTATTACCCTACGACCTAAAGTTTTTCAAACCTGCTGCCGTTCGCCTTATGCGATCGGCGGCTTCCGCCTGCCCGCATCAAAAATGGAGAAAGCAATGAACGACATTAAGCGAATTGAAACCAACCAACGCATGAGCAGAGTAGTGTGTTACGCCGGCCTGGTTTTTGTTGGCGGACAAGTAGCCAATGACCGATCAGAAAACATTCAAGGCCAGACACGCCAGGTACTGGCGAAAATTGATGGATGGTTGGCACAGGCCGGAATCGATAAGACCCGTATTTTAAGTGCGCAGATCTGGGTCAAGGACATTGAAAATGATTTCGCCGGCATGAACGAGGTTTGGGATGCATGGGCGCCAGAAGGAGCTGCGCCAACTCGTGCCACAGTTCAGGCCCTGCTGGGTACACCAGATACCCTGGTGGAAATCGCGATTACTGCTGCAGGCAGTCCAACTGCAGAATAATTTTCATACCTGATCATATTCTCAATGCAACAAATAGCGCTGTATATCGATCTGATGTGCAAAGGCAATCAGACCAATAAGCAGCGCTTCTATTCAGGAGCGTGTGCCTTGCTAATCGGTATTCCTAGGGAAACCCGTGCCGGTGAAACGCGTGTGTCAGCGACACCGGAGATGATAAAAAAATTATGCGCCCTCGGCCATCAAGTAATAGTAGAACGAGGAGCAGGTACCAACGCGAGCATCCCTGACGATGCATTTGAGGCAGCAGGAGCCTCACTAGGAATTTCTACTGATGCATTCGGGTGTCAAATCGTATTCAAAGTCTCAGCACCTGATGACCTCGAGTTAAAGCTCATTTCGCCCGGAGCTACTCTCGTAGGTTCGCTCAATCCATTCAATAGCGATCTGATCGGCAAGATGGCCGAACGCGGCATAACCGCCTTCGCCCTAGAAGCCGCGCCGCGCACCTCACGAGCCCAATGCCTGGATGTACTGTCATCGCAGGCCAACATCGCCGGTTACAAGGCCGTGTTGCTGGCTGCCCATCACTACCCACGCTTCATGCCCATGCTGATGACCGCTGCCGGTACCGTTAAGGCCGCCCGCGTGTTGATCTTGGGTGCAGGTGTCGCAGGCCTGCAGGCAATTGCCACGGCCAAGCGACTCGGTGCGGTAATCGAGGCGTCGGATGTCCGCCCGGCAGTGAAGGAACAGATTGAGTCGCTGGGCGCCAAGTTCATCGACGTGCCCTACGAGACCGATGAAGAACGCGAGTGCGCCGAAGGCGTCGGCGGTTATGCCCGGCCAATGCCGGCCAACTGGATGCAACGTCAGGCCCAGGCCGTGCACGAGCGCGCCAAGCAAGCGGATATAGTCATCACCACTGCATTGATCCCGGGCCGTAAGGCACCCACCCTGCTCAGCGCCGAAACCGTGGCACAGATGAAGCCCGGCTCGGTGGTCATCGACCTGGCGGCAGCCCAGGGCGGCAACTGCCCGCTAACCGTCGCCGACCAAGTGGTACAGGCCCATGGTGTGACCATCGTCGGCCCAACCAATTTGCCGGCACAGGTGGGCGCCGATGCCTCGGCCTTGTATGCACGCAACCTGCTGGACTTCATGAAGCTGCTGTTCGGTAAGGACGGCGAGCTGGTCATCAACCTCGAAGACGACATCGTCGCGGCCTGCCTGATGTGCCGCGACGGCCAAGTCGTGCGCAAGAACGGCTAAGGAGTTTCGCAGTGGAAGAAATGCTGATTTCCCACGGAATCTACAACCTGATCATCTTCGTGCTGGCTATCTATGTGGGCTACCACGTGGTGTGGAACGTCACCCCTGCGCTGCACACCCCTCTGATGGCGGTCACCAACGCCATTTCGGCGATCGTCATTGTCGGCGCGATGCTGGCTGCAGCCTTGACTGTCACTACGACAGGCAAGCTGATGGGCACACTGGCCGTTGCCTTGGCAGCAGTAAACGTATTCGGTGGCTTTCTGGTCACCCGCCGCATGCTTGAAATGTTCAAGAAAAAAACCAAAAGCGAGGCGCAAAAATAAACATGAGCATGAATATGGTAACGCTCCTCTACCTAATAGCCTCGGTGTGCTTTATCCAGGCGCTCAAGGGCCTGTCACACCCAACCACTTCGCGGCGCGGCAACTTGTTCGGCATGATCGGCATGGGGATCGCCATCCTCACCACGGTCGGCCTCATCTACAAGCTCGGTTCTGAACTCGCGACCGCCGGCATCGGCTACGTCATCGTCGGCCTGCTGGTCGGAGGCAGCGCCGGTTCGATCATGGCAAAGCGCGTGGAGATGACCAAGATGCCCGAGCTGGTCGCCTTCATGCACAGCATGATCGGCCTGGCCGCAGTGTTCATCGCCATCGCCGCCGTGCTCGAGCCGCAGTCGCTGGGTATCGTCGCCGCCATAAACGACCCAATTCCCACCGGTAATCGCCTGGAACTGTTCCTCGGCGCAGCCATCGGTGCCATCACCTTCTCCGGCTCAGTGATCGCCTTCGGCAAGCTGTCGGGTAAGTACAAGTTCCGCCTCTTCCAGGGCGAACCCGTACAGTTCCCCGGCCAGCACAAACTGAACCTGATCCTAGGCCTTACCACCATCGCCCTGGGCCTGCTATTTACCTTCACCGACCACTACAGCGCCTTCACCCTGATGCTGGCCCTGGCCTTCGTCATGGGCGTGCTGATCATCATCCCTATCGGTGGCGCCGACATGCCGGTGGTGGTGTCGATGCTCAATAGCTACTCGGGTTGGGCGGCTGCCGGTATCGGTTTCTCCCTGAACAACTCGATGCTGATCATCGCAGGCTCCCTAGTCGGTTCGTCCGGTGCGATCCTGTCTTACATCATGTGCAAGGCGATGAACCGTTCGTTCTTCAACGTAATCCTCGGCGGCTTCGGCGGCGACACCGACACCAGCGCTGCGCAGGGCTCGAAAGAGCAGCGCCCAGTGAAGTCCGGTTCGGCTGACGACGCCACATTCCTGTTGAGCAACGCCGACAGTGTGATCATTGTCCCCGGCTACGGCCTGGCGGTCGCCCGGGCCCAACACGCGCTCAAAGAACTGACCGAAAAGCTGACCCACAGCGGTGTGACTGTGAAGTATGCAATCCATCCTGTTGCGGGCCGCATGCCAGGGCATATGAACGTGCTGCTGGCTGAGGCGGAAGTGCCATACGACCAAGTGTTCGAAATGGAAGACATCAACGCTGAGTTTGGCCAGGCCGATGTGGTACTGGTACTCGGAGCCAACGATGTGGTGAATCCTGCCGCGAAGACCGATCCGAAGTCACCCATTGTTGGCATGCCGATCCTCGAAGCGTTCAAAGCCAAGACCGTCATCGTCAACAAACGCTCAATGGCCAGCGGTTATGCCGGCCTCGATAACGATCTGTTCTACCTAGACAAGACCATGATGGTGTTCGGTGATGCGAAGAAGGTCATCGAGGACATGGTCAAAGCTGTCGCCTGACATAGCTCACAAAAAAGCCCTCTAACTAGAGGGCTTTTCTTCACACAGCTCAATCGAAAATCAATCGCGACCAGTCGCGAACTGAACGGCTGGAGAAACCGGTGTTTGCTGCTTAGGTGAGCGCAGCATTAGCGGCCCGAGCAGAGCCATAAGCACCATCATCACCATAGGCAAGTAGATCAAAGCACCCAGGCCAAACGCGTTAACAATAAGGGTGATGGCTGCGGGGGCTACCAGCATGCCTGAATAACCAATGCTATTGACGATACCGATATTGCGGCCTGCGTTAGCAGGATCCATCCGGCCCGCACTCGAGAGCAAAAGCGGGGCAATGCACGACATGCCCAGACCAAACAGACCAAAGCCAGCAATCGAGGTGGTAGCGGAGCCCCCCAGTACTACAACCATTAGGCCTGCGATTGAGATGACGCTACTGCAGAAAATTACTTGGATTGAACCGAAGCGTGCAGCCAATCGGTCGCCAATGAAACGACCTACGAACTCTGCTCCTGTGAAGGTCGAAACGGCTACACCGGCCAGCGCCGCAGTGGTAGCAAATTCACGACGGACAAACTCCTGCCCCCAGTCACCCACGACACTTTCACCAATCATGGCACCCAGCAGAAGCAGCCCCAAGCCCACCATAAGGGTCACAATCGCCTTACTGGACTGGGACGCTGGCTGTGAAATAGATTTTTCCGCCACCACAGGCACAGCTTCAAGCGCAGGTACGTCGTTTTTACCAAGTAGCCAGAAGCTAATCAAAATTCCGCCCGCAAGAATAACGCCCCCCATTACAGAGAACTGCACTGTGGCGCTTTCCTGGTAGATCCCGCTAAACCAACTACCAGCCATGCCGGCGAAGAAACCACCCAAAGCATAGAACGCGTGGAATGCTGACATGATTGGGCGCTGATAGAAGCGCTCAACCTGAATTCCATGAGCGTTGATCGCGGTATCCAGTGCCCCCCGTAGCAGGCCTAGTACAGCACCGAAGGTGAGGGCGAAATAAAAATCACTGACAAACCCCATGGGGATGATTGAGAGTGGATAACCTACAAGACATGCACAGACAACAGTTTTGGCACCTAGCCGATCGATCATTACCCCAACGATGAAAGCCCCTACCGAGCTGCCGATCCCAATGCCAAGTGCGAGGAGGCCAAAATTGACATCTCCTGCATCACCCGCCAGCCCCATCTGATGACGAAATGCACTGACACCGGTAGACCACACATACATCATAGCTCCGAGGAGAAAGAAGCCTATAAAAGTGGCCGCCCTTGCTTTTCGAATTTTATTAGTAATCACATTCAGTCCTCATTCTTGTGTTTATGGAGGATCGTGCGTCAGCACGTAGTGCGCGGGCATTATCAGAACCATCCTTGAAAGACAGTAACGATTGCGACGCGAATAGTCCGCGACTTACCTTGAAGCTGAAAACCAAGGCAAACACACGCAACATCCTTCCGACTGTAATGGCAGCAAATAATCACACCCAAGCTATTATTCTTATTAGCAACTACATGCGAAAATAGCGCGATTTTTTTAGCACCTCCTTCAACACAGCTATTATCAGCCAAACTCGACCTCAAAACTCTAACCGCCCTTCCCTTCAGCAAGTTCCCTGCCAACCGCTACGCAGCGCCAAACTCGGGCACGAAGGCATACCACACGCCAAAAAGCCTATGCAATATTGCGAAAACCAAGTAAAAGTTCGCATTCCGGCGAAAAACTGATTTTTACGCAAGCAACGAAAATCATTCTGCACCTGAAGCTACCTGCTCATATATAGCGCCATTGAGGTACTCTGGATTGCACCTACCTCAAGCAGATTCGGTATCAGGTCGCCCGCAAATTTGTGCTAACCCCCCATGCCTACCGAGCCGACCAGGGTAAGAAGAGCCTGAAATTCAGCGGGCTCCCGAGGGAGGAGCAACACAGAATCCTGGTTCTCGTTGCCGCTCGGCTTGAAACACCATAAGATGATGAAGTCGATCTATCTCAACAAAAGACAGACCATGCATAATCAAGATAACTTTCAAGAAAACCTGAAGATGCTCTGCGAGCAGGTTGGTACCGTTTCAGAAATGTGCAGGCGTGTCGGCATAAATCGGCAACAATTCAACAAGTACCTTGCTGGCACCCACCAGCCTTCAAAAGCAAACTTGCGATCAATTGCAAGCTTCTTCGGCATAAGCAACGACGTATTGTTTAGCAACCCGAATGACTTCCGCTCAATGATTGAGGGTGGCCACTTCCACCTTTTTAGAAACCTAATCCAAACCCCCAAAATGCTCATGTTCATCAACGAGCTCTTGCAGGAAAACGACTCCAACCTAGGAGAGCTAACGGGGGTTTATGAGCGATACCATCACTCATCTATTTACAAAGGAAAAATTGTACGATCGGTTTTTTGCATCTACGAAAAAAACGGCATGCTCATGCATTATTATGTTGAGCGCTTTCCCAACCAAGATGGCAGTGGGAAGATCGACTACCACTTCAAATACCATGGCTTAACATTCTTGATATCTAACCGCATTTTTTGCGTAGATTTTGAAACCATCCAGAAGAATGAAATTACCTTCACCAACTTGGCAGCTGTGAGCAGAAACTCGAGAAAGTTCGTTTTCGGCGTTGCTAGTGGGATCGCCGCCACCATGGTGCGGCAGCCAGTAGCCTCCAAAGTCGCGATGCATTTCGTCTCCAAGGGGCTGATGAAGAGAAACCACATTCGTCGGGCTACTGTTCTGTCTCCTGATGACCCGTCGATCCCAAAAGAAGTGATCGACTACCTGGGTGCTGGAACCTCGTCCATTGACCCGGTTTGACCCACCATGACTGATGCGTCATATTTTGCCCATTTGTGCGTCACACTGCGTCACATCTCGTTCTTGTGAGAAATTGTTTGCGTCACCATCCACCGGTAATTTGATTCCAGCAGCTCAACATTCGAAAGCGCCGCAGGTCGCAATGTGCGGTCCGTGCTATTCGGCGGCCAGCATCGAGTGCTGCTCAATAATCCTAAAACTGTGTGCGCCCGATAGAGGTGATGTGATGGCTGAGTGGATCAAAAAGGCTAAACCTACTGAACAGCAGGTTGATCGCAACGAGCAGGTAAAATCTGATGTCTCCCGCATTCTGCTGGATATCGAAAAGCGTGGTGACGCTGCTGTCCGTGAACTCTCGGTTAAGTTCGATGGCTGGGATCGCGCTGACTACCGCCTGACCGATGCCGAAGTCAAAGAATGTGTTTCCAGGCTCACCGAGCGTGAGT
Organism: Pseudomonas sp. BP01; assembly: GCF_022760795.1. Classification (NCBI taxonomy): domain Bacteria; kingdom Pseudomonadati; phylum Pseudomonadota; class Gammaproteobacteria; order Pseudomonadales; family Pseudomonadaceae; genus Pseudomonas; species Pseudomonas sp. BP01. The sequence goes on from NZ_JAFBKA010000005.1 coordinate 42,865, forward strand.
ACAACGACATTCTGTTCGCGCAAGAGCAGGTACGCCGCTTTGCTGATGCACAGCGTAAATCCCTTCTGGATGTTGAAATCGAGAGCATTCCAGGTGTCATCCTCGGCCATAAACACATCCCAGTAAACGCGGCTGGCTGTTACGTGCCAGGCGGCAAGTATCCACTGCTGGCATCGGCCCACATGTCGATCGTCACCGCTAAATCGGCTGGCGTGAAGAACATCACCACTGCTGCCCCACCCTTCCAGGGCAAACCGGCTCCATACATCGTCGCTGCTCAAGCTCTGGGCGGTGCCGACGCAATCTACAGTCTGGGTGGCATTCAAGCTGTTGCGGCAATGGCAATCGGTACCGAGTCGATCAGCCCGGTAGACATCATCGTCGGGCCAGGCAATGCTTACGTTGCCGAAGCAAAGCGTCAACTCTTCGGACGTGTTGGCATCGACCTGTTCGCAGGCCCAACCGAAACTCTGCTCATCACAGATGACTCCGTAGACGGTGAACTGTGTGCGACCGACCTGTTGGGCCAGGCTGAGCATGGTGTGGACTCCCCAGCAGTGATGCTGACCACGTCTCGTGAGCTGGCCCTGGAAACGCTGAAAGAGATCGAGCGCCTGCTGGTCAAGCTGCCAACTCAGAAAATTGCTCGTGAGGCTTGGGATAACTTCGGCGAAATTATCCTCTGTGAAAACTACGAAGAGATGGTCAAATTCTCGGACGAATACGCTTCCGAGCACGTCCAGATCATGACTCATGACGACGACTACTTCGTTAAAAACCTGACCAACTTTGGTGCTCTGTTCGTAGGTGCCCGCACCAACGTTTCCTATGGCGACAAGGTGATCGGTACGAACCACACCCTCCCGACCAACAAAGCCGCTCGCTACACCGGTGGCCTGTGGGTTGGCAAGTACATCAAAACCTGCACCTATCAGCGCATCCTGACCGACGAAGCCTCTTCGCTGATCGGCGAATACTGCTCGCGCCTGTGCTTGATGGAAGGTTTTGTAGGCCACGCCGAGCAAGCGAACATCCGTGTTCGCCGCTATGGCAAGAAAGAGATTGGCTTCGGCGAACCTGCTCTCTGAATCAGTAACCGATAAAAAAGCCAGCACACTGTGCTGGCTTTTTTTGTTTCAGGTTTTCTTGACCACCGTGTTCGCTGTGACAGGCACCATCATCAACAGAAGGCCTGTAACCAGCAGAGCGGTACTTAACGTAGTCAAATGCGCTACGAAGCCAATGATGGCCGGCCCCATCAGAATCCCCATATAGCCGATGGCGTTAACCGTCGAGAGGGCCATGGCTACCGGCATGGCGCCTTGTTTGCCGGCAGCCGAGCAGTAAACCGGTACCAGATTGGCAATGCCGGCACCGATAAGAACGAATCCAGCGAGCGTAGCGAATTGATTGTCGATGGCCAGGGCAATCAATACTCCCATCAAGGCGAGGAAGCTCCCTCCCACCAAGACGACCCGCTCAGTGAGCCTTGGCACCAACCAATCTCCAGAAAGCCTTCCTATCGCCATTGTGACGGAGAAAAGCGCAAAGCCGATCCCAGAATGACTGATATCCATTCCTCTGACGGTATTCAGGAATACAGCACTCCAATCAAGCATTGAACCTTCGACCAAGAATGCGATTAGGCAAAGAACCCCCAACAAGAGAACATATGGCGTTGGCCTTGAAAACATCGCCCCACCACTGCTTTCTCCGTAAGGAAGCATATGACGTCCCAAGGTCAGCAAGAGCGTTGAAACCATAGCCACTAGCACACACACTGCGGCGACTGGAGTAAGCCCACACCACAACAACCCTGAAACCACCAATGCACTGAAAATGTTTCCAACGCTGAACAAGCCGTGGAAGCCAGACATCATCGAGCGCCCTAATCCCCGTTCCACAAGGGAGCCTTGCAGATTCATGGTCACATCAGCAGTGCCCATGCAGGCACCAAAGACGAGCAGAAATAGTACGAGTGATGTGAACTCTGTGACGCTCGCCAAAATCACAAGGCTCGTCACAGCTCCTAGGATCGCGGTCATCATCACAGCCCTGCAGCCGGCCCTGCTCACGATCCTGGCAACAAAAGGCATCATGCACATTGAGCCAGTACCTAGGCAAAGCAGCAGGATACCCAGCTCACCATCACCTATACCTGCTCGCTCTCTTGCAAATGGAACGAGCGGCGCCCAAGCCCCCATCGCCACACCCGAGAGGAAAAATGCGACTCGGCAGGCAACCAGGTTTCTCCTATAAATTGTGTAAAAATCGTCAGTCAATGCATTCATAAAAAGTCCAAAAAAAACGCCCATCCGAAGATGGGCCAAGTTTGGTGAGTACCGCACACAACAAGTCTGTAGAAAGCTACATCATGCTTTGTCTCGTTTTTGCAGGACGACACCGATGACAATCAGTGCCAAAGTAAGTACCGATGACACGAGTAGCTCCATTTGGTGCCCCGGCACCACAGCCATCAATACCAAGAACGAAACGATTGCCGCGATGGTGAAATAGGACAGTCCTGGGAATAGCGGGAATTTCACAATTAGCGCCTTCCCCTCAGCGATAGCTCGCTTACGCAAAATCACCTGGCTCACTGCGATTACCAAGTACATAACAAGGGCAATGGTGCCGATCGTGGCAATCAGGGGCACCAGCACTGCCTGCGGCAACGTATAGTTTGCGACCAATAGTATTAACGCACCGGCGCTCGCGTAAAAGATGGATACCTTCGGCACGCCGTTAGCGGTCGTCTGGGCCCATGAAGATGGTGCGTCCCGTCGCACTGCCAGCGAATAGCCCATCCGCGACGCAGTAAAAATCGCTGAATTGAGCGTGCTAGCCACACCCACCAAGATTACCGCCTGGATGATGCCGGCAGCACCAGGAATACCCATTACCTCTAGCGCGGACTGGAAGGATCCAACCTCCAAGCGAGGCGAGTTCCAGGCTACTAACGCAACAATTACGAAAATCGAGCCGAAGTAGAAAATCAGCATTCTCCACACCACAGAACGGATCGCCCTTCGGATGTTTGCGCGAGGGTCTTCAGATTCGGCTGCAGCGATGGTCACGATTTCCATGCCTGTGAAGCTGAACAGCGCGAGTACCAACGCTGATGCAATTCCTGGGAGTCCTGTGGGTGCAAACCCACCATCCTGCCAAAGGTGACCAACCCCACTCGCTGTACTGCTGGGGAGCATTCCTGAAATAGCGAACACGCCCAGGCCGATGAAAGCCAGGATGGTGACGACCTTGATCAGGGAGAACCAGTATTCGAGCGTGCCGAAGTTTTTGACGCTGAGAATATTGGTCAGCGTGAGACCTACGATGAGTAGCACGCCAATTGCTAAAGAGGGAACTCCTAGCCAACCGCCGAGAATGTCGGAGGCCACAATAGCTTCTAGTGGGATGACGAGCACGTAGAACCACCAGTAAAGCCAGCCAATCGAAAAGCCGGCCCAGCGCCCCATCGCTTGCTGTGCATAGGTGGAAAATGAGCCTGTATCTGGGTTAGCGGTCGCGAGCTCGGCGAGCATGCCCATCACTAGCACGACCAAAACCGCCGCAATACCGAAGGAGACCAATACAGCAGGCCCCGCTGCACTGATAGCGCTCGCGGAGCCGACGAAGAAACCAGCACCAATGACGCCGCCGATAGAGATCATAGTGATCTGGCGGCTGCTCAAACCTTTCGACAGCGCTCCATGCGGCGCCGCCACCTTCTCAGAGGGCACATCCAGTTGATATTCCATGCCTAGCCCTATCAGGCACCCACAGCCACCACCCTGGCGATACAGCCAGGATGACAACGGGAGTGTGCTCCACAAAAATTATTTTTAGGAAACCGCCGCACTGCGATCTCAGATTAAGTGGTGGAGCTCAAGGGGCCAATTTCTCAAGCAGATACAAAGTGACGCAATATGACGCACTCCAGATCTAGAGCTGTCGAGTCGAGCTTCGAACCACTAGAGATGTTTCGAAGATTTTTACGACTGGCTGGAGAGGTTCAGATGCCTCCAGCTCATCGAGCAAGATCCGAGCAGCGCATTCGCCCTTACCGATGATGGATTGCCGTATGGTGGTAAGCCCTTTTGGCGCCGCGTCTGGGACATCATCGAATCCAATAATGGACAACTGCCCAGGCACCGCTATCCCCTCAGCTTCTGCCTGCGACAGGCACGCGAGAGCCATGACATCAGAGCTGGCAACGATTGCAGTAACACCTGCCTCCTGTAGCAGGGCTGCAGCCGCTTCACGCCCAAGTGCGTCGGTGAAACCACCGGCCTCCACGATCACCAAATCGTCATACCCAATACCGTAGTTTTTGGCAGTATCGATATAGGCCGTGAGGCGTTCCCTAGCGATCAACTCCGTCGACTGCTTGAACCTCTTCTGGCTCACGCGTCCTCTCTTCCCATCGGGGATCAAGCGCTCAACCAGAATTCCTATTTTTCTGTGACCCAGCCCAAGGATGTGCTCCATTTGATCTGTAGCAGCCTGCCGGTCGTCGATCCCAACAAAATGCACCCCCTCAAGTCTCGGCGAGTCGATGATCACCGCAGGTATGTTGCGCTTTACGATGAATTGGGTGATTGGATGATCGTCAGGTAACGTAGAGATGATCAGGCCGTCGACCAGCCCTCTCACAGCCAGGTTGGAATCACCTTCCTGGTCACCCTCAAGCTTTTTGCTTTTCAGCGGGAAGAGTGTCAATGCGACGTTCGCCAGTTCATTGACCTTGGCGATCCCTTTCAGAAGAGACATCGCCCACGGGTCATCAAACGCATACGACAGCTGATCCATTACGACCAGTCCAATAGCACCGACTCGGCCCGATCGCAGGCTTCTCCCCCGAAGGTTTGGCCCTGGATAACCCAAGCGAGCTGCAACTGAAAGAATGTGCTCCCGCTGGCTGGCAGAGACCTTACTGGAGCCGCTGTAGGCATAGGAAACCGCTGGCTGAGAAACGCCCGCCGCTTTTGCCACATCTTTCATCGAAACCATCTGAAGATCTGCCCTTGTATTTATCTCTATGACTTGCAGTATCTGCTCTGCAAAGCGCTACGTTCGAGCTGCTCAGAATAACGGCTGGAGCATGAGCAGGTTAACCTTTTTCCCGCTAGGTCTAGCTGGCAAGCTCCAACTCGGCTTCCACACCCCACCCAGAAGACGCACCGCCTCGATTTTTTAGGCTTGCTGTCACAGGCGTAGGCAGAAGAAAAATCTCGCCTCGATTACCCCCATTCTCCCTTAGAAGCCGCGAAATACGGGGATCTCGACCTCTAAACCATTCCCCACCGAATGTGAGCGCATTAGCCTCCCATAGCGCGACCTTTTGTCGCCAAAGGGTATTGACAAGCGTAAAACGCGTGTTACCTTGTGCTCACAGGTTATACGAATAACCAACCTTAACAAGAAACGAGGCCGCTTATGTCTAGCGCCCAAAAGCCCAGCGAAATAGCTTGGCGAGATCATCAAGCGAGATGCCTGCCGTCGCTAGCTCTGCGGCTCACATCCCAGCTACCTCTTAGATTCACTGCCATCAAAGCCCGAAATGCGTCCATGCGTCGGAGCCCCAAAGCTCAGACTCAGACCTACTCAGATGTATTAACGGCTAGGAACGCCTTTACCCGGAGTTTAAGTGCGCAGTGAGATCATCGTTAGATAAGTCCCCTACTTTGAACGCAAGGCATACACAGCGAGCAATCCCCTTGTTGTAACAGTGTAGGTAGGCAATGGCCAATGCGTAGTTACCCCGTGTTCATTGCGGTGACTTCGTGCTGCCTGAATAAAGGTAATGCAATAGCTGAGAGTTCTGTCGAAGCTATATCGATGGATACTCTTCGTCAAAAATAAATATTGGAGGTATAACCGTGACTCGCGCTCTCTATCTTTACGGCGGCTGGCCTGGACATTATCCCTACGAAATCGCGGGCTGGGCTCGCGAGCTCTTCAAGGAGCTGGACTTTGACGTTGAAGAGTCCACTGACATCTTCACTTTGGATCGTGACCTCAAAGGTTATGACCTGATCATCATCGGCTGGAACAACGCTGTCACCACCGAAACCCTCACTGCTTCACAGGAAAAACATCTTTCTGAAGCAGTCGAAAGCGGCGTGGGCCTTGTTGGTTGGCACGGCGCAGGCGCGGCGTTCCGCGCAAGCCTGAAGTATCACTTCATGCTGGGCGGCTCCTTCCTCGAGCACCCGGCTGGCGAAGGGTACCCACACCCGTACATGGTCAACTTCATCGACCGTGATCACGAAGTCACTCAAGGCGTTGAAGACTTTGAGGTTCGCTCCGAGCAGTACTACATGCAGGTCGACCCAAACATCCATGTCCTTGCGGAAACTACTTTTGATGGCAACCCAATGCCATGGCTAAAAGGTCATCGTAGCCCAGTTGCATGGGTTCGAAACTGGGGAGAAGGCCGTGTGTTCTACCACTCCATCGGCCACGACACCAGCAACCTGGCCGATCCAAATATTCGCCGTCTAACCAAACAGGGTTTGGTGTGGGCAGCGCGTAAGTAAATACCTGACCGGTAAATCGAGATCTTCAAGGTTACTCCACGCGGTTCCCCTGAAGAACGTTTAGTGAAACCCTCCACTTAGGAGTGATGTATGCCGAAGTTAACTGCTAGCCAAGTGGTTGCTCAAACGCTGAAAAACTATGGAGTCGAGTACGTTGCCGGTATTCCTGGCCACGGCATCTGGACTTTGATGGATGCCTTTATGGAAGAGGAATCCAAACTCAAGTTCATTCAGGTTTTCCATGAGCAAAGCGCAGTCCACCTGGCAGACGGCTACTACCGTGTAGCTGGCAAACCTATGGTTGCCGTGACCTCCATTGGTGCTGGTGCCAGTAATACCGTGATCGGTATGGCCACTGCCTACACCGACTCCACCAGCTGCATGTTGATCACCGGTGGCCCACCCACTCACATGCGTGGCCACGGCTTGCTTCAGGAGCTGGAGCGCTATACCGACAACGACTTCCCGAAAATCGCCGAAGCCGTTTCCAAGCGCCACTGGGTCGCCACCCGCACTGAAGAAATGCCGTTCATCATGCACCGTGCCTTCAGCTCGATGCTTACTGGTCGACCAGGCCCTGTGCACATCGAAATCCCGATGGACGTCCAAGCAGAAGCTGGTGAAGTAACTCTGCACGACCTGCAGGAGCGTATCCCGGTAGGCAAAGTCTACCCTGACCCTAAGGCTATCAAGCGTGCGGCCGAAGTTCTGCGTGAAGCCAAGCGTCCGATGATCGTTATCGGTGGCGGCGTCATCACTGCAGAAGCGTTCGACGAAGTCGTGGCACTGGCCGAGACCTGGAAAATTCCAGTAGTGACCACCTGGAACGGTAAGGGCGGCTTCCCCGAAGACCACGCTCTGTTCGCAGGCAGCGTAGGCCAGACTGGTACTCTGTGCGGCAACGCCATGGCTTCCAGCTCCGACGTGATTCTTGCTGTAGGCTGCCGCTTCACTGACTGGTCGTCTTCGAGCTACGCCCAAGGCGTAACCTTCTCGATTCCGCCAGGCCGCCTGATTCACATCGACATCGATCCACACGAGATCGGCAAGAACTACCCGGTAGCAGTAGGTATCGTATCCGACGCCAAATACGCGCTCGCTCACATTGTTGAGGAGCTCAAAGGCGAAACCGTTGATCGCACTGAGTACCTGCAAGATCTGAAAAAGAATCAGGACTTGTGGGAAGCCAAGCTTGCCACCCGTCGTGATTCGGATCGTTTCCCCTTCACCTCGCAACGCCCACTGGGCGCCCTGCGCAAGATCTTCCCACGTGACACCATTGTGGTTGTTGGTTCCGGTAACGCCCAAGGCGCAGTGAAGCAGACCTTCCCGGTCTACTCCCCTCGCACTCACCTGACTTCCGGCGGCTTCTCATCCATGGGCTGGGCAGTTCCTGCAGCCATCGGCGCCAAGCTGGCCGCTCCTAACCAGCCAGTTGTCTGCATCCTGGGCGATGGTGACTTCCTGATGAATCCACAGGAAATCGCAGTCTGCGTGACCAACAACATCCCCGTGGTGTTCTTGATCCAAAACAACGCAGGGTACATGTCGATTCGCGGCGGCCAGCGTAAGCAGACCAGCCGTCACATCGGCAGTGAGTTCAACCTGCCAAACGGCGAACCGTACTCCCCAGACTACGCAGCACTGGGTAAATCGTTCGGCATGAAGTCCTTCTGCGTAAATAGCAATGAAGAGCTTGAGCCGATCCTCCAGCAGGCACTGGAAGCCAACGAGCCAGTACTGATTGAAGTGCCCACCGACCGCGATGCGGCTGGCCCTTGGGTACCAGGCTGGTGGGACTTCCCGGTTCCAGAGTACATCACTGACGAACGCCAGGATGAGTACTGGGAACTGCGCAACAAAGAACAGCACCTGTAACGAAAACTGAGGCATGCAGTAATGAGTACTGAAGTATTAAACACTCATTCAGAGCAAGCCCGTTTGGAAGGAGCGCCGGCTCGCCGGCGCTCCTACCCAACCGTGAAGCCTGATGAAAATGGTGTAGTGACCTGCGACGTTCTGATCGTCGGATCGGGCATGGGCGGATCCACTTTTGCTCATGCTCTGATCAAAAAAGGGCTCGATGTTCTGGTCGTAGAACGCGGCGATTTTCTTCCTCGTGAAACCGAGAACTGGAGTGCTGAAGCCGTTTTTGGCGAAGGCCGCTACAGGAACGCGGAACAGTGGCTGGACAGGGATAACAAGCCTTTCTCGCCAGGCGTATTCTATTACGTAGGTGGCAATACCAAGTTTTATGGCGCAATGCTGCCGCGCTTCCGGGAGGTAGACTTCTCTGATGTGAAGCATGCCGAAGGAACCGCGCCAGGTTGGCCAATCAGCTATGCGGAATTGGAACCGTTCTATTGCCAAGCAGAGCAGCTCTACAAGGTGCACGGCAATGCAGGTCAAGATCCGACCGAGCCTTGGCGTTCGCAACCATATCCTTGGCCAGGCCTGCAGCATGACCCCGCGCTGCTCGCGTTAGAGAAAGTGATGAAAGATGACGGACTGTCGCCTTTCGTAATGCCGGCTGCCGTTGACTACGGCGAAGATGGCGCCTGCGTGCTCTGCTCTACGTGCGATGGTTACCCGTGCCTGCTCGAAGCTAAAGGTGACGCTGAGATTTCGACCCTGCGCCCAGCATTGGAATCCGGTGCCAGGCTGATGGTAGGCACAAAAATCAACAAGCTCGTGACCAGCCAAGACGGCAAGCGGGTTACTGAGGCTCTTGGTGTAAAGGATGGTCGTCCGGTCAGAATCTTGGCGAAACGAGTTGCTCTGGCATGTGGTGCGGTAAACAGTGCTGCCCTCCTCTTCCGCTCGAAGAATGAACAGCACCCTGCAGGCCTTGGGAACAGCTCTGACCAACTGGGTCGGAACTACATGGTGCACAACAGCACGTTCATGATCGCAGTCGATCCGCTGCATACCAACAAGGTCAAGTTCCAAAAAACCTTGGCCATCAACGATTGGTATTCGGCTAGTCAACACAATACGTTCCCTTTGGGAAATGTCCAGATGCTCGGTAAAATTCGCGAGCCCATGATCACGCCCATGCGCCCGTGGATTCCGAAGATCGTTTCTCGCTTCATCACTGGCCACAGCGTCGATCTGTATTTGACCTCTGAGGACATTCCAACTCAGGACAACCGCGTTGTATATGATGAAGAGCGCGACTCGATCAAAGTCCATTGGACGCCCAACAACTTGAGCGCACATGATCAGCTGGTTGAAAAAACCACCGCCATCATGAAAAAAGCGGGCTTCCCTGTTGTACTCACTGAACGTATGGGTATCGCGACAAACTCTCATCAGTGCGGTACTGCGGTAATGGGAGTGGATCCAAAGAAAAGCGTTCTTGATCCGAACTGCAAAATGCATGACCTTGACAACGTATGGATTGTTGACGGCTCATCATTTCCCTCTTCAGCAGCAGTTAACCCTGCACTGACAATTGCGGCAAATGCGCTAAGGATAGCGGATAAATTTTAATAAAAATGCCATCCATTCATTGCAATTGGATGACACCCGACCTTAACAGACAGGAATGTGTTAGAAAATGAATAACATGAACAATAGCCTTGTCACCCCTCGAATCCGAAGGGCTCGTATCGCTACTTTCGCGGGCTTTATGATTCTCGGTGCCATGATGTACATCTGGTCTACTGGCGTATCGGCATTTCGTCATCACATGGGACTTAATGGTGACCTGGGCGACGCCAACTTTGGCATGATCGCTTTTGGTATTGGCGTGGGCAGTGCGGTCGGTTCGTTCATCGTCGGCATGTTCCTGGATAGGTTTGGTGCCAAAAAAGTTATCCTCACAACCGCAATTGCATACCCGCTCTCCATCATCCCGATGGGTTATGCCACTGACGTTTACTTTGCGTTGAGCTTCGGTGTCATCCTTGGATTGCTTCGTGGGGCTGCAGACACCGCATATAACACTCATGGCGTGCAGGTAGAACGTTTCTATCAGCGTTCGATCATGACCACATTCCACGCAGCCTACTCCCTGGGCGGCTTCGTTCTCGGCATGGTGGGTAGTGGGTTCGCGGCACGTTACACTGAAAGCGCTGCAGTCCCGTTCACCGTCCTCGGTGTGCTATTGCTCGTCATCGGCATCATTTCCAGTGTCTTCATGCTCGATCGTGATGAAGTCGTTCCGGAAGCACCCGTAGATTCGAAAGAGGCCAAGTCGGCGAGTTCCGCTTCCCTTGGTGTGATCGCACTGATGGTAGGGTTCGGTATCCTGTTGCTCGGCAGCATGGTTGGCGAAGGCGCTGTAGCAGACTGGGGCCAGGAGTATGGTCGTCGTGTTCTCGGGGTGACGGCTGCTGACGCTGGTGTCGCTGTGTCAGTCTTCATCGGCGCTCAATTCATTGGCCGAGTCGTTGGTGACCGTTTGGCAGCACTGATCGGTGCGGTTCGACTGGTTTTCCTGAGTGCTGTAATCGCGATCGCTGGCTTGATCTTGATCGTCGTAGTTAACACCGAGTTTGCTGGCCTGGTTGGCTTCGCAATGTTTGGTCTCGGCCTTGCGAGCATCGCACCGCTCATGCTGTCCAGCGCAGGTCGGAAAGACCCAGCGAATGCAGGTCGTAACATTGGGATAGTGAATTGCATCGGCTATTCGGGCATGCTCCTTGGGCCAGCAGCCATCGCACTCGTCGTCAGCACCTTCGGCATCGACAAACTGCTTTACTTCCCAATCGTCTTGCTTATCCCGCTCGCCGTTTTTGGCCCAGCACTGATGAAGCAAGGCCGCTCCAGCAACTCCTCGCGTCAACCCTCCATCAGCGAACAGAAAGTGAGCTGATTCTTTGGGGCTGCCTGCTTAGGTAGCCCCTTTTTTACCGCAGGACTCTCTATTAGAAGCGTTCGTCAAACGCCCGTCTGAACAATCGTTACCTGCCATAAATCAAATAATAAAGGAATCATTCATGCTCAATAGCAAGAAGCTAGGGCTGTCGGCTGCACTCAGCATTCTTTCCCCAATGGCTGCAGATGCATTCGAGTTCAATGGATATCTTCGTAGTGGTATTGGAGGTTCTACCACTGGAGGCAAACAGTCTTGCTTTCAGTTACCAGGAGCCCCTACAAAATACCGCTTGGGTAACGAATGTGAGCAGTACGCAGAACTCGGTGTCCGTCACGATCTTGCCACACTGGATGATGGATCGGTTCTGAGCGTTGAAGGGATGGCGGCGTTACAAAACCAATACGGGCACACTCCAAAGTTTTCAGATGACTACGGGTATGCGCGAGTAGTCCAAGCTTATGCAGAGTGGAGCAAAGTCCCTCAGCTCAATAACGGCTCACTTTGGGCAGGTCGACGGTTTTACAAACGTAACGACATCCATATTTCCGACTTTTACTACTGGGATCAGAGCGGTACCGGCGCGGGCATTGAGGATGTAGAGCTCGGGGGGCTTAAATATAGCTACGCCTTCTCCCGGAAAGACAATGTCTTCCAAAAAGATTACACAAACCGACACGACTTCAATATCGGCGGCATCAACACTAACCCTGGTGGCGAACTCGAGTTCGGCTTCAGCTATATCGAAGATCCTGATCGCGGCGACACCCACAGCGGGTGGGCGGTTACTGCCCAGCATCGCCAGAAGGACGTTCTAGGCGGTAATGCGAATACCGTAGCAATCCAGCATGGGCAAGGCCCCGGTACTAGCTTAGGTTACACAGGGGATGTGGAACTCGACCGTAGCAACCGCAGCTGGCGAGCCCTGGATTACTTCGACTGGCAGGTCACCCCTCGGTTCGGAGGCCAGTTCCAGGTAGTTGCACAGCGGGATTACCGTGACGGCGGAGAAAAGCAGGATTGGGTGTCAGTAGGTGTTAGGCCTGTTTATGCCATCTCTGACCAATTCAAGCTGATTGCTGAGCTGGGTCACGACCAGATCGACGCCGCTGATGGCACTAGAAAATTGAGCAAATTCACCGTCGCCCCGACTTGGTCGCCTAAAGGGCCTGGTTTCTGGGATCGACCAGAAATTCGCCTCTATTACACCTATGCCAAGTGGAACCGGGCTGCACAGCAAGCAGCTGACGAGATGGACGAAGGTTCTGCCCTATCGTCCACCGGCGCATTCAATAACGCACGACATGGCAGCAACTTTGGCGTCCAGGTTGAGTACTGGTGGGAATGACAAAATAGGGACGCCTTAGCCGCTCTTGATCTCTCACACATAAGACCAGCTCGCGCTCAAACCGAGCCGCCATGCCGTTTGAGCGCCGGCTACAAGAAAGGGATATTTGATAATGGAAGTAATTGCACAGCAGGTCATCAGTCGTGCTCAAGAAATTGCCCATCGACTGGGGCACCCCGTCTGCATCTCTGTAGTCGATCCTTCAGGGCTTCCATGCGCATTCCTACGCATGGACAACGCAATACCTGGAGCAATCGATATTGCTGTGAAGAAGGCACGAACTGCTGCCCTTTTTAGAACCGATAGCATCACCATCGGCGCCGAAGCGCGTCCCTCTGGATCGATCTACACCCTCGAGGCCACCAACGGCGGCTTGATCAGCTTCGGAGGGGGTGTGGTGATGTATGACGCAAACGGCAACGTTATCGGAGCTCTTGGCATTTCTGGTGCCCCTGTAGAGGTCGACCAGGCGATCGCAATGGAGGCTGCAGGCCGGCTATGAAAGCTTCGAAGTCTCTTCACGTGGGTGTGTGGGCGCTGGCGGTCGCAGCTTTCGCCATTGGTGTATCTGAATTTGTGGTGGTGGGCGTGCTTCCCTCCATAGCACAGGATTTCAGCATCTCATTGGCTCACGCGGGGGGGCTCGTCAGCTACTACGCTTTGGCCCTTGCAGTAGGTACTCCGATCACCATTCTCGCGATCTCGCATCTCCCCAAAAGGTCAGTACTACTGATTTTGCTAGCCGTTTTTCTGGCCGGCAACCTGATGTCGGCACTGGCTTCCAACTACTCCAGCTTGATGCTCGGAAGGGTCGTCACAGCAATAGCTCATGGAAGCTTTTTTGCGATTGGAGCGACGGTCGCGACACGACTCGCGCCTCCAGGACAAGCAGGCAGAGCGATAGCATTGATGTTCGGGGGTTTGACCTTGGCCATGGTGCTGGGTGTGCCTCTAGGTAGCCTGCTCGGGAACCAGCTAGGCTGGCGACTCCCTTTCTATGCAGTAGCAGCAATGGCCCTGATTGCCCTCCTCGCTATAGCTCGTTGGGTTCCACCATTGAGCGCCGAGCGCAGAAGCAGTCCAAGCAAGCAGCTTAAAACGCTCCGCCACCCGATCATTCTGGCAATGATGAGCGTGACGATCTTTGGATTCGGAGCGAGCTTTGCGACCTTCACCTTCATCACCCCACTACTGACCGACGTCACAGGGTTCAGTCGAACCACTGCGAATTTACTTCTGATGGTTTTCGGCCTCGCGACCCTCATAGGTAACCTGGTAGGGGGGCAGCTGGCCTCGAAGGTGGGTTGGTATTCAACCCTACGCTGGAAGCTGATCGCACTCGTATTCACCCTGATCGCGATCATGCACGCGGTACAACTCCAGATGCCGATGGTCGCTCTACTGTTTGTGTGGGGCGCCTTAGCGTTTGGTGTTTCGCCCGCACTTCAAGCCGGCATGATCGAAAGCGCTGAGCGATGGACACCAGACGGCGTGGCTTTCGCTTCGGCTTTGAACATTTCTGCATTCAATCTCGGGATTTCTTTGGGCGGGCTATCCGGGAGCATTCTGGTAAATCTGAATCGGTTGGCTGAAACCCCACAGGCCAGCATTGGCCTAGCACTGTTGGCACAGCTCCCTCTGCTCTGGCTTATGAAGTACCACCGCAGCTCGCGTGAGTCTGCACAATAGTGTGAACTCCTCCCTTACTGCCAGCGGACATCGCCTTGTCCTCAAGCGTCTTAGGCCGAGAAAAATTTGACGATGTCGAAGAGGTAAATTCTCACTACAAAGAGGTACAATAGCATTTCGCCTCTATGCAAGCATGAATTAAGGCACCCTCTTCTGCATTCGATATTCAAGGACTGGTTCTCCTCCGAATCGTATGAGTAAGGCTAAATTCAACCCACGATTTTAGCTTGCTTTGCTGCCAAAAACGCCGCAGTCCATAGCTGATCGGCCAGCCATTCAGCTTCAGTTGGGGTGAACATCCAGGCGACCCAGCCGAATTTGAGCATGATTGCATCCTTGTAGGGCCTGATTGAAACGTCGTAAACGGCCTGCCTCTCGTTCACAAAAGTGACAGACGGATCGGGATCCTGAAACCTGCCACTGGCAACATAATTGGGCCCAAAACCTTGATCGTCCAGCTTGTCACTTTCAGGCTTCGGGATTGATCGATTTATCACGATGAGTTGAGTCCAGATACCAATTGAGTCGAGAAGCATCAGCGTGTTCCTATCATAGGAGTTCGTTAATGAAACACCCAGGTGCCCGATTGCCTGTATCAGACATGCAGCCACTTGGTGCGCTTGAAATGGCGTAAAGGCAACGCGAAAATCATGGAGAAGTGCCTCTACGAGGCCAGTGTCCTTGAGGCTTACTGAAGCACTGTAGGTCTCAGCAGTATCAAGAAATTCGAAAGTCGAGGACGCGATAAAGGAGGTTGTGGAATTGCAGCATTGGCGATTGGTCATAACGCTCTCAAGATATTACCTTACCTATCCAAAACGGTAGGATTCGGCAAACCTTGAGTAAAAATTTTGGTATTTTTGAATTTTTTTCCTTTAGCGGCTGGCCATGCCGCGAGGCCACTGACAACATCAAACTGAAAACAAAAAAAAGCCCCAGTTAAGGGGCTTCTATACGCTTCTCGATAATCCATACCGTTGATAGCGCCTTTCCATGGAGATCGGAGGTCTTACAGAGATCCTGCAGTGTCCGTGAGCGCTCCACTTTAAGATGGCGCCAGTATAATCACTTTGATTCTTGCAGGTCAATATATTTCGCACGCCCTTCAATATTACACCTTATCAAGGGGCGAGCAAAAAATATAAGGACTCATGTCGTTAAGAGTATGCTGTAGATATCCTGTTAGATCTGAAATGAAGCGTTTTTTTAACGCCGCAGCTAAATGAACCTGTCTTTGGAATGACTCAGAAACCTTGCAAGGCTGGAGTTCGTCCCAAGCAAGCAGAGCGCGCAGGCCTGGAAGGCCGAAGACGTGAAGGATGTCAGCCCGAAGGGCCGAGACGGGCGGAACGCCAGGGCTCGGTTCACGACAGCCTGGCCGCGAAGCGGCGCGCCCTACCCCCTAAAACGCCTCAAAAAATAATCGATATCTTCACTACCTCCGGAAAACCCATCGCCCATGCGGAATCGGAACAGGTATCCTTTCGACCTGAGCCGAAGACTTGGGGTGGGATGGTGTCGAATCAAGACGAACGACTTCAGCAGGTAGCTGATTACATAGAAGCCATCAACCAGACTGAAGCGGAAAGAACGCCCCAGGAATTGGCGGCCCTTCAGAAAATGGCGAACGAGACGCTCTTTCCTCCCTCCCCTATCAACAGCTCATCCATCGAAGCCATCAAGTCTTTCCAGGAAAGCTATGCCGGCACCCAAGCTCTATTAGAAAAGGCCCGAGTGACTAGCTCTCTGCTTCAGGACTCCCATGGTGCTTCCTTTAGGCAAATCCGGGAATTCGCGGACAAAGCCACGGCACCTGCGGCTGCAGCAATGCGTGCGATGGATAGCCTTTATCCTCGCAAGCAGATTGACGCCATCATGCGACTAACCTCCGGCCCATTATTTCAGCCGTTTGGTGGTATTTCAGGATTGCAGTTCCCCAGCTTCGAGAGCGCCGCTACACAAGCGATGGAGAGGATTTCAGGCCAGATTCGATCACTAGATGGACTGAAATCCTTCCGCAGTCTCTGGGCAGAAAATGAAGCCGCTCAAGCCACATTGGCGAGCTTCGCACAGATGCACAGCTTCACTGACTGGTTGGCGAAGCTGCACGCTACGCCGAAGTACAGCGAAATGATGAAGCAGGTAGCCATCCTTGCAGAATCGCCGTTGTTCGAGGCACTCGAGCGCACATCTGCAAGCAAGCTGGCCAAACTGTTTGAAGAATATGAAATCGTCGAGCAGACAGCCTTGGTGCGGGAGCCGGCAGCTCGCTATGACGTCAAGCCCGTTCAGGAAGCCTCGCTACAGACAGAAATTATCGATGCACTTGAGGGCAAGGAGAATCGCAAGCCGCTTTCGCCTGCCGCGTTCCTCCTGCTTTGCTACATTCTGGGCTTCCTTTCAGGCACGATGGCCCTTGTAAGCCAGTGGAAGGACTTCAAGGACGGTCTGTGTGATATCAACGACCTAACCCTTCAGTCAGAGTCTACTGCCGAGGCCAATCGGCTGATTCGCTCCTTAATCTGCCATATGCCTAAAAGCGCCAAGGCGCGTGTGAGGCTCGTGGCCAGGGACAACGTAAACCTCCGCTACTCGCCAAGCATGAAGGCCGAGGTGATCATGCCCTTGAAGCAATATGCCGTGCTGGAGGTTGTAGACTCTACCGACAAAACCTGGCTGGAGGTCATTTACAAGCACGAGGACGTGGAGATCCAGGGCTGGGTATCTAGGAGCATGGTCAAGACCATCCAGTAGCCTTAAAAGCGCCCCGACCAACGCGGCGTTTTCATTTACTGGCCGAGGGTATTCTGGAGAAGATCTTTCGTACCACCCGCGATGGATTCGATCTGCGTTCACGCCTCATGTGGACAGGAGCGGGACGATGTAACCCATGAAGTTGGCACGCTGGCTAACTCACTCCACCGTGCCGGGCGTACCTAGCCAGTCAGGTAAGACCATTAATCCGGCACTCTATATGCAAGCGGAGCGCGCAGGCATGGATGGCCGAAGGCGCGAAGGATGTCAGCCCGACAGGGCCGAGACTGGGCGGAACGCTTAGGCTCGGTTTACGACAGCCAGGCCGCAAGGCGGCGCGCCCAGTGTTTAAAATCAGTGAAGGCGATTCGGTGATGGGACATATCCGCCACCAGTAAGGCGCTTGAACTCACGCAGACTTCCGCGACCACCGTCCCGCTTGAAGGTAGCCACTACGTACCGCGAATTGACGGTAGTAATAACCCAAAACCGCCCTTCCCTCTCTACCTTCTGGATGTCCGAAGTCCGGATCAAATGCCCATCCGAAAACCGCCCATATGGCCCTTTTCGCGCATGTCCAAAAACCACGCCCACAGCGCTGCATGCTTGAATCTGGACATTCACTAGGAATGCAGTGATCTCATCCTCATAGGCACGCCCACGGGAAGCCCTCCAAGGTCTTCTCAGCGGCGAAGCTGAAGCATATGGCCGTTCACCCCGACAAGCTCAGGTTGATCTTGGAGGACGTCAAGAAGAGCTCCACCGTGGACTCCAAAGGACGCTTCACTCTGGACGCTGGGAAGCTTCTAGAAGGCCGTGAGGCTCTCTCGGAGATCCGGCGTATGGGCGATATCGCAGCCACTGACGTGATCCAGAGGCCTTCCCTCCCCTCGAGAGCGAGCCATAGCGAAGGCCTCCTCTGAGGAGACCCATTCGGAGGCGAAGAGTCGCTTAGCCAGGCTCAGATCCTTGGTCTTGAGGCTCTTCTTGTAGAGCTCACCAAAGGCTTGAACGAGGTCCTTAGGGACGCGCCGCCTGATGTAGTAAATGCCCGTTCGAGGGTCTTTCCATGGAGTAGCCATGCGAGCCATTGTGTACCCACCTTGTGTACCCAAATCAAGAGGTTTCAGTGGCCCTAAAACGAGAAAACCCCCGGAACTCAAGGTTCACAGGGGTTTCAGAATATGGCGGAAGCGTAGAGATTCGAACTCTAGGATAGTTGCCCATCGACGGTTTTCAAGACCGTTGCCTTAAACCACTCGGCCACGCTTCCAGCTCGTTTTGCGGCCGCCATAATACCGTAATGAAACACGCTGTCAAACTCTCTGTGTCGCGGGTTGCAGGAGCTCTGATAGACTCCTAGCATCTGAACGTCTGAAACCACAGGTTTTACCAAGGAGTGTCGCCATGCGCGAACAGGATTACGCCGTCCACCACGGCCAGCAGGTCGAGCAGCAGGAGATCAGCAAAGTCCTGCGCAACACGTACAGCTTGCTGGCGCTTACCCTCGCCTTCAGCGGTGTCATGGCCTTCGTGGCCCAGCAGATGCGCGTCGGCTACCCGAACATATTTGTGGTGTTGATCGGCTTCTACGGGCTGTTCTTCCTCACCAACAAGCTGCGTGATTCGGCTTGGGGCCTGGTGTCCACCTTCGCCCTCACCGGCTTCATGGGCTTCATTCTCGGCCCTATCCTGAACCGCTACCTGGGCATGGCCGGTGGCGCTGAAGTGGTCAGCTCGGCGTTTGCCATGACTGCCCTGGTGTTTGGTGGCCTGTCGGCTTATGTGCTGATCACCCGCAAGGACATGAGCTTCCTCAGTGGCTTCATCACTGCTGGTTTCTTCGTGCTGCTGGGTGCTGTCGTTGCCAGCTTCTTCTTCCAGATCAGCGGCCTGCAACTGGCGATCAGCGCTGGCTTCGTGTTGTTCTCGTCGGTCTGCATCCTGTTCCAGACCAGCGCGATCATTCATGGTGGCGAGCGTAACTACATCATGGCGACCATCAGCCTGTATGTGTCGATCTACAACCTGTTTGTCAGCCTGCTGCAGCTGTTTGGCATCATGGGTCGCGATGACTGACTGATTGCTGTGTGAGAAAGCCCGCTTCGGCGGGCTTTTTTGTGGGCGTTGGAAAAGGGATTGGGTGCAGGCTTCAGGCATATGCAGTACCTGTGGTGACAACTGTCTTGCACAACACCTGAAAGCTAGCGCGATCACTGTGGGAGCGGCTTTAGCCGCGAACACCGGCGAAGCCGGTGCCATCCACCGCGTTGGTTTCTTAGCGGGCACGCCCGCTCCCACAGGTGATCGCGCAGGCTGCAGACATATGCAGTCCCTATGGGGACAACTGTACTGCACAACACCTGAAAGCTAGCGCGATTACTCTGGGAGCGGTTTTACCCGCGAGTGTAGTTAGTTGTTTTCTTGCTTGGCCTGCCTGGCACGGCGGCGATTTATGCGTTCGCTGGTTTTGTGCGAATACCAATAAGCGAAAATCAGAAAACCTGTCGCAAATAGGCCACTAATCACATACCACAGGTAGTAGGCGAGGATGGTTGCACCATACACCGCAAGCGCCCAAGGGAACACGGCAACGATGAGCAACACTGCAAGAATGATGGCTAGACGCATGGATTCCTTCCCAAAAAACACAAATTGTAACAGCTGCCCCAAAACAGTCTGCAACCACGTGGGTTTCTAACTCACTCACTGACTCTAAAGTCAGGTAATTGGGCGAATGGTCGCCGATCATGCCGCCATCGTGCTTTTCTCTACCGCAATCCCTCTTCACCCCGTAGAATGCGCTCCTTTTTTCTTCCGGGGCAGCTTTCAGCAATGAGCTCACACGAACACAGCCCAGGCGCAGCGGCGCCTGCCAATGAACTGGTGCTTGGCCTTGAGGACAAGCCACGGCTGCTGATCGGCCTGCTGGCTGCCCTTCAGCACCTGCTGGCGATCATCGTGCCGATCGTTACCCCTGGCCTGCTGATTTGCCAGGCACTGGGCGTTTCTGCGCGTGATACCAACCTGATCGTTTCCATGTCGCTGGTGATCTCGGGTATTGCCACCTTCGTGCAGTGCAAGCGCTTTGGCCCATTCGGCGCCGGGCTGCTGATTGTGCAGGGCACCAGCTTCAACTTCGTCGGCCCGCTGATTGCGGGCGGCGCGTTGATGGTCAAGCAAGGCACGCCGGTAGAGGGTGTGATGGCAGCCATCTTCGGCGTGGTGATTGCGGGCTCGTTCGTGGAGATGGGCGTGTCGCGCATCCTGCCGTTCGTCAAACGCCTGATCACCCCGCTGGTGACCGGTATCGTGGTGCTGATGATCGGCCTGACCTTGATCAAGGTCGGCCTGATCAGCATGGGCGGTGGCTTCGGCGCCATGGCCAATGGCACCTTTGCCAACGGCGATAACCTGCTGCTGTCGGGCGTGGTGCTGGCGATCATCGTGATCCTCAACCGCGTGCCGGTAGTGTGGATGCGCAGCTGCGCCATCGTCATTGCCCTGGCGGTTGGCTATGCACTGGCCGGCTACATGGGCCGCCTGGACTTTACCGGCATGCACGAAGCCGCGCTGTTCCAGGTGCCGACGCCGCTGCACTTCGGCCTGGGCTTCTCGTGGGCGCTGTTCATTCCAATGCTGGTGATTTACCTGGTGACTTCGCTGGAAGCCATCGGTGACGTTACCGCCACCAGCAAGGTGTCGCGCCAACCGGTCGAAGGGCCGGTATGGATGCAGCGGATCAAGGGTGGCGTGCTGGTCAACGGTGCCAACTCGCTGCTGGCCGGTGTGTTCAACACCTTCCCCAGCTCGATCTTTGCCCAGAACAACGGGGTGATCCAGCTGACCGGCATTGCCAGCCGTCACATTGGTATGTGGATTGCCGTGATGCTGGTGGTGCTGGGGCTGTTCCCGAGCGTTGCCGGGGTGATCCAGGCTGTGCCGGAGCCGGTGCTGGGTGGCGCGGCCATGGTGATGTTCGGGGCGGTTGCGGCTTCGGGGATCAATATTCTGGCCAGCACCCGGCTGGACCGCCGTGCGCTACTGATCATTGCCGTTTCGTTGGCGCTGGGCCTGGGCGTGGCGCAGGTGCCGGAGTTTCTGGCGCATATGCCGGCGGCGATTCGCAATGTGCTGGAGTCGGGTGTGGCTACCGGGGGGATCTGTGCGCTGGTGCTGAACTGGTTCTTGCCGGAGAGCAAGGCGCAGGGTTGAGTCTATTATCCTTCTGACAGGGGGACGGGGCCGCTGCGCGGCCCATCGCCGGCAAGCCAGCTCTTACACTGTCGGGTTCAAGGCATATGCAGCACCTCTGGGATCGCACAGACCTGGGGTTTGAATAGAAAGCCCGCCCCGCTTGCACAAGCGGGCGCGGGCTTTTTTGCTTTATCATGGCGGCATTCCTTTGCATGAGTTAGCCATGAAATTCGCTATCGCGGTGTTCTCCCCGGCCCATGCGCCCTCCTCGCGGCGCGCCTTGCGCTACGCCGAGACAGTGCTGGCCGGCGGGCATGAGATTGCCCGGCTGTTCTTTTATCAGGACGGGGTGCACAGTGCCTCGGCCAACGTGGTCGCACCCCAGGACGAACTGGACGTGGCCAGCCAATGGCGTACCTTTATCCAGACCCACCAACTGGACGCGGTGGTGTGCATCGCCGCCGCCCTGCGCCGTGGCGTGCTCGACGAGGCCGAAGCCAACCGTTACCAGCGCCCGGCGGTGAACCTGCCCAAACCTTGGGAACTGTCGGGGCTTGGCCAGCTGCATGAAGCGGCGCAGGTTGCCGACCGCCTTGTCTGCTTCGGAGGCGACTGAAATGGCCAAATCCTTGTTGATCATCAGCCGTCAGGCCCCGTGGAATGGCCCATCGGCCCGCGAAGCGCTGGACATTGCCCTGGCCGGCGGGGCCTTCGACCTGCCGCTGGGCATGCTGTTCCTGGACGACGGGGTGTTCCAGCTCGCTCCCGGCCAGCAACCCACCGCCGTCCAACAGAAGAACCTGGCCGCCAACCTGCAGGCGCTGCCGATGTTCGGTGTCGAGGAGCTGTTCGCCTGTAGCCACAGCCTCAACCGCCGCGGCCTGGCAGCCGATGCCCTGGCGCTGCCCGTGCAAGTGCTGGATGACGCGGCCCTTGCCGCGCTGATCGCCCGTTTCGACCAGGTGGTAACGCTCTGATGACAACCCTGCATGTAATTGCCCACTCCCCGTTTGGCGACGAGCGCCTGGCCAGCTGCCTGCGCCTGCTCGGCCCCGACGACGCGCTGCTGCTGTGCGGCGATGCGGTGTATGCCCTGCGCAGCGGCAGCGAGCCGCACCACCAGCTGCAAGCTGCCGGCCTGGCCCAGCGCCTGTTCGCCCTGGATGAGGATGTGCAAGCCCGCGCGGTCGGCAACGACCTGGCCAAGGCCGTGGACTACGCCAGGTTCGTCGAACTGTCGCTGCATTACGACAAGGTCAACAGCTGGCTATGAGTACGCTCAACGTTGGCGATCAGGCGATCGCCCTGGACAAGGACGGCTTTCTGGTCGACCTGCAAGACTGGTCCCGCGCCGCCGCCGAGGCTTTGGCCGAGCGCGAGGGTATCCCGTTGACGGCGGACCATTGGGAAATCCTCGAACTGCTGCGCCAGTTCTACCAGGAATACCAGCTGTCCCCGGCCACGCGCCCGCTGATCAAGTACACGGCCCTGAAACTGGGCCCGGAAAAGGGCAACAGCCCGCACCTGAACCGCCTGTTCAATGGCACCCCCGCCAAACTTGCCGCCAAGCTGGCGGGCCTGCCCAAGCCGACCAACTGCATATGACCCAGCCCCTCTTGAAAGAAGCTCGCCCGCTAACGCTTGAAACGCCGGCCGAACACCCGTTCGCCGAATTCGTGCGTATTTTAGGCAAAGGCAAGCGCGGCGCGCGCGGCCTGACCCGTGAAGAGGCCCGCGCGGCCATGACCCTGCTGCTGGAAGGCAAGGTCGAAGACACCCAGCTGGGGGCCTTCCTCATGCTGCTGCGCCACAAGGAAGAAAGCGCCGAAGAGCTGGCCGGCTTCACCGAGGCCCTGCGCGCCCACCTGCAGGCGCCGAGCATTGCGGTGGACCTGGACTGGCCCACTTACGCCGGCAAAAAGCGCCACCTGCCCTGGTACCTGCTGGCGGCCAAATGCCTGGCCGGCAATGGCGTGCGCATCCTGATGCACGGCGGCGGCGCACACACCGCCGGGCGCATGTACAGCGAGCAGTTGCTCGACCTGCTGCAGATCCCGCTGTGCCGCGACTGGGCCTCCGTCGGCAACGCCCTCGACCAGCACCAGTTGGCATTCTCCCCGCTGCACGACTGGGCGCCGCAGTTGCAGCGCATGATCGACCTGCGCAACACCTTGGGCCTGCGCTCGCCCATCCATTCGCTGGCACGGGTGCTCAACCCGCTGGGCGCCCGCTGTGGCCTGCAAAGCATCTTCCACCCCGGTTACCAGGCTGTGCACCGTGAGGCCAGCCGCCTGCTGGGCGACCATGCCGTGGTGATCAAAGGCGATGGCGGCGAGATCGAGGTCAACCCCGATGTCATCAGCCACCTCTACGGCACCACGGCGGGCGAAGCGTGGGACGAAGAGTGGCCAGCGCTTAGCGAGCGCCGCCACGTCAAACCGGCCAGCCTGCAGGCCGAGCACTTGCTGGCGTTCTGGCGCGGTGAAGTGCAAGACAGTTATGGCGAAAAAGCCCTGATCGCGACCATGGCCCTGGCCCTGCGTGGCCTGGGCCAAGACCGCGAGCAGGCGTTCGCGACAGCGCAAGGCTATTGGGATACGCGCAATAGATCGATTTAGCCGATAATAGCACCCCGATCTTTGCGCTATTTGTTCGAACGATTTGGCCTAGACTGGGCTCCAACGACAAACAACTTTGTTTCAGGAGCTCACCATGGGCCTTTTGATCGACGGCCGCTGGCACGACCAGTGGTATGAAAACGGCAAGGACGGCACGTTCAAACGCGAAAACGCCCAGCGCCGCAATCAGCTGCCCGCCCCCGAGGCCGGCCGTTACCACCTGTACGTCTCGCTGGCCTGCCCATGGGCCCACCGCACCCTGATCTTGCGGGCCCTGAAAGGCCTTGAGCCACTGATCGATGTGTCGGTGGTCAGCTGGTTGATGCAAGACAATGGCTGGACCTTCGACCAACAGCAAGGCTCCAGCGGTGACCACCTCGACGGCCTGCAGTACCTGCACCAGCGCTATACCCAGGATGACCCGCATTACACCGGCCGCGTGACCGTGCCTGTGTTGTGGGACAAGCAAGAGAAACGCATCGTCAACAACGAGTCGTCGGAGATCATCCGTATCTTCAACAGCGCGTTCAACGAGCTGACCGGCAATACGCTAGACCTCTACCCCGAGCCACTGCGGCCGACCATCGAGGCATTGAACGAGCGCATTTACCCGGCGGTGAACAATGGCGTGTACCGCGCAGGCTTTGCCACCACGCAAGACGCCTACGAGGCGGCGTTCGACGATGTGTTCAACGAGCTGGATTATCTTGAGGACCTGCTGAGTCGCAATCGCTATCTGGCGGGTGAGTACCTGACCGAGGCCGATGTACGCCTGTTTACCACGCTGGTGCGCTTCGATGCGGTGTACCACGGGCACTTCAAGTGCAACCTGCGCCGCCTGAGTGACTACCACAACCTGTCAAACTGGCTGCGTGAGCTGTACCAGTGGCCGGGGGTGGCGGGCACGGTGGATATGGAGCATATCCAGAAGCACTATTATATGAGCCACAAGACCATCAACCCGACCGGGATCGTGCCTAAGGGGCCGTTGCAGGACTTTGGCTTGCCTCATGATCGTGAGCGATTGGTGGGCAAGGGGATTTGGCGGGGTTGAGTCTGTCGGGGGCTGCTTTGCAGCCCATCGCGACACAAGGCCGCTCCTACAGGGGACCGCGCAAGCCTCAGGGTCTACGCGCCCCCTGTAGGAGCGGCCTTGTGCCGCGATGGGCCGCAAAGCGGCCCCAACAATGAATGTCAGCTGTTCTGCGAACCTTCAAACCAGGCCAGCTTGTCACGCAACTGCACCACTTCCCCCACAATCACCAGGGTCGGTGCATGCACTTCATGCTGGGCCACCAGCTCTGGCAAGTCCGCCAAAGTACCGGTAAACACCCGCTGGTTACGCGTAGTCCCCTGCTGCACCAACGCCGCCGGGGTACTCGCCGCCCGCCCATGGCGAATCAGCTCGGCACAGATGGTCGGCAAACCGACCAAGCCCATGTAGAACACCAAGGTCTGCGCCGGCGCCACCAGGTCATTCCACGGCAGGTTGCTGGTGCCATCTTTCAGGTGGCCGGTGACGAAGCGCACCGACTGGGCGTAGTCGCGGTGGGTCAGCGGTATACCGCCATAAGCGGAACAGCCGCTGGCCGCAGTAATGCCCGGCACTACCTGGAACGGGATGCCATGCTCGGCCAGCTCTTCGATCTCTTCGCCACCCCGGCCGAAAATGAACGGATCGCCACCCTTCAGGCGCAACACGCGTTTGCCCTGCTTGGCCAGGTCGACCAGCAGGCGGTTGATCTGGTCCTGGGGCACGGAATGGTCAGCACGGCGCTTGCCCACGTAGATGCGCTCGGCATCACGCCGGCACATCTCGATAATGGCAGGCGCCACCAAGCGGTCGTACAGCACCACGTCGGCCTGCTGCATCAGGCGCAGGGCGCGGAAGGTGAGCAAGTCCGGGTCGCCCGGGCCCGCACCTACCAGGTACACCTCACCACCCTGCTGCACCGGCGCGCCGTCTACCATCGCCTGCAACAGGCGTTCGGCTTCGGCGCCCTGCCCGGCCAGCTGGCGCTCGGCAATCGGCCCCTGGAACACGGTTTCCCAGAAGCCGCGACGCTGGTTGACGTCCGGATACAAGGTTTTGACCTTGTGCCTGAAACGCGCAGCCAGCCCGGCCAGCTCACCATAGGCCGACGGGATCCAGGCCTCCAGCTTGGCGCGGATCAAACGCGCCAGCACCGGGGCGTCACCGCCACTGGATACCGCAATCACCAGCGGTGAACGGTCGACGATCGCCGGGAAGATCACCGTGCACAGGGCCGGTGCATCCACCACGTTGACCGGCAGGCTGAGGGCCTGCGCATCGGCCGACACCTGGGCGTTCAGCCCAGGGTCGTCGGTAGCCGCGATCACCAGCCGGCAACCGACCAGGTCGGCTGCCTGATAGCCACGCACCAGCACCTCACCGCCACCTTCCCGGGCCAACGCAGCCAACTGGCCGTCGACGTCCGGCGCCACCACGCGCAGCTCGCTACCGGCATCCGCCAGCAGGCGCGCCTTGCGCAAGGCAATCTCACCGCCACCGACGACCAGCACACGGCCGCCCTGCAGCTTGTGGAACAGCGGCAGGTAATCCATTTAGCGGATGACCTCGACGCCGCCCATGTACGGCTTCAGCACGTCTGGTACACGGATCGAACCGTCGGCCTGCTGGTAGTTTTCCAGCACGGCAACCAGGGTACGGCCTACGGCCAGGCCGGAGCCGTTGAGGGTGTGCACCAGCTCTGGCTTGCCGGTTTCCGGGTTGCGCCAGCGGGCCTGCATGCGGCGCGCCTGGAAGTCGCCGCAGTTGGAGCACGAGCTGATTTCGCGGTATTTGTCCTGGCTCGGCACCCACACTTCCAGGTCGTAGGTTTTCACGGCGCCAAAGCCCATGTCGCCGGTGCACAGTGCCAGCACGCGGTACGGCAGCTCCAGCAGCTGCAGCACGCGCTCGGCGTTGGCGGTCAGGCCTTCCAGGGCTTCCATCGACTTGGCCGGCTCTACCACCTGCACCATCTCGACTTTGTCGAACTGGTGCTGGCGGATCATGCCGCGGGTGTCACGGCCAGAAGCGCCGGCTTCACTGCGGAAGCACGGGGTGTGGGCAACCAGTTTCAGCGGCAGCTGCTTGGCGTCGAGGATTTCACCCGCTACCAGGTTGGTCAGCGACACTTCGGCAGTCGGGATCAGGTAGAAGTCAGCTTCACCTTCGCGGGTGATCTTGAACAGGTCTTCCTCGAACTTCGGCAGCTGGCCAGTGCCCTGCAATGCAGGCGCTTGCACCAGGTACGGGGTGTAATGCTCCTCGTAGCCGTGCTCGCCGGTGTGCAGGTTGATCATGAATTGCGCCAGGGCGCGGTGCAGGCGGGCGATCGGGCCACGCAGCACGGCAAAACGGGCGCCAGACAGCTTGGCTGCGGCCTCGAAGTCCAGGCCACCGCTGACTTCGCCGAGGGCGACGTGGTCCTTGATTTCGAAGTCAAAGGCGGTCGGCGTACCCCAGCGGCGCACTTCGACGTTGTCATCTTCGCTGGCACCAACCGGTACGCTGGCGTCCGGCAGGTTGGGGATGGTCAGCAGGATACCGTCCAGTTCGGCCTGAATGCCGTCCAGTTCAGTCTTGCCGGCAGCCAGCTCGTTAGCCATGCGCTCGACGTCGGCCATCAACGGCGCGATGTCTTCGCCCTTGGCCTTGGCCTGGCCGATGGACTTGGAACGGGCGTTACGCTCAGCCTGCAGCTGCTCGGTGCGGGTCTGCACCGCCTTGCGGCGCTCTTCCAGTGATTCGATGCGCGCGACATCCAGGCTAAAGCCACGGGAGGCCAGGCGTTGCGCCACTTCCTGAAGTTGGCCGCGTAACAGTTTGGAATCGAGCATATCGTTCTCTCGTTATAGGTAGGTGTTGGTTCAGAATCGGGTCAGGGACAGGCCGGCCCAGGTTGCGAGCAGCCCGCCCACCACGCTGATACTGGTATAGCCCAAGGCAAGGGGCACTTGCCCGCTTTCCATCAGGCGCACGGTATCGAGCGAGAAAGAGGAAAAGGTTGTAAGGCCGCCGAGGAAGCCGACAATCAGGCCAGCGCGCAGCTCGACCGGCGCCAACGGCTTGTGCAAGAACAGGCCATACAGCAGGCCTATCAGCAGGCAGCCAACCAGGTTGACCGCCAGCGTACCGGCATAGAAGTGCCGTGGCCAGTGGGCCGCTACCCAGTTGGCGGTAGCAAAGCGCAACAAGGTGCCGGCGATACCGCCCGCGCTCACCGCGGCAATCAGTGCAATCACGGTTTTCTCCGCTGCCGGGGGCTGTTGCGGTCCAGGTCGGCGAGGTGGCGCAGCTTCTCGCCAATCTTCAGTTCCAGGCCACGGGGCACCGGCTGGTAGTACTGGCGTGGCTCCAGCTCATCGGGGAAGTAATCTTCACCGGCGGCGTAGGCATCGGGTTCATCGTGGGCATAACGGTACTCGTCGCCATAGCCCAGTTGTTTCATTAGCTTGGTCGGGGCGTTGCGCAGGTGCAACGGCACTTCCAGCGAGCCATGCTCGGCCGCTTCGCGCAGGGCGGTCTTGAAGCCCATGTACACCGCGTTGCTCTTCGGCGCACAGGCCAGGTAGGTAATGGCCTGGGCCACCGCCAGTTCGCCCTCGGGGCTGCCCAGGCGCTCCTGCACGTCCCAGGCCGCCAGGCACAGGCTAAGCGCGCGCGGGTCGGCGTTGCCGATGTCCTCGCTGGCCATGCGCACCACGCGGCGGGCGATGTACAGCGGGTCGCAGCCGCCGTCGAGCATGCGGGCAAACCAGTACAGGGCGCCATCGGGGTTGGAGCCGCGCACCGACTTGTGCAGCGCGGAAATCTGGTCGTAGAACGCCTCGCCGCCCTTGTCGAAGCGGCGACGGCTGTCACCCAGCAGGCTCTGCAGCATCTCGACGTCGATTTCGCTGCCGTCTTCCGCCAGGTCCGAGGCGTTCTCAAGGAAGTTGAGCATGCGCCGGCCATCACCGTCGGCGGCGGCCATCAGCATCTTGAAGGCGTCGTCGCCCACCCGCAGGTTGCGCTTGCCCAGGCCACGTTCTTCGGTCAGCGCACGGTTGACCAGCTTGCGCAGGGCCGCCTCGTCCAGGCTCTTGAGCACATACACCCGCGCCCGCGACAGCAGCGCGTTGTTCAGCTCGAACGACGGGTTCTCGGTGGTGGCGCCAATGAACAGCAGGGTGCCGTCTTCCACATAGGGCAAAAAGGCGTCCTGCTGCGACTTGTTGAAGCGGTGCACTTCGTCGACGAACAGGATGGTGCGCCGGCCATACTGCCCGGCCTGCTGCTTGGCCACCTCAACCGCCTGGCGAATCTCTTTGACCCCGGCCAGCACCGCCGACACCGTCTCGAAGTGCGCATCGCAGAACTGCGCCAGCAGCCGCGCCAGGGTGGTTTTGCCCACCCCAGGTGGCCCCCAGAAGATCATCGAGTGCAGCGCACCCTGCTCCAGCGCCTCACGCAGCGGTTTGCCGCGTGCCAGCAGGTGCTCCTGGCCGACGTATTCGTCCAGGTTGGACGGGCGCAGGCGGGCGGCCAGGGGCTGGGCAACGGGTTCGCTTCGAAACAGGTCCATGACGAGCTCCGGTTACTCCTTGATCACGTCAGCACCTTTGGGGATGTCGAACTTGAACTTGCTGTCCGGCACCGCCTGGTTGGCCTTGACGCCATTGAACAGGATGTTGGTGCGCTGGCCGACGCTGTCGATCAGCTGCATGTCATTGATCAGGCCTTTGCGGAACGACACGCGCAGCGAGTCGAACAGGGTGTCCTTGGTCTTCGGCTTGAGGGTGAAGTCCATGACTTCGCCCTGCTCTTTCGAGGCGATGTCGAAACTCTGGCTGATCTTCGACACGTCACCGGACAGTAGCAGTGCCGGGGTCTGGTTCAGGCGCACGTCGAGCTTTTTGACGGTGGCCTGTTCCAGGTCCGGGTCCCACAGGGTAACCATCTTGCCGTCAGACACCACCACCTGCTCCTGTGGCGCATTGGTGTGCCAGTAGAACAGGCCCGGGCGCTTGACGATCATCTGGCCAGCAGTCTCCTGCAGGCTGGTGCCGTCGGCACCCAAGGTCAATTGAGAGAAATTGGCCTCGATGGTCTGCGACTTTTCCAGCAGCTGGGTCAGGCGTTGTACATCTTGCTCACCGGCAAAAACCGAAACGCTGCCCAGAGCAAGGGCAGAAACCAACAGCATGCGAATCGCGCGCATGGTAATCCTCATTGAGCATTGAAAAGGCCGGGCGCCAACGTTGGCACCCGGCAAGGTGTTCATCAGTCGCGCGGGCCGCCCGGGGCAATCACTTCCCGCGAGCCGTTGCTGTTCATCGGGGTGACCACGCCAGCCATTTCCATGGCTTCGATCATGCGGGCGGCGCGGTTGTAGCCGATCTTCAGCTTGCGTTGCACGGCCGAGATCGACGCACGGCGGCTTTCCAGCACAAATTGCACGGCCTCATCATACAGGGCGTCGCTTTCCGAATCATCGCCATCGCCACCACCACCGCCGCCGCCTTCAAAGCCGCTGCCGGCCTCTTCCACGCCGTTGAGGATGTCGTCGTTGTAGTCCGGCGCGCCGCGCAGCTTCCACGCTTCCACCACGCGGTGCACTTCGTCGTCGGAGACGAACGCACCGTGCACGCGGATCGGCAGGCTGGTACCGGGCGGCATGTACAGCATGTCACCGTGGCCCAGCAGCTGCTCGGCGCCACCTTGGTCGATGATGGTGCGCGAGTCGATCTTGCTCGACACCTGGAACGCCATGCGGGTCGGGATGTTGGCCTTGATCAGGCCGGTGATCACGTCCACCGACGGGCGCTGGGTGGCAAGAATCAGGTGGATACCGGCGGCCCGCGCTTTCTGGGCGATACGGGCAATCAGCTCTTCGACCTTCTTGCCGACGATCATCATCATGTCGGCGAATTCGTCGACCACCACCACGATGGTCGGCAGGGTTTTCAGCGCAGGCGGCACGTCGTCCATGCTCTCGCGGCGGAACAGCGGGTCATGGATGACCTCGCCGGCTTCCTCGGCATCCTTGATCTTGCGGTTGAAGCCGCCAAGGTTACGCACGCCCATGGCCGCCATCAGCTTGTAGCGCCGCTCCATCTCGGCCACGCTCCAGCGCAGGGCGTTGGCAGCGTCCTTCATGTCGGTAACCACCGGGCACAGCAAATGCGGGATGCCTTCGTAGATCGACAGTTCGAGCATTTTCGGGTCGATCATGATCAACCGCGCGTCTTCCGGGCCAGACTTGAACAGGATCGACAGGATCATCGCGTTCACACCCACCGACTTACCGGAGCCGGTGGTACCGGCCACCAGCAGATGTGGCATCTTGGCCAGGTCGGTGATCACCGGCTTGCCGCCGATGTCGTGGCCCAGGGCCAGGGTGACCGGCGATTTCTGCTCCTCGAACTGCGGCGTGGCCAGCACTTCGGAGAAGCGCACCATCTGCCGGTTTTCGTTGGGGATCTCGATACCCACGGTGGTCTTGCCAGGGATTACCTCAACCACTCGCACGCTGGTCACGGCCAGCGAACGCGCCAGGTCCTTGGCCAGGTTGGCGATGCGGCTGACCTTCACGCCAGCGGCCGGCTGGATTTCATAACGGGTAATCACTGGGCCTGGGTGGATCGAGTCCACCGCCACTTCAACGCCGAATTCCTTGAGCTTGATTTCCAGCAACTGGCCGACACTGGCCAGGGATTCTGGCGAGTACTCGATCTTTTTCTGCTCGGCCGGGTCGAGAATCGAGATCGACGGCAGGGTGCCTTCGATGGCGCTGTCGACGAACAGCGGCGCCTGCTTCTCTTTCATCACGCGCTTGCTCGGCTCAGGCGCCCTGGCCGCTGCCGGTGGCACGATGGTCGGGCCCGCAGGCTGCTCGCGGGGCACCACGGCTTCACGCGCCACTACCGGCTCGCGCGGCACCACCGGCTCACGGGCAAGGGTCGGTTCGCGTTGCACAACAGGCTGGGCGGGCGCTTCTTCACGCTTGAAGATACGCTCGCGCAACGCCGGCTTGGCAGGCTCGCGCTTGTCGGCCGCCGTCGGCGGCGCCTTGAACACCGGCTCGTCCTCACGCAGCTGCGCCTCCAGGCGTTTGCGCTCGTTGCGCGCCTCCCACCAGCGGTTGGCAGCGCCCTGTACCAACTCGAACAGGTCGAGGGTGATCTTGCCGGTCAGGTCCATCACCTTGAACCACGACAAATCGGTGAACACGGTCAGGCCGAACAGGAACAGGGCAATGAACATCAGCGTGCTGCCCTGCACGTTCAGCAGGTTGCGCGCCAGCTCGCCAAGGCTTTCGCCCAGCGCGCCACCCGCAGAAAAAGGCATGCTCGCCGGCGGATGGAAGTGAATATGCGCCAGCGCTGCACCGGACAGCACCAGGAACACCAGGCCGATCAAACGCCAGGAGAACAGCCAGCCGCTCCAGTCCCAGGGCTGATGGCGCTCACGGAAGATCTGCCAGGTCTTGACCGCCAGCAACAGCGGGAAGATGTAGGCGAAGTAACCCAGCACCATGAACAGGATGTCGGCGAAGTAGGCACCGGCTCGCCCGGCGGCGTTCTGCACCTGGTCGACGTTGCTGGTGTGGCTGAAGCCTGGATCGGAGGTGTCGTAGGTCAGCAGCGCCATCCACAAGTACAGGCACAGGGCGCCGATCGCGATCAACGCACCTTCCTTGAGGCGGTAATGCAGCTGCTGCCGCCACAGGGGCACAGGCAAGGGAGCTGGGGTTGCGGTGGATTTCTTCAAAACGCGTCTATTCCTGCGCGTGGTGCGCGTCCAATAGTGATCGGCCGGCTGAGCGGCCAATGAACCACTACTTTTAACATTACTGCCCGCCAGCCGCCATGGCGGCACGCCGCATGGGGGTTTGCCCGGGGGCGACTTTCACATAGCTGCAATTTGAGCATGCATTTTCTTTTGTGACAAAGGCTTATGCTGTGTTTTTGCACAGGTGTGACCGCAAATGTAGCGGATGGTGCCTGCGCTTTCATGAATGTGCAGGAAATTGCCTGATTTGCTGGCCTGTGCCGGCCTCTTCGCGGGCGCGCCCGCTCCCACAGGCTGCGCAAGGCTGAAGACCGTGGGGTTCCTGTGGGAGCGGGCGTGCCCGCAAAGCAGCCAAAGAGATTGACCCTGCTTTTCACCCGCGCCATGCTGCCCTCTCCCCTCCCCCACCGCACGATAGACCATGCTCACCTGGCTGACCCGCGACTCGCTGACCTTCCCACCCCTGGAAAAGGCCCTGCACGACCCCAACGGCCTGTTGGCCGCTGGCGGCGACCTGAGCCCCGAGCGCCTGGTGCAGGCCTACCGCCATGGCTGCTTCCCGTGGTACCAGGACGGCCAGCCGATCCTGTGGTGGTCACCCGACCCACGCACGGTGCTGCTGCCCGACCAACTGCACGTTTCGCGCTCGCTGGCCAAGCTGATGCGCCAAGGCCGCTACCAGGTCAGCTTCGACACCGACTTTGCCGCCGTCATCGCTGCCTGCGCCGCACCACGCGACTACGCCGACGGCACCTGGATCACCGACACCATGCGCAACGCCTACTGCGAACTGCACCGCCGTGGCATCGCGCATTCGGTGGAGGTACGCCAGGACGGCGAGCTGGTGGGCGGCCTGTACGGCCTGGCCATGGGCCAGCTGTTCTTCGGTGAATCGATGTTCAGCCGCGCCGACAACGCCTCCAAGGTCGGCTTCGTGACCTTGGTCAACCACCTGCGCGAGGCCGGTTTCGTGCTGATCGACTGCCAAATGCCCACCAACCACCTGCACAGCCTGGGTGCCCATGCCATCAGCCGCACCGAGTTCGCCGGTTACCTGGCCCGCCACCTCGACCAGCCCAATAGCGCAACGTGGGTTGCCTAGGCGAGTTGCCATAGCTGGCTTACACTTAAAACAAAGTCTCACCGAAGGGGTTGATCATGACAGAGTTGGCGCGGTTGAAGTTTTATGCCACTCAGCCCCACTCCTGCAGCTACCTGCCTGACGAGCAGGCGACCACACTGTTCCTCGACCCCAGCCAGCCGATGGACGTGAACGTGTACGCCGACCTGTCGGAAATGGGCTTTCGGCGCAGTGGCGACCACCTGTACCGCCCCCACTGCCAGAACTGCAACGCCTGTGTGCCGGCGCGCATCCCCGCGGCGCGTTTCATTCCCAACCGCCAGCAACGGCGCATTCTCAAGCGCAATGCCGACCTGACCGTGAGCGCCGCGCGCCCGACGTTCAAGGAGGAGTACTTCGAGCTGTACCGGCGCTATATCGAAACGCGCCACGCCGACGGTGACATGTACCCGCCCAGCCGCGACCAGTTTTCTACCTTTCTGGTGCGCGACTTGCCGTTCTGCTGGTTCTACGAGTTCCGCCTGGAAGGCCGGTTGCTGGCGGTGGCAGTGTGCGACCTGCTGCCCAATGGCCTGTCGGCGGTGTACACCTTCTACGAGCCGGACGAGGAGCGACGCAGCCTTGGCCGCTTCGCTATCCTCTGGCAGATCACCGAGGCCGTGCGCCAGGACCTGGAGGCGGTTTACCTGGGCTACTGGATCAAGAACTGCAAGAAAATGAACTACAAGACGCAGTATCGGCCCATCGAGTTGCTGATAAACCAGCGCTGGGTCACCCTCAACTGAAAGCATTGGCTTGACACGCAGATTTCCGGCATAATCGGCGCCACTTTTTTGCCCGGTGCGGATATGCGTCGGGCTAACACTGGATCCGAGGGCTCAACTGCATGTCGAAAGAAGACAGCTTCGAAATGGAAGGTACTGTCGTCGACACCCTGCCCAACACCATGTTCCGCGTGGAGTTGGAAAACGGGCACGTCGTAACCGCGCACATCTCCGGAAAGATGCGCAAAAACTACATCCGTATTCTCACTGGCGACAAAGTCCGCGTCGAGCTGACGCCGTACGACCTGAGCAAGGGCCGCATCACTTACCGTGCGCGCTAAGCTCCAGCCATGAAAAAGCCCGGCCATGTGCCGGGCTTTTTTGTGCCTATGAAATTGCAGGGGGCTGCTTTGCAGCCCATCGCGACGCAAGGCCGCTCCTACAGGGAATCGCATAACCCTTGTAGGAGCGGCCTTGCGTCGCGATGGGCCGCAAAGCGGCCCCAATATCACGCAACCTCAGCCGTGGTCTCGAAGTCGAACACCAGTTCGCCATCGCGCAGGTCGATGTGCACTACACCGCCATGCTCGGCCAGCTCGCCAAACAGGATCTCCTCGGCCAATGGCCGCTTGATCTTGTCCTGGATCAGCCGCGCCATCGGCCGCGCACCCATCTGCACGTCGTAGCCCGACGCCGCCAGCCAGCCGCGGGCATCATCGCTGACTTCCAGCAGCACACGCTTGTCTTCCAGCTGGGCCTGCAGTTCGATAAGGAACTTGTCGACGATGCTTTTGATCGTTTCGTGGCTCAGGCGGCCAAACTGGATGATGGTGTCCAGGCGGTTGCGGAACTCTGGCGTGAAGCTCTTGCGGATGACTTCCATGGCATCGGACGCATGGTCCTGATGGGTGAAGCCGATCGAGGCCCGTGCCGCGGTTTCCGCGCCAGCGTTGGTGGTCATGATCAGGATCACGTTACGGAAGTCGGCCTTGCGCCCGTTGTTGTCGGTGAGGGTACCGTGGTCCATCACCTGCAGCAGCAGGTTGAAGACTTCCGGGTGGGCCTTCTCGATTTCATCGAGCAGCAATACGCAATGCGGTTGCTTGGTGATCGCCTCGGTCAGCAAACCACCCTGGTCAAAGCCAACGTAACCAGGAGGCGCACCAATCAGGCGCGACACGGTGTGGCGCTCCATGTACTCGGACATGTCGAAACGCACCAGCTCCACACCCAGCGCCTTGGCCAGCTGCCGCGCCGCTTCGGTCTTGCCGACGCCAGTAGGGCCGGCGAACAGGAACGAACCGACCGGCTTGTCTGGCGCCTTGAGGCCGGCGCGGGACAGCTTGATGGCGGTAGACAGCGAATCGATCGCCTGGTCCTGGCCGAATACGGTCAGTTTCAGGTCACGCTCGAGGTTACGCAGCAGCTCCTTGTCGGAACTGCTGACATGCTTCGGCGGAATGCGCGCAATCTTGGCAACGATGTCCTCGACCTGCGGCACGTCGATGCGCTTGACGCGGTTGGCCTCCGGCTGCAGGCGCTGGTAGGCACCGGCTTCGTCGATCACGTCGATGGCCTTGTCCGGCATGTGCCGGTCATTGATGTAGCGCGAGGCCAGTTCGGCGGCGGCGCGCAGGGCTTCGTCGCTGTACTCGATGTTGTGGTGGCTCTCGAAGCGGCCTTTCAGACCGCGCAGGATACCCACGGTGTCTTCGACCGACGGCTCGCTGACATCCACCTTCTGGAAGCGCCGCGCCAGGGCACGATCCTTCTCGAAGATGCCACGAAACTCCTGGAAGGTGGTCGAGCCAATGCAACGGATTTCACCCGAAGACAGCAACGGCTTGAGCAGGTTGGAGGCATCCATCACCCCGCCCGAGGCCGCACCGGCACCGATGATGGTATGGATTTCGTCGATGAACAGGATCGCCTGCGGGCGCTTGCGCAGCTCACCGAGCAGCGCCTTGAAGCGCTTCTCGAAGTCGCCGCGGTACTTGGTACCGGCCAGCAGTGCGCCAAGGTCGAGGGAATACACCACGCTCTGCGCCAGCAGGTCGGGCACCTGGCCATCGACAATGCGCTTGGCCAGGCCTTCGGCGATGGCCGTCTTGCCCACGCCCGCCTCACCCACCAGCAGCGGGTTGTTCTTGCGCCGGCGGGCAAGGATTTGCGCCACGCGCTCAACTTCCTGCTCGCGGCCTACCAGCGGGTCGATGCGGCCGGCACGGGCCAGCTCGTTCAGGTTGCTGGCATAAGCGTCCAGCGGGTTGCTCGACGAGGACGTTTCGCCGCCCTCTTCGTCCTGCATTTCCTGGTCGCTGTCGGCGTGCGAACCATGGCCAGGCACCTTGGAGATGCCATGGGCGATGTAGTTGACCACGTCGATGCGGGCCACGCTCTGCTGCTTGAGCAGGAACACGGCCTGGCTTTCCTGTTCGCTGAAAATCGCCACCAGCACGTTGGCGCCGGTCACTTCACGCTTGCCAGAGCTTTGCACGTGGAACACGGCACGCTGCAGCACCCGCTGGAAGCCCAGGGTAGGCTGGGTTTCACGGTCTTCATCGTTGACAGGAATCAACGGGGTGGTGGAATCGATGAACTCTTGCAGGTCATGCTTGAGCTTGTCGAGATTGGCGCCACAGGCGCGCAGAACGGTCGCGGCAGCCTCATTGTCAAGGAGTGCCAGCAGCAGATGTTCGACGGTCATGAATTCATGACGTTTCGAACGGGCCTCCTTGAAGGCCAGATTGAGGGTGACTTCGAGCTCGCGGTTTAACATAGCTTCACCTCATACCCAAGTGGTCGGCGATTAACCGTCCTTCTCGATTTCACAGAGTAGCGGATGCTGGCTTTCCCTGGCGTATTGGTTGACCTGCATAGCCTTTGTTTCGGCGATGTCACGGGTAAACAATCCGCACACTGCCCGCCCTTCTGTATGGACGGTCAGCATGATCTTGGTCGCCAGCTCGCGGTTCAGACTGAAGAACGTCTCGAGCACTTCGACGACGAAATCCATTGGCGTGTAGTCATCGTTGAACAAAACCACCTTGTACATCGGTGGCGCCTGCAGGATCGGCTTGGCTTCCTGGACTGCAAGACCCGAGCCGTCGTCCTCATTCGATTGCGGGCGATCCTGATTGAATGTTAGTCGAATCTCACTAGGTGCATGCATGGAAAGAATTTCATCATGAGCGTCAGGTTAAGGTTGTGGGTTGACGGCACAGGCCGCAGCCGGCGCAGGCGCCGGGCGACCTTGACTATCGGCAAAACGGTGTTACAACCAATAAGAACCCACCGTGGTCGATAAAGATCCGCGCAGTCAACCAGATTTTTCGCAAGGTTCGTATGCGGATGAAGTGGATGATACTCCAGTGATGGAGTCCTTTGCAGAGGGACATAGGGATGGCAAGCGGTAAAGTCAAGTGGTTCAACAATGCCAAGGGCTATGGATTCATCAATGAGGAAGGTAAATCCGATGACCTGTTCGCCCATTATTCGGCCATCCGGATGGACGGATACAAGACCCTCAAGGCAGGCCAGTCCGTAGTATTCGACATCGTACAGGGCCCCAAAGGTTTGCACGCCGTCGAAATCAAGGACGCTGCGGTGGCCGCAGCAGAGGCCGACAGAACCCTGGGCGAGCCGCAGGGCGAAACTGCCAAGGCCTGACTACCTGCGCT
The DNA here is from genome assembly GCF_022760795.1 of Pseudomonas sp. BP01. Classification (NCBI taxonomy): domain Bacteria; kingdom Pseudomonadati; phylum Pseudomonadota; class Gammaproteobacteria; order Pseudomonadales; family Pseudomonadaceae; genus Pseudomonas; species Pseudomonas sp. BP01. Next base: position 81,157 of record NZ_JAFBKA010000005.1, read on the forward strand.
GTGCCGGTATTACGAAACAACCGGCCGCTTCTTTACGGGAAGCGGCCGGTTTTGCACTGCCTTACATGTGCTTGATCATTTCATCGCCAAAACCTGAACTGCTCACCAGCGTGGCGCCGTCCATCAGGCGCTCGAAGTCGTAGGTGACGGTCTTGGCCCCGATCGCACCGTTGGTGCCCTTGATGATCAGGTCGGCGGCCTCGGCCCAGCCCATGTGCCGCAACATCATCTCTGCCGAGAGGATCACCGAGCCCGGGTTTACCTTGTCCTGCCCGGCATACTTGGGTGCGGTGCCGTGGGTGGCCTCGAACATGGCCACGGTGTCGGACAGGTTGGCGCCCGGCGCAATGCCGATACCGCCCACCTCCGCCGCCAGGGCGTCGGACAAGTAGTCGCCGTTGAGGTTGAGGGTGGCGATCACGTCGTACTCGGCCGGGCGCAGCAAGATCTGCTGCAGCATGGCGTCGGCGATGGCGTCCTTGACGATGACTTCACGGCCACTTTTCGGGTTTTTGAACTTCATCCACGGGCCGCCATCGAGCAGTTCGGCACCAAACTCGTCCCGGGCCACTTCGTAACCCCAGTCCTTGAAGGCACCCTCGGTGAACTTCATGATGTTGCCTTTGTGCACCAGGGTCAGCGACTCGCGGTCGTTGTCCACCACGTATTGCAGGGCCTTGCGTACCAGGCGCTTGGTGCCCTCGCGCGATACCGGCTTGACGCCGATGCCGCAGTCCTGGTCGAAGCGGATCTTGGTGACGCCCATTTCCTCCTTCAGGAACTTGATCACCTTGTTCGCCTCAGGCGAACCGGCCTTCCACTCGATACCGGCATAAATGTCCTCGGAGTTCTCGCGGAAGATCACCATGTCGACGTCACCGGGCTTCTTCACCGGGCTCGGCACGCCCTGGAACCACAGCACCGGGCGCAGGCACACGTACAGGTCCAGTTGCTGGCGCAGCGCCACGTTGAGCGAACGAATGCCACCCCCTACCGGGGTGGTCAGCGGGCCCTTGATCGACACCACGTAATCACGCACGGCGTCGAGGGTTTCCTGCGGCAACCAGGTGTCCTGGTCGTACACCTGGGTGGCTTTTTCGCCGGCGTACACCTCCATCCAGGCGATCTTGCGCTTGCCGCCGTAGGCCTTCTGCACGGCGGCATCCACCACTTTGATCATGACCGGCGAGACATCGACGCCAATCCCGTCGCCTTCGATATAAGGAATGATGGGGTTGTCAGGAACGTTGAGCGAATGGTCTGCATTGACGGTGATCTTGGTGCCGTCGGTCGGAACCTTGATTTTCTGGTATCCCATGCTTGCACTACTCCGCTGTCGGGTGTGATTGGACATCGTGCGATCCACTGAGCCTAAACCACATCTGCCGACCTGCAAGGCATGCGACAAACCGCCACATTGCCGCTACGTCTTTGGTCTTATAAATGGGCCGATATCACTTGGCCTTGCTGATTAGCCCGAATGGTTTGGTATACTCCGCCGCGACCGTAGGGTCATCGGGGCGAATCCCAGGAAAATGCGGACCGCCCTTGGCCATGAATGGCCGAAAAGCCTGGGTTGTTACCGCAGCTCAGCATTGACGCTCGACTGATGCATCCACCATCACCGCTCGCAGCCTCTCGACTTTCCGCTCATGGCGCCGCCAGGGCGATGCGCCTACCCTGCGCACCACGAGACTCGAGCACGCTCAGCACACAGAGAGTTAACCCGCATGCCCACCCGTTCCAAGATCATCTATACCTTCACCGACGAAGCCCCCGCCCTCGCCACCTACTCGCTGCTGCCGATCGTCGAAGCCTTCACCGCTTCGGCTGACATCGCCGTCGAAACTCGCGACATCTCCCTGGCCGGCCGTATCCTTGCCGCCTTCCCGGAGCAACTGGGCGCAGAGAAGCAAGTAGGCGATCACCTGGCGGAACTGGGCCAGCTGGCCACCACCCCTGAAGCCAACATCATCAAGCTGCCGAACATCAGCGCCTCGGTACCGCAGCTCAAGGCCGCGATCAAGGAACTGCAAGGCAAGGGCTTCAACATCCCTGATTACGCCGACGAGCCGGCCACCGCGGACGAGAAAGAGTCCCGTGCCCGCTACGACCGCATCAAGGGCTCCGCCGTGAACCCGGTGCTGCGCGAAGGCAACTCTGACCGCCGCGCGCCGCTGTCGGTGAAGAACTACGCCCGCAAGCACCCGCACAAGATGGGCGCCTGGGCCGCCGACTCCAAGTCGCACGTTGCCCACATGACCCAGGGCGACTTCTACGGCAGCGAAAAAGCCGCACTGATCGAAGCTGACGACAGCCTGCGCATCGAGCTGGTCGGCAAAGACGGCACCACCACCGTCCTGAAAGAAAAAACCGCCGTCAAGGCCGCCGAAATCATTGACTGCGCCACCATGAGCCGCAAGGCCCTGAAAGCCTTCATCGCCGAGCAGATCGCCGATGCCAAGGCCGCCGGCGTGCTGCTGTCGGTGCACCTGAAAGCCACCATGATGAAGGTTTCCGACCCGATCATGTTCGGCGTCATCGTCGAAGAGTTCTACAACGACGTGCTGGCCAAGCACGCCGCAGCCCTGGCCGAAGTAGGCTTCAACGCCAACAACGGTATCGGCGACCTGTACGCCCGTATCAAGGACCTGCCAGCCGACAAGCAGGCCGAGATCGAAGCTGACATCCAGGCCCTGTACGCCCAGCGTCCGGCCCTGGCCATGGTCAACTCGGACAAAGGCATCACCAACCTGCACGTGCCGAGCGACGTCATCGTCGACGCCTCGATGCCGGCCATGATCCGTGACTCGGGCAAGATGTGGAACACCGCCGGTGAACTGCAAGACGCCAAGGCCGTGATCCCGGACCGTTGCTACGCCGGTATCTACCAGGCCACCATCGAAGACTGCAAGCAGCACGGCGCCTTCGACCCGACCACCATGGGCAGCGTGCCGAACGTTGGCCTGATGGCGCAGAAAGCCGAAGAGTACGGCTCCCACGACAAGACCTTCCAGATCAAGGCCGACGGCGTCGTGCGCGTGGTCGATGGCAAGGGCAACGTCGTGCTGGAGCAGAACGTCGAAGCCGGTGACATCTTCCGCATGTGCCAGACCAAAGACGCGCCGATCCAGGACTGGGTCAAGCTGGCCGTCAACCGTGCCCGCCTGAGCAACACCCCTGCGGTGTTCTGGCTGGACCCGGCCCGCGCCCACGACGGCGTGATGATCGAGAAGGTGCAGCAATACCTGAAGGATCACGACACCACTGGCCTGGACATCCGTGTTCTGCCCCCGGTCGACGCCATCAAGTTCTCCCTGGCCCGCATCCGCGAAGGCAAGGACACCATCTCGGTGACCGGCAACGTGCTGCGCGACTACCTGACCGACCTGTTCCCGATCATGGAGCTGGGCACCAGCGCCAAGATGCTGTCGATCGTGCCGCTGATGAACGGCGGTGGCCTGTTCGAGACCGGCGCCGGCGGTTCGGCGCCCAAGCACGTGCAGCAGCTGGTTGAAGAGAACTTCCTGCGTTGGGACTCGCTGGGTGAATTCCTGGCCCTGGCCGCTTCCCTGGAGCACCTGGGCAACACCTACGACAACCCGCGCGCCAAAGTGCTGGCCAACACCCTGGACCAGGCCACTGGCAAGTTCCTCGACACCAACAAGTCGCCTTCGCGCAAAGTTGGCGGTATCGACAACCGCGGCAGCCACTTCTACCTGACCCTGTACTGGGCCCAGGCCCTGGCTGCCCAGGCTGACGACGCTGCCCTGCAGGCGCGCTTCGCCCCACTGGCAAAAACCCTGACCGAGAACGAGGAGACCATCGTCGCCGAGCTCAACGCCGTTCAGGGCAAGCCGGCCGACATCGGTGGCTACTACGCCCCGGATGCCGAGCTGACCGCCAAGGTGATGCGCCCAAGCCAGACCCTGAACAGCGCCATTGCTGCCCTGTAAGGTTCGCTTGAAGTAACAGCACAAACCCCGGCCACGCACCGGGGTTTTTGCTTTCTGGACATTGGGGCTGCTTTGCAGCCCATCGCCGGCAAGCCAGCTCCCACAGATACTGCACAAGGCTCAAGATCTGCACAGTACCTGTGGGAGCTGGCTTGCCGGCGATGGACCGCAAAGCGGTCCCGACCATCTGAAAGGACACCGCAAATGACCTGGCAACCCCACATCACCGTCGCCACGATCGTCGAGCACGAAGGCAAGTTCCTCTTCGTCGAAGAGTTCAAAGCCAACCAGCACGTCTTCAACCAACCCGCCGGCCACCTCGAGCCATTTGAGACCCTGCCCCAGGCCGCCCTGCGCGAAACCCTGGAAGAAACCGCCTGGGAAGTCGAGCTCACCGGCGTGGTCGGCATCTACCTGTACACCGCCCCCAGCAACGGCGTGACCTACCAGCGCATCTGCTTTGCCGCCCGCCCGGTACGCCACCACGCTGACCTGGCGCTGGACAGCGACATCGTCCGCGCCGTGTGGCTGACCCGCGACGAGCTGCTGGCCGACCCCACCCGCTGGCGCAGCGAGCTGGTGCCACGTTGCCTCGACGACTACCTCAAAGGCCCCTTGCACAGCCTTACCCTGCTACGCGACTGACGCGTCGCCACGGGTTTGATAGAATCGACGTTTTTCCCTTGATACACACCGGTACCCATGACCAGCCCAGCACTCAAAGACCCCGCCAAGACCCGCGTCATCGTCGGCATGTCCGGCGGCGTGGACTCTTCCGTCTCCGCCCTTCTGCTCATCGAGCAGGGCTACCAGGTGGAAGGGCTGTTCATGAAGAACTGGGAAGAAGACGACGGCACCGAATACTGCACCGCCCGTGAAGACCTGGCCGACGCCCAGGCCGTGTGCGACCGCATCGGCATCAAGCTGCACACCGCCAACTTCGCTGCCGAATACTGGGACAACGTGTTCGAGCACTTCCTTGAAGAATACAAAGCCGGCCGCACGCCCAACCCGGACATCCTCTGCAACCGCGAAATCAAGTTCAAGGCGTTCCTCGACTACGCCCTGTCGCTGGGTGCCGACCTGATCGCCACCGGCCACTACGTGCGCCGCCGCGACACGGGTGCGCTCACCGAACTGCTCAAGGGCCTGGACCCGAACAAGGACCAGAGCTACTTCCTGCACGCCGTCGGCGGCAAGGAAATCGCCCGTACCCTGTTCCCGGTCGGCGAGCTGGAAAAACCGGCAGTGCGCGCCATTGCCGAAAAGCACGGCCTGGCCACCGCCAAGAAAAAGGACTCCACCGGCATCTGCTTCATTGGCGAACGCCGCTTCAGCGACTTCCTCAAACAGTACCTGCCTGCCCAACCGGGCAACATCGAAACCACCGAAGGTGAAGTGATCGGCCGCCACCATGGCCTGATGTACCACACTATCGGCCAGCGCCAGGGCCTGGGCATCGGTGGCCTGAAGGATGCCGGTGACGAGCCGTGGTACGTGCTGCACAAGGACCTGACCCGCAATGTGCTGGTGGTCGGCCAGGGTAACGAACACCCTTGGCTGTTCTCCCGCGCCCTGCTCGCCTCGGAAATCTTCTGGGTCAACCCCATCGACCTCAGCAGCCCGCGTCAGCTCACCGCCAAGGTACGCTACCGCCAGAGCGACCAGCAGTGCACCCTGGAGCTGACTGCCAGCGGCTACCGCGCGGTGTTCGACGAGCCGCAGCGCGCCGTTACCCCAGGCCAGTCGGTGGTGTTCTACGACGGTGAAGTGTGCCTGGGCGGCGGCGTGATCGAAGCCGCCGAGCCGTGGAGCCCGCGCGCATGAGCAACCTGCAGGAGCAGCTGATTGCGTTGGGCGGTGTGTTTCAGGCCGCTGTGTTGGTGGACCGTATCGCCCGCACCGGCCAGGCCAGTGAGGCCAACATCGGTTGCATGCTGGGCAGCCTGCTGGTACGTGACCCCAAGGACACCCTGGAGGTGTTCGGCGGTGACGACCTGAACCTGCGCGACGGCTACCGCGCGCTGATCGGCGCCCTGGAGCGCGACCCCAATAGCCTGCAGCGCGAGCCACTGCGCTACGCCCTGTCAATGCTGGGGCTGGAGCGTCAGCTGAACAAGCGTGGCGACCTGCTCGACACCATCGGCAACCGCCTGCCGCAAATCCAGTCCCAGGCCGACCATTTTGGCCTGGCTCATGAAAACGTCATTGCTTCCAGTGGCGCCTTGTACCAGGACACCCTGAGTACCCTGCGCCAGCGTATTCAGGTGCATGGCGACATGCGCTTCCTGCAGCAGCCCAGCAACGCCTCGAAAATCCGCGCCCTGCTGCTGGCCGGCATCCGCGCCGCACGCCTGTGGCGCCAGCTGGGCGGGCACCGCTGGCAGCTGGTGTTCAGCCGGCGCAAGCTGCTGAACGAACTGTACGACATGATGCGCAGCCCATCCTGACAGGGGCTGACAGTTCCGGCCTCATCGCCGGCAAGCCAGCTCCCACAAGATTTGCACTGTGCTCAAGGCCAGCGCAGTACCTGTGGGAGCTGGCTTGCCGGCGATAGGGCCAGAACAGGTAATGCACAATGCCGCACCAGATAGATGGGCCGACCTTTGGTCAGCCACCCGACCTCGGCGCGTTTTTCATGTATGATATGCGCCCTCCAAAAGCCTGACTGTCCGAGAACACCCCATGCAGCTTTCTTCGCTCACTGCGGTTTCCCCTGTAGACGGCCGTTATGCCGGCAAAACCCAGGCCTTGCGCCCCATTTTCAGCGAATTCGGCCTGATCCGTTTCCGCGCCCTGGTCGAAGTGCGTTGGCTGCAGCGCCTGGCCGCCCACCCGCAGATCGGCGAAGTGCCGGCGTTCTCCGCCGAAGCCAACGCCCTGCTGGACAACCTGGCCACCGATTTCAAACTTGAGCACGCCGAGCGCGTCAAGGAAATCGAGCGCACCACCAACCACGACGTCAAGGCGATCGAATACCTCCTCAAGGAGCAGGCTGCCACACTGCCTGAGCTGGCCAAGGTCAGCGAGTTCATCCACTTCGCCTGCACCAGCGAGGACATCAACAACCTGTCCCACGCCCTGATGCTGCGCGCCGGCCGTGACGACGTGCTGCTGCCGCTGATGCGCCAGATCGCCGACGCCATCCGCGCCCTGGCCCACGCCCACGCCGACGTGCCGATGCTGTCGCGCACCCACGGCCAGCCGGCTTCGCCGACTACCCTGGGTAAAGAGCTGGCCAACGTTGTGTACCGCCTGGAGCGCCAGATCGCCCAGGTCGCTGCCGTACCGCTGCTGGGCAAGATCAACGGCGCCGTGGGCAACTACAACGCCCACCTGTCGGCCTACTCGCAGATCGACTGGGAAGAGAACGCCCGCGCCTTCATCGAAGACGAGCTGGGCCTGCAGTTCAACCCGTACACCACCCAGATCGAGCCGCACGACTACATCGCCGAGCTGTTCGACGCCATCGCCCGCTTCAACACCATCCTGATCGACTTCGACCGTGATGTGTGGGGCTACATTTCGCTGGGCTACTTCAAGCAGAAGACCGTTGCCGGCGAAATCGGCTCGTCGACCATGCCGCACAAGGTCAACCCGATCGACTTCGAAAACTCCGAAGGCAACCTGGGTATCGCCAATGCGCTGTTCCAGCACCTGGCCAGCAAGCTGCCGATCTCGCGCTGGCAGCGCGACCTGACCGACTCCACCGTGCTGCGCAACCTGGGCGTGGGCTTCGCCCACAGCGTCATTGCCTACGAAGCCAGCCTGAAAGGCATCGGCAAGCTGGAAGTCAACGAAGCCCGCATCGCCGCCGACCTGGACGCCTGCTGGGAAGTGCTGGCCGAGCCGATCCAGACCGTGATGCGCCGCTTCAACATCGAAAACCCCTACGAGAAGCTCAAAGAGCTGACCCGTGGCAAGGGCATCACCCCGGACGCGCTGCTCACCTTCATCGACGGCCTCGACATGCCAGCCGAAGCCAAGGCCGAGCTCAAGCAGCTGACCCCCGCTACCTACATCGGTAACGCGGCAGCCCAGGCCAAACGCATCTAAGCTGACCGTCGCGTACAACGCCCGGCCTGGCCGGGCGTTTTTATTCCCGTACGAAAATTACGTTTTTTCAATAGGTTGAACATGAATCCTGATACTCCACTGCAGCTGCTCGGCGGCATCTCGGCCCGCGAATTCATGCGCGACTACTGGCAGAAGAAGCCCCTGCTGGTGCGCCAGGCCTTCCCGGACTTCATCAGCCCGATCGACCCCGACGAACTGGCTGGCCTTGCCCTGGAAGAGGAAGTCGAATCACGTATCGTGCTGGAGCACGGCGCCCACCCGTGGGAGCTGCGCCGCGGGCCGTTCAACGAAGACACCTTCGCCGAGCTGCCGGAAGAGGACTGGACCCTGCTGGTACAAGCCGTGGACCAGTTCGTCCCGGAAGTGGCCGAGCTGCTGGAAAACTTCCGCTTCCTGCCCAGCTGGCGTATCGATGATGTGATGATCAGCTTCGCCGCCCCCGGTGGCAGCGTTGGGCCGCACTTCGACAATTACGACGTGTTCCTGCTGCAGGGCCACGGCCAGCGTAACTGGAAGATCGGCCAGATGTGCAGCAGCGACAGCCCGCTGCTGGAGCACGCCGACCTGCGCATCCTTGCCGAATTCGAGCAGAGCGCCGAATGGACCCTGGAGCCAGGTGACATGCTCTACCTGCCGCCACGTATGGCCCACTACGGTGTAGCCGTGGACGACTGCCTCACCTACTCGGTGGGCTTCCGCGCGCCAAGCGCCGCCGAAGTGCTGACCCACTTCACCGACTTCCTGGGCCAGTTCCTGCCCGACGAAGAGCGCTACAGTGACGCCGACGCCCAGCCGGTCAGCGACCCGCACCAGATCCAGCACGACGCCCTCGACCGCCTCAAGGCCCTGCTCGAGAAGCACATGGGCGACAAGGACCTGCTGCTGACCTGGTTCGGCCAGTTCATGACCGAGCCACGTTACCCTGAGCAGATCGTTGGCGAAGAGCTGAGCGAGCAAGAGCTGGTCGACGCCCTTGAGCAAGGCGCCATCCTGATCCGCAACCCGAGCGCGCGCATGGCCTGGTCGGAGTTCGAAGACGACCTGCTGCTGTTCGCCAGCGGCCGCAGCTGCCCACTGCCAGGCAAACTGCGCGAACTGCTGAAGCTGGTGTGCGCGGCCGATGCCTTGCACATCGACAACCTGGCCGAGTGGCTGCAGGATGAAGATGGCCTTATGCTTGTACAGCAGCTGGTCAAACAAGGAAGCCTGGGATTCGCCAATGAATAAAATCAGCGTTCGCCTCGCCGACTGGCACAAAGACAACGCCGACATCCGCCGTATCCGTGAAGCGGTATTCGTCGCCGAGCAACATATTCCACCAGAGCTGGAGTTCGATTCGGAAGATCAGGACGCCCTGCACTTCCTGGCCCTGGAAGGCGACTATCCGATCGGTACCGCGCGCCTGCTGGCCGACGGCACCATCGGCCGCATCTCGGTGCTCAAGGACTGGCGCGGGCTGAAGGTTGGCGATGCGCTGGTCAATGCGGTGATCGTCGAAGCACAGAACCGCGACCTGAAGCAGCAGACGCTTAGCGCCCAGGTGCACGCCACGCCGTTCTACGAGCGACTGGGCTTTCGCGTAGTCAGCGAGGAATTCCTCGAAGCCGGCATCCCGCACGTGGACATGGTGCGCGACTCGCGCGTCTGATCCATCACCTCCCCACAGGCGCCCCACACATTCTGAAAAATGTGCGGCCCCTGTGGGAGCGGGTTTACCCGCGAAAGGGCCGGTACCGGCTCAACACACTTCCCCTGACAAAAACCTGTACATCCATCCAGATAAAACTTGCCTCCGCGCCCCCGCTTGCGCATCCTAGTGCCCATCACCCCCGATGAAGCGTTCCCGGCCATGCGCCTGTTCCTCTGCGAAAAACCCTCACAGGCAAAAGACATCGCCAAAGTGCTCGGCGCCACCCGCAAGGGCGACGGCTGCTGGCAAGGCACCGACGTCTGCGTAACCTGGTGCATCGGCCATCTGTTGGAAACCGCCCCGCCCGACAGCTACGACGAACGCTACAAGCGCTGGAACCTGGCCGACCTGCCGATCATCCCCGACAAGTGGAAGATGCTGGTAAAGCCCAAGACCGCCAGCCAGTTCAAGGCGGTGAAGCGCCTGCTGGGCGAAGCGCGGGAGCTGGTGATTGCCACCGATGCCGACCGCGAAGGCGAAATGATTGCCCGCGAGCTGGTCGAGCATTGCCGCTACCGCGGCCCGGTGCAGCGCCTTTGGCTGTCGGCGCTCGACGACACCTCCATCCGCAAGGCCCTGGCACGTCTGCTTCCAGGCCATGAAACCTTCAACCTGTACCACTCGGCACTGGGCCGCTCCCGCGCCGACTGGCTCATCGGCATGAACATGAGCCGGCTGTTCACCCTGCTTGGCCGCCAATCCGGCTACCAGGGCGTGCTGCCGGTGGGCCGGGTGCAAACCCCCACCTTGCGCCTGGTGGTCGACCGCGACCGCAGCATCGCCGACTTCGTGCCAGTGCCGTTCTGGGCCATCGACGTACAGCTTGAACACGCAGGCCAAGGTTTCAACGCCCAGTGGCGTGCGCCCGAAGATGCCTGCGACGACCAGGGTCGCTGCCTGAATCAGGGGTTGGCGCAACAGGCTGCCACCGCCATCGGTAATGCCGGCACGGCCCGCGCCGTAAAGGTAACCACCGAGCGCGTGCGTGAGGCCGCGCCCCTGCCCTTCGACCTCGGCACCCTGCAGGAGCTGTGCTCGAAAAAGTTCGGCCTCGGCGCCCAGGAAACCCTCGACATCGCTCAGGCCCTGTACGAGACCCACAAGCTGATCACCTACCCGCGCAGCGATTGCGGCTACCTGCCGCTGAGCCAGCACGCCGAAGCACCGGGCATCCTCGCCGCCCTGCAACGGGCCGATGCCAGCCTCGCACCGCTGCAGCCCCACCTGGAGCCGCAGCGCCGCTCGCGGGCGTGGAACGACGCCAAGGTCAGCGCCCACCACGGCATCATCCCTACTGCCGCCGCCAGCGACCCGTCGCGCCTGCCGGCCAAGCACAAGGCGGTGTACACCCTGATCCGTGCCCGTTACCTGGCGCAGTTCCTGCCCAATCATGAATACGACCGCACCCAGGCCGACTTCGACTGTGCCGGCCATGCCCTGCGCGCGGTGGGCAAGCAGATCGTCGAGCCGGGCTGGCGACGCGCCCTGCCCGAAGCGCTGACCCCGGCCAAAGGCCGCGAAGCACCACCGGCCCAGGTGCTGCCAGCGCTGCGCGAAGGCCAGGACTGCAACGTGCAAGGCCTGCAACTTAAAGACCTGTGGACCCAGCCGCCCAAGCCGTTCACTGAAGGCGACCTGATCAAGGCCATGAAAAACGTGGCCAAGCTGGTGGACGACCCGCGCCTGAAGCAGAAGCTGAAAGAAACCACCGGCATCGGCACCGAAGCCACCCGCGCCAGCATCATCCAGGGCCTGCTCGACCGCGGCTATCTGGTAAAGAACGGCAAGGCGCTCGCGGCCACGCCTGCGGCCTTCAGCCTGATCGATGCGGTACCCCGGGCCATCGCCGACCCTGGCACCACGGCGATCTGGGAGCAGGCGCTGGACATGGTGCAAAGCGGCGAAATGAGCCTGGAAGAGTTCGTCGCCCGGCAGTCGGCGTGGATGGGCAAGCTGGTCGAGCGTTGCAGCGGCATGCGCATGACCATCAGCGGGCCGGCAGCCGGGGCAGCGCCGCCCTGGAAGAAGAAGCGTCGCGGTGGAGGGGGGAAAAGCAAAGCGGCCGGAAGCAAGTCGGCAGCAGGCAAGCCGCGGCAGCCCCGGAAAAAAGCGGCAACCTGAAGCTTCTGCACTGGCATTACAGGCCCTATCGCCGGCAAGCCAGCTCCCACAAGTCTTGTATAAGGACTGAAGCCAGTGCAGGACTTGAGAGCCCAAGTCTTGCACAGCTGCTGAAGCCGTTGGGGTACTTGTGGGAGCTGGCTTGCCGGCGATAGGGCCAGCCCAGGCAGCTCATGAACATCAGGGAAACCCTACAAAGCCGCCCGACACATTGGCGCCATGAAATTAACCTGCTAAGTTTTCATGAAAATAATCACAATAATTTTCACGAGGCTTCTGCATGTTCAAACAATCCGCCCAGCACGTTGCCAGCTACTACGCCCAGACCTACCCCTCCAACATCCCGTTACGCCCTACCCTGCAAGGCTCACACGACACTGATGTGCTTATCATCGGCGCCGGTTTCAGCGGCCTGCACACGGCCCTGCGCCTGACCCTGGCAGGCAAACGCGTAACTCTGCTGGAGGCCAGCCGTGTGGCCTGGGCTGCCTCCGGGCGCAATGGCGGCCAGGCACTGCTGGGCTGGTCCTGCGACATGCCACCATTGGAAAAGGCTCTGGGCCTGGAACGTGCCCAGCGCCTGTGGGCAAGCATGTGCTGGGCCGCCGACGAAATGCGCGCGCTGCCCGAGCGCCATGGTTTCGATATCGACTACCGGCTGGGCAGCCTCTGGACCGCCGTACTGCCGCGGCGGATGAAAATGCTTGAAGAAGCCCTGCACGATGCCGAACACAAATGGGGCTACGACGCCCTGCGCCTGATCGGCCGCGATGAGCTGCCACAATGGATCGACAGCCCGCGTTACCAGGCTGCGCTGTACGACGCCAAAGGCGCACACCTCAACCCGCTGAAGCTGGCCCAAGGCCTGGCCAGCACCATAGAAGCGGGTGGTGGGCACATCTACGAACAGAGCCGGGTACTCAGCTACCAACAAGCCGGCAACGGCTACATCGCCCGTACGGACAACGGCGAAGTGCGCTGCCAGGTGTTGGTGCTGGCCTGCAACGCCTACATCGACCGCCTCGACCGCGGCCTGTCGCGGCGCCTGTTGCCGGTCGGTTCCTACCAGGTAGCCACCGCGCCCCTGGATGCCGACTTCGCCCAGTCTCTGCTGCCGCGTAACAGTTGCGTGATCGACAATCAGTTCGTGCCGGACTACTTCCGCCTCACCCCGGATCACCGACTGCTGTTCGGCGGCGGTTGCACTTACCTGGGCGGTATTCCCAAGGACGTCGCCAGCGCCACCCGTCCGTGTCTGGAGCGGGTGTTCCCGCAACTGGCCGGTGTGGCCATCGACTATGCCTGGGGCGGCCATATCGATTGCAGCCTGCGGCGTACCCCGGACGTCGGCCGCGATGGCCAGCGCTATTGGCTGCAGGGTTTCTCCGGGCATGGGGTACTGCCGACCCTGGCAGCAGCGCGAGCCGTCAGCGATGCCATTCTTGGCGATGACGACCTGTTGGCGCTGTACCAAGGCATCGACAATGGACGCTTCCCCGGCGGGGATCTGCTCGCAGCACCGCTGGAAGCCGCCGCCAAGGCCTGGTACAGACTGCGCGACACTGTCTGAAGACGACCGGCGCTTGCAGCGCCTGAATCTCTCCTATTCTCAATAGCTCCCTTCGGTTCCTGCAGACAGGAGACACGATCATGAGCCATGTAACCACGAAGGACGGCGTGCAGATTTTCTACAAGGACTGGGGCCCACGCGACGCGCCGGTCATTCACTTCCACCACGGCTGGCCGCTGAGCGCAGATGACTGGGATACCCAGATGCTGTTCTTCCTCGCCCAGGGCTACCGCGTGGTAGCCCACGACCGCCGTGGTCATGGCCGCTCCAGCCAGGTATGGGATGGCCACGACATGGACCACTACGCCGATGATGTGGCAGCCGTGGTTGCCCACCTGGGTATCCAGGGTGCCGTGCATGTCGGCCACTCCACCGGTGGTGGCGAGGTGGTGCGTTACATGGCCCGCTACCCTCAAGACAAGGTGGCCAAAGCCGTGCTGATCGCCGCCGTGCCGCCATTGATGGTGCAAACGCCCGACAACCCTGGCGGCCTGCCCAAGTCTGTGTTCGACGACTTCCAGGCCCAGGTCGCCAGCAGCCGTGCGCAGTTTTACCGGGATGTGCCAGCCGGGCCGTTCTACGGCTACAACCGCCCGGGCGTCGAAGCCAGCGAAGGTATCATCGCCAACTGGTGGCGCCAGGGCATGATCGGCAGCGCCAAGGCCCATTACGATGGCATCGTGGCGTTTTCCCAGACCGATTTCACCGAAGACCTCAAGGGCATAAACCAGCCGGTACTGGTGATGCATGGGGACGATGACCAGATCGTGCCGTATGAAAACTCCGGGGTGCTGTCGGCCAAGCTGCTGCCCAATGGGACGCTGAAAACCTACAAAGGCTACCCGCATGGCATGCCGACTACCCATGCCGATGTGATCAATGCGGATTTGCTGGCGTTTATCCGTAGCTGATGTGAACACCTGTAACGGCCCTTTCGCGGGTAAACCCGCTCCCACAGGTATAGAGCGCTGCCCTCAGGTTCTACGCTGAACCTGTGGGAGCGGGTTTACCCGCGAAGAGGCCGGCACTGGCAACACACCCCTCCCAGGATTACCATGTCACCCTTCTAGTGCGGCCCTTTGCCGCCCCTTGCCTCCCTGCCTGTCAAGACCCCCATGCCCTTCGAACTCACCGTAGAACCCTTAACCCTGCTGATCCTGGCGCTAGTCGCCTTCGTCGCCGGTTTCATCGATGCCATCGCCGGTGGCGGGGGCCTGCTCACCACCCCGGCCCTGCTCACCGCCGGCATGCCACCGCACCTGGTGCTGGGCACCAACAAGCTCAGTTCCACCTTCGGTTCGGCCACCGCAGGTTTCACCTACTACAAGCGCAAACTGTTCCACCCGGCGCAGTGGCGCCCGGCATTGTTCGCCACCTTGACCGGGGCTTTGCTCGGTGCGGTCATCGCCCACTACATGCCAGCCGAATGGTTGAACAAGATGCTGCCGGTGATCGTTTTCGCCTGTGGCATCTACCTGCTGTTCGGCGGCACACCCAAGGCGCCGCTGGATGCCGAGGCACCGATCAAGAAGAAGTGGCAAGTGCCGCAAGGCTTCACCCTGGGTTTCTACGACGGCGTGGCCGGCCCGGGCACCGGGGCGTTCTGGACGGTCAGCACCCTGCTGCTGTACCCCATCGACCTGGTCCGCGCCAGCGGCGTGGCGCGCAGCATGAACTTCGTCAGCAACATCGCGGCGCTGACGGTGTTCATCATTTCCGGGCAGGTGGATTACGTCGTCGGCCTGTGCATGGGCCTGTCGGTCATGGTCGGTGCCTTTTTTGGCGCACGCACGGCGATCAGTGGCGGGAGCAAATTCATCCGCCCGGTGTTCATCACCGTGGTGCTGGCGTTGACCGTGCGCCTAGCGTGGCAGCACTGGTTCGGGCAGGCCTAAACGGCGCGCAACGTGCAGGTCGATCAGATACCGGGCAATGGACCGCCCGGCTGGCAGCGGCGGCAGGTCGTGCACGCTGAACCACTGGGCATCCTCGATCTCGTCCGGCTGCATGACTATCTCGCCGCCGGCATATTCGGCATGGAAGCCCAGCATCATCGAATGCGGGAACGGCCAGCACTGGCTGCCGACGTACTGGATGTTCCGCACTTCCACTGCCACCTCTTCACGCACTTCGCGCACCAGGCAGTCTTCAGCCGACTCGCCGGGCTCGGCGAAGCCCGCCAGTGTGCTGTACACACCGGTGACAAAGCGCGGCGAACGCGCCAGCAAGATTTCATCACCACGGGTCACCAGCACGATCATGCTCGGCGAAATACGCGGGTAGCTGCGCAGGTCGCACCGCTGGCAGTACATCGCCCGCTCCCAACGGATTTGTGTCATCGCCTGGCCACAGCTACCGCAGAAACGGTGCTCGCGGGCCCAGGTGCCGATCTGCGCGGCATAACCCAGCACTTTGTAGGTATCGAAGTCGCCTTCGAGCATGAATGCCCGCAGGCCACGCCAGTGGCAACCGGGCACGTCGGTGGCGCTGCGCAGCTCCAGCAGGAACACCGGCTGGCCGTCAAAATGGCCGATGCCGTGCTCGCATAACACGTCGAGGTCCTGGCGTTTCAGCCAGTCGCGGGGGAACAGCGCGCCGTTGTCGTCCACCAGAAACCCTTCCGGGCTGCGGGCCACGGCCACGCCCCCGGTGATCTGCGGGTCGAGTACTGCAGTAGTCCAGCGTGCTGACATATCGGGGGTTCCTTGACTGCGCGTCCCCCGGCCCGATCAGTCGGCGAACGTCGGTTTCTGTTTGCTCATGTGCGCCGCCACGGCCACGCGCAGGTCTTCGGACTGCAGCATCGCGGCATTCCAGGTGGCGATGTAGTCCAGGCCATCGTCAATGCGATGGTCACGCATGTAGCTGAGCATTTCCTTGGTGCCGGCCACGGCGATCGGCGATTTTGCAGCAATCTCGCGGGCGATGGCAAAGACACCGTCCAGCAGTGCGGCCTGATCATCATAGACCCGGTTGACCAGGCCGATGCGCAGGGCCTCGTCGGCCGCAACGTTGCGCCCGGTGAAGGCCAGCTCACGCATGATGCCGTCGCCAATGATACGTGGCAAACGTTGCAGTGTGCCGACGTCGGCGGCCATGCCCATGTCGATTTCCTTGATCGAGAACTGCGCGTCGCTGCTGCAGTAGCGCATGTCGCACGCCGAGATAAGGTCGATGGCGCCGCCGATGCAGTAGCCCTGCACGGCCGCCAACACGGGTTTGCGGCATTTGTCCACGGCGGTGAACGAGGCTTGCAGGCGCTGGATGGTGCTACGCAGAAGGCGCGCATTGCGGCCCACGTCCTTGCCCATTTGCCCGGCCAGCGAAGCCAGCATCATCAGGTCGATGCCCGCGGAAAAATGCTTGCCGGCACCACTGATCACCACCGCCCGCACGGCATCGGTGTCGTCGATCCACTGGAAGATAGCGATGATTTCTTCCCAGAAGGCCGCGTTCATCGCGTTGACCTTTTCCGGGCGGTTGATCTGAACGTGGGCGATGTTGTCGGTCAGTTCAACCTTGAACGCACTGTACTCGGTCACGGGCGGCACTCCTGCGGGTGAAGGATTCATGGCGTGGATGGTAACCCAGCCCGATGGCCGTACTTGTGCCAAAAACGGGACTGCACGCCTTGCCTAAGAAGCGCTAATCCGGCACCGTGCGCCATCGCCGAATCATAAGGATACATATTCATGTCACGCTCCCTGACCGGCGCCCTCGCCCACGGTTTTCTGGGCCAGTCGCCGCTTTGGTACAAGGCGGTCATCTGCCTGTTCCTGGTGCTCAACCCGCTGCTGCTGGTTACCGTTGGCCCGGTTGCAGCCGGCTGGGCGCTGGTGCTCGAATTCATTTTCACCCTGGGCATGGCGCTGAAGTGCTACCCACTGATGCCTGGCGGCCTGTTGCTGATCGAAGCCTTGCTGTTGCAGATGACCACGCCACAGGCGCTGTACGAGGAACTGCAACACAACTTCCCGGTGATCCTGCTGCTGATGTTCATGGTCGCCGGCATCCATTTCATGAAGGAGCTGCTGCTGTTCCTGTTTTCGCGCATTTTGCTCGGGGTGCGCTCGAAGGCAGTTCTGGCGTTGCTGTTCTGCGTGCTGTCGGCGTTTCTGTCGGCGTTTCTCGATGCGCTGACCGTGACGGCGGTGATCATCAGCGCTGCGGTCGGCTTCTACTCCGTGTACCACCGCGTCGCGTCCGGCGCCAACCCGCGCGAGGAAAGCGCCCTGGACAACGACCAGCAGATCGCCCACCTGCACCGCGAAGACCTCGACCAGTTCCGCGACTTCCTGCGTAGCCTGCTGATGCACGGCACGGTGGGTACCGCCCTGGGTGGCGTGTGCACGCTGGTGGGCGAGCCACAGAACCTGCTGATCGGCCACGAGATGGGTTGGCACTTCGCCGATTTCTTCTTCAAGGTGGCACCTGTGTCGCTGCCAGTGCTGGGTGCCGGCCTGCTGACCTGTGTGCTGCTGGAAAAACTGCGCCTGTTCGGCTACGGCACCTTGATGCCCGAGCCGGTGCGCCGGGTGCTGGCCGCCTATGCGGCCGAAGACGACGCCGCACGTACCCAGGCCCAGCGCATCGCGCTGTGGGTGCAAGGGTTTGCGGCGCTGATATTGATCGTCTGCCTGGGGCTGCATGTGGCTGAAGTCGGCCTGATCGGCCTGATGGTGATCGTGCTGATCACGGCGTTTACCGGTATCACCGATGAACACCGGCTGGGCCGCGCCTTCCAGGACGCCATGCCATTCACCTCGTTGCTGGTGGTGTTCTTTGCCGTGGTCGCGGTGATTCACCAGCAGCAGCTGTTCAGCCCATTGATCAGCTGGGTGCTGACGCTGCCGGCCGAGCAGCAACCGGGCATGCTCTACCTGGCCAACGGTTTGCTGTCGGCAATCAGCGACAACGTGTTT
This sequence comes from Pseudomonas sp. BP01, assembly GCF_022760795.1. Taxonomy (NCBI): domain Bacteria; kingdom Pseudomonadati; phylum Pseudomonadota; class Gammaproteobacteria; order Pseudomonadales; family Pseudomonadaceae; genus Pseudomonas; species Pseudomonas sp. BP01. The sequence goes on from NZ_JAFBKA010000005.1 coordinate 99,493, forward strand.
GTCGCCACCATCTACATAACCGAAGTGAAGCAGGCGTTTCTCAATGGCGGCATGAGCCGCGAGCATTTCGAAACGCTGGCGGTGGCGATCAACACCGGCACCAACCTGCCCAGCGTGGCAACGCCGAATGGGCAGGCAGCGTTCCTGTTCCTGCTGACCTCGGCGATTGCGCCGCTGATCCGGCTATCGTATGGGCGGATGGTGTGGATGGCCTTGCCCTATACCGTGGTGATGGGTGGGCTGGGTTGGTGGGCGGTGACCTACTGGCTGTGAGATCGTCTGGTCGGCGCGAGGTTGCATCAGGGCCTCAAGGTGCATGCCTTTATGGTGGTGTCGCTTGTGAGATCGAGCGCCGCGCGGGCGGCGCTCGATCTCACGGTCGTAATGACTCTTGAGACATGCACCCCGCAGCCTTGATGCAATTTCAAGACATGCCCCACGCCCATACAACTTTTGCCCCGCGCAGGCATCGAAACACAGGTAAGCCCCTATCCGCTCCAAGGAGGTCAACCATGGCGCTGCGCACTACGCTGCTGCTTTCCTGCATGACCCTGGCGCTGCTCGGCTGCGCCGGCAACGATCAACCGGCACCGCCGCGCACCCAGCAGGTGGACCTGCAACGCTACCAGGGGACCTGGTATGAACTGGGCCGGCTGCCGATGTTCTTCCAGCGCAACTGCGTGCAGTCCGAGGCGCACTATGGCCTGCGCCCGGATGGCCGGATCGACGTAACCAACCGCTGCAAGGAAAAGGACGGCCAGTGGAACGAAGCCAAGGGCATCGCCGAGGCCCAGCAGCCGGGCAGCACCGACAAGCTGTGGGTGCGCTTCGACAACTGGTTCAGCCGCCTGGCACCAGGCCTGACCAAGGGCGAGTACTGGGTGCTGTATCACGACAAGGATTACCGGGTGGCGCTGGTGGGCCACCCCAACCGCGAGTACCTGTGGCTGCTTTCACGCACGCCTGCGGTCACCGACCAGCAGCGCGAGCAACTGCTGACCATCGCACGGGAGCAAGGTTATGACACCAGCAAGCTCATCTGGCGCCAGGGAGACTAGCAGGCCGTCGACGGCAGGCAGCAATGCGGCTAAGGTGTGCGCCCGTCATACCTCGAAGGAGCGAGCACATTGATCACCTGCCACGTCAAATACATCGTCGACCCTTTCCAGCTGCCTGCGTTCGAGGCCTATTCACGCCAATGGATAGGCCTCGTCACGCGCATGGGCGGCCAGCATCACGGCTACTTCCTGCCTGCTGAAGGCGCTAACAACATCGCGTACTGCCTGTTCAGCTTCCCCAGCCTGGCGGCCTACGAGCAGTACCGCAGGCAGGCCGAAACCGACCCGGAATGCATCGCTGCAGTAGCCACAGCTACAGAGCAACGCTTCATCCTCAGCTACGAGCGCAGCTTCCTGAAACCGCTGCTGGGCTGAATCAAGGAGGTTGCACATGGACCTGCTGTTCCTGGGCACCTGCGCCGGGGTGCCCACCAAGGCACGCAATGTCAGCGCCACGGCGGTGATCGAAGCCAGTGGCAGCGGCTGGTACCTGGTCGACTGCGGCGAAGGCACCCAGCACCAGCTGCTGCGCACCCCGCTGTCGATCCGCGACCTGCGCGCCATTTTCATCACCCACGTGCACGGCGATCATTGCTTCGGCCTGCCCGGCCTGCTGGCCAGTGCCGGCATGAGCGGGCGTACCCAACCGCTGGAGCTGATCCTGCCGGCTGCACTGCATGACTGGGTACGCCAGGGCCTGGTAGCCAGCGACACCTTCCTGCCGTTCGAACTGCGCCTGCTGGCTGTGGAAGAGTTGGTCGAATGGCGCAACGATACTCTGCAAGTGACCACCGTTCAGCTGTCACACCGCGTGCCGAGCGTCGGGTTCGTGTTCACCGAACTCAACCCCGAACCGCGCCTGGACATCCCCCGCCTGGAAGCCGAAGGCATACCGCGTGGCCCGCTGTGGGGCGAGCTGGCCAAGGGTTTGACGGTACAGCATGGCGAGCAGTTGCTGAACGGCAACGACTACCTGCGCCCTTCCCGGCCACCGCGGCGGGTGATCGTCTGCGGCGACAACGATACCCCCGAGCTGCTGGCCGACGCTGCCCAAGGCGCGGATGTGCTGGTGCACGAAGCCACGTTCACCCAGGCCGTGGTCGAACGCACCGGGGTCACCTTCGGCCACAGTACCGCGGCGGCGGTGGCGCGCTTTGCCGAAAGCGCAGGCGTGCGCAACCTGGTGCTGACGCACTTCAGCGCCCGTTACCAGAACGACCCGCGGCGCAGCCCGAATATCGACAACGTGCGTGACGAAGCCCTCGCCCACTACCACGGGCACCTGACCTTGGCGCAGGACCTGCAGCGCTATCACATGGGCCGGGACGGCTGTCTTGAGCTGACACCATCTGCGTGGTGAGCGGCAGATCGCGGCGTTTCTGGCGAGCCTTTCATTGCCTGTTCCGGCCTGATCGCCGGCAAGCCAGCTCCCACCGGGGTATCACAGGGCCTGAGGGCGGCGCTGTACCTGTGGGAGCTGGCTTGCCGGCGATAGGGCCAGTGCAAGCAACATCTCTGGCTATGCCGCCAACCGCCCGCTGGCAATAGCCTCCGACGCCGACAGCATCGCCCGCAGCAACACTGCGCAGCCCGCCGCCAGGTCATCGGGCGTGGCGTTCTCGATTTCGTTGTGGCTGATGCCGTTTTCGCAGGGCACGAAAATCATCCCCGCTGGCCCCAGTTCGGCCAGGAAGATCGCGTCATGCCCCGCGCCACTGACAATGTCCATGTGCGGCAACCCCAGCGCCTGCGCCGAGGCGCGCACGGCATCGACACAGCCTTTGTCGAAGTACAACGCCGGGAAGTCGGCCGTAGGCACCAGTTCGTGGCTCAAGCCATGCTTGGCACAGGTTGCCTCGATCACCCCGCGCACCTCGGCGATCATCGCATTCAGTTGCTCGCCCTCCAGGTGGCGGAAGTCCAAGGTCATGCGCACCTCACCCGGGATCACGTTACGCGAGCCTGGATACGCCTGCAGGCAACCCACAGTGCCACAGGCATGGGGCTGGTGGCCGAGGGCGGTACGGTTGACCGCCTCCACCACGGCGGCAGCGCCGACCAGGGCGTCCTTGCGCAGGTGCATGGGTGTCGGCCCCGCGTGGGCTTCAACGCCGCGCAGGGTCAGGTCGAACCACTTCTGCCCCAGCGCCCCGAGCACCACGCCGATGGTCTTGGCCTGGTCCTCAAGGATCGGGCCCTGTTCGATATGGGCCTCGAAATAGGCCCCAACCGGGTGGCCCAGCACCGCGCGCGTGCCGGCATAGCCGATAGCGTTCAAGGCTTCGCCCACGCTGACGCCCTGGGCATCACGCTTGGCCAGGGTTTCCTCCAGGGTGAACTTGCCGGCGAACACCCCTGAACCCATCATGCACGGTGCAAAGCGCGAGCCTTCTTCGTTGGTCCACACCACCACTTCCAGCGGCGCTTCGGTTTCCACACCCAGGTCGTTCAGCGTACGGATCACCTCCAGCCCTGCCATCACCCCGAAGCAGCCATCGAACTTGCCGCCCGTGGGCTGGGTGTCGATATGGCTGCCGGTCATTACCGGGGGCAGCTTGGGGTTACGCCCCGGGCGGCGGGCGAAGATGTTGCCGACGGCGTCGATGCTGACCGTACAACCGGCAGCCTCGCACCACTGCACGAACAGGTCGCGGGCCTGGCAGTCGAGGTCGGTCAGGGCCAGGCGGCAGACGCCGCCCTTGGCGGTGGCACCGAGCCGGGCCAGGTCCATCAGCGATTGCCACAGGCGGTTGCTGTCGACATGCCGAGCGGTGGTCTTGAGGATCTCTTTGACTGGGGTCACGGGTTTCTCCTTCAGGCTTTTTTTGTTGTCGCTGCGGGCCGCTTCGCGGGCGAACCCGCGCCCACAGGCAAACTGGCGAAGACGTAGTACAGCGCGCCGCCCAGCAGCGAGCCGGTAAACCAGCCGTAGTCGTAGAACCAGCTGAAACTGCTGTTGCCAATCGCCATTACCGTCAGCGCCACCGGCAAGGCAAAGGCCGCAAACCCGGGCCAGTTCCACGCCGGGTACACGTCGTCGCGGTACAACCCGGCCAGGTCCAGCTGCTGCCGACGGATCAGGAAGTAGTCCACCACCATGATCCCGGCAATCGGCCCGAGCAGGCTGGAATAGCCCAGCAGCCAGTTGGAATACACGCTCTCCAGGCTCAGGTCGGAAACGATCAGGCCCAACTTCTTCAGCAGCTCATGGCCCATCAGCGCCAGGCCGATAAAGCCGGTCAGCCATACCGCGCGGCTGCGCCCGATCAGGCGTGGGGCGATGTTCTGGAAGTCGTTGGTCGGCGACACGATGTTCGCCGCCGTGTTGGTCGACAGTGTGGCAATCACGATCAGCGCCATGGCCAAGGCCACCCAGAACGGGCTGTGGATCCTGCCGATCAGGCTGACCGGGTCGGACACCGTCTCGCCCACCAGCGACGCCGAGGCGGCGGTCAGCACCACACCCAGCGAAGCGAACAGGAACATGGTCAGCGGCAGGCCAAAGATCTGCCCGAGAATCTGGTCCTTCTGGCTGCGGGCGTAGCGGCTGAAGTCCGGGATATTCAGCGACAAGGTGGCCCAGAAGCCGACCATGGCAGTGAGCCCGGCGCAGAAGTAACTGACCACGCTCGCCCCTTCCGGGCGTTTAGGCGGTTGCGCCAGCAGCTCGGTCATCGACATGTGCGGCAACGCCCAGAACAGCAGGCCGACGCCCACCGCCACCAGCAGCGGTGCCGAGAGCGTTTCCAGCCACTTGATCGACTCGGCGCCGCGCAGCACCACCCACAGGTTCAGGCACCAGAAGATCATGAACCCAATCACCTCGCCAGTACCGGCCAAGGCCTTCCAGCCATCGAACACCGAGCCAAGGAACAGGTGAATGGCCAGCCCGCCGAACATGGTCTGGATGCCAAACCAGCCACAGGCAACCACAGCGCGGATCAGGCACGGTACGTTGGAGCCGAGGATGCCGAACGACGAACGCAGCAGCACCGGGAACGGGATGCCGTACTTGGTCCCGGGGAAGGCGTTGAGGGTAAGCGGGATCAGCACGATCACGTTGGCCAGCAGGATCGCCAGCAGCGCTTCGCCAACACTGAGGCCGAAGTAGGCGGTGAGCACACCGCCCAGGGTGTAGGTGGGTACGCAGATGGACATGCCCACCCACAAGGCGGTGATGTGCCATTTGTTCCAGGTGCGCTGGTGCACCTTGGTCGGTGCGATGTCGTGGTTGTAGCGCGGGCTGTCGAGAACATCGCTGCCCTCGGACAACTCGAACAGGCCATCCTGCTCGACCACTTCCGATCTGCTCTGTTGCATGGGCCCTTCTCCAGATTTTCTTTTAGTTGTTTGCTCATCGGGCTAATTCGATGGCCGGAGTACACACGCGTATTTGTGCTTAGAAATCTTGACCAGAATTCCATCTTGTCAAGTCAGTCAACAATCCCTGAAAGGCCCGAAGTCAGCGGGTCATTAAAAATTAATCCTTAAATATCAGATGGTTAAAAACCACAAAAATTATAGGAAAATTTTCTTGATGAATTCCAGATCAGCATCTAGCCTCGAATCTTGTCAGGCCTGACAGGATTAACCGCCCTGCCTGCCCTGCACCCGAAACAATTCCAAGAACCGGCCCAGACCGGTCAGCCTGCGAGGAAAACGGCATGTCCCTGTTGATCCGTGGCGCCACCGTGGTCACCCACGAAGAGAGTTACCCCGCCGATGTCCTGTGTGCCGATGGCCTGATCCGTGCCATCGGGCAAAACCTCGAACCGCCCACCGACTGCGAGATCCTCGACGGCAGCGGCCAGTACCTGATGCCCGGCGGCATCGACCCACATACCCACATGCAGTTGCCCTTCATGGGCACCGTGGCCAGCGAGGATTTCTTCAGCGGCACCGCTGCGGGCCTGGCCGGCGGCACCACGTCGATCATCGATTTCGTCATCCCCAACCCGCAGCAGTCGCTGCTGGAGGCCTTCCACACCTGGCGCGGCTGGGCGCAAAAGAGCGCCAGCGACTACGGCTTCCATGTGGCCATCACCTGGTGGAGCGAGCAGGTAGCTGAGGAGATGGGCGAACTGGTGACCAAGCATGGGGTGAACAGCTTCAAGCACTTCATGGCCTACAAGAATGCGATCATGGCCGCCGACGACACCTTGGTGGCCAGCTTCGAGCGTTGCCTGCAACTGGGTGCGGTGCCCACCGTGCATGCCGAGAACGGCGAGCTGGTGTACCACCTGCAGAAAAAACTGCTGGCCCAGGGCCTGACCGGGCCAGAGGCACACCCGCTTTCGCGCCCTTCGCAAGTGGAAGGTGAAGCGGCCAGCCGCGCCATCCGCATTGCCGAAACCATTGGTACGCCGCTGTATGTGGTGCACATTTCCAGCCGTGAAGCGCTGGATGAAATCACCTATGCACGGGCCAAGGGCCAGCCGGTTTACGGCGAAGTGTTGCCCGGGCACCTGCTGCTGGACGACAGCGTCTACCGTGACCCGGACTGGGCCACTGCCGCCGGCTACGTGATGAGCCCGCCGTTTCGCCCGCGTGAACACCAGGAGGCGCTGTGGCGCGGCTTGCAGTCGGGCAACCTGCACACCACGGCCACCGACCACTGCTGCTTCTGCGCCGAGCAGAAAGCCATGGGCCGCGACGACTTCAGCCGCATCCCCAACGGCACCGCCGGCATCGAAGACCGCATGGCGGTGCTGTGGGATGCCGGGGTTAACAGCGGGCGCCTGTCGATGCACGAGTTCGTTGCGCTGACCTCTACCAACACCGCGAAAATCTTCAACCTGTTCCCGCGCAAGGGCGCCATCCGCGTGGGTGCCGACGCCGACCTGGTGCTGTGGGACCCGCAGGGCACCCGCACCATCTCGGCCCAGACCCACCACCAGCGGGTGGACTTCAACATCTTCGAAGGGCGCACTGTACGCGGGGTCCCCAGCCACACCATCAGCCAGGGCAAGGTGCTCTGGGCCGATGGCGACCTGCGCGCCGAGGCCGGTGCGGGGCGGTATGTGGAACGGCCGGCGTATCCGTCGGTGTATGAGGTGCTGGGGCGACGCGCCGAACAGCAGCGCCCGACGCCCGTTCAGCGCTGAGGCCATCGGGGCTGCTGCGCAGCCCATCGCCGGCAAGCCAGCTCCCACCTGGGCCGCGCAACTCTCAAGCCCTGTGGGATTCCTGTGGGAGCTGGCTTGCCGGCGATTGGGGCGCACAGCGCCCCCCGTTTCCAGCCAAATATAATAAAGAGAGAGGCTACAACCGTGATCGACGCCCTGAACCACTTGCCGCGCCCCCGGGCCGGTGCCGACCAGTTGGCCGAGCGCTTCAGCGACCTCGCCCCACCCCTCACCGCCCGCCAGGCCGCCGTCGAGAGCGCGCGCTGCCTGTACTGCTACGACGCCCCCTGCGTCAACGCGTGCCCCAGCGACATCGACATCCCGTCATTCATCCACCGCATCAGCGACGAAAACCTGCAAGGCGCCGCCGAACGCATTCTCTCGGCCAACATTCTGGGTGGCAGCTGCGCCCGCGTCTGCCCCACCGAAATCCTCTGCCAGCAAGCCTGCGTGCGCAACAACGCGCAGGAATGTGCACCGGTACTGATCGGCCAGTTGCAGCGCTACGCCCTGGACAATGCCCACTTCACCGAGCACCCGTTCAACCGCTCACCGGCTACCGGCAAGCGCATCGCCGTGGTGGGTGCCGGGCCGGCCGGGCTGTCCTGCGCCCATCGCCTGGCCATGCACGGGCATGACGTGGTGGTGTTCGAGGCCTGCGACAAGGCCGGCGGGCTTAACGAGTACGGCATCGCCCGCTACAAGCTGGTCGACGACTACGCCCAGCGTGAAGTGGAGTTCCTGCTGGGCATTGGCGGCATCGAAGTACGCCATGGCCAGCGCCTGGGCGGCAACCTGAGCCTGGGCGAACTGCGCGATCAGTACGACGCGGTGTTCCTCGGCCTCGGTCTGAACGCCGTGCGCCAGCTGGGTCTGCCCGATGAAGAAGCCCCTGGCGTGCTCGCCGCTACCGAATACATCCGCGAGTTGCGCCAGGCCGATGACCTGAGCCAGCTGCCCCTGGCCGACCGCTGCCTGGTGATCGGTGCTGGTAACACCGCCATCGACATGGCCGTGCAGATGAGCCGCCTGGGGGCCCGCGACGTCAACCTGGTGTACCGCCGTGGCCACGCCGACATGGGCGCCACCGGCCACGAGCAGGACATTGCCAAGGCCAACCAGGTGCGCCTGCACACCTGGGCGCGCCCCGACGCCGTGCTGCTGGATGACGCCGGCAAGGTGCGCGGCATGCGCTTTGCCCGCACCGAACTGGCGGACGGCCGCCTGCGCGACACCGGCGAAACCTTTGAGCTGCAAGCCGATGCCATCTTCAAGGCCATCGGCCAGCGCTTCGACGATGCCTGCCTGGTCGACCCGGTGGCTGCGCAACTGGCCCGCGAGGGTGAGCGCATTCGTGTTGACCAAACCCTGCAGACCAGCCTGCCGGGCGTATATGCCGGCGGCGACTGCACCGCCCTGGGCCAGGACCTCACTGTCCAGGCCGTGCAGCACGGCAAGCTGGCCGCCGAAGCCATCCATGCCCAACTCATGCTCAACGCGGAGGCAGCGTAAATGGCCGACTTGTCTATCGTGTTTGCCGGCATCAAGGCACCCAACCCGTTCTGGCTGGCTTCCGCACCGCCAACCGACAAGGCCTACAACGTGGTCCGCGCCTTCGAGGCTGGCTGGGGTGGTGTGGTCTGGAAAACCCTGGGCGAGGACCCGGCGGCGGTCAACGTGTCGTCGCGCTATTCGGCGCACTACGGCGCCAACCGCCTGGTGCAGGGCATCAACAACATTGAGCTGATTACCGACCGTTCGCTGGAAATCAACCTGCGTGAAATCACCCAGGTGAAAAAGGACTGGCCCGACCGCGCATTGATCGTGTCGCTGATGGTGCCGTGCGTCGAGGACTCTTGGAAGTTCATCCTGCCGCTGGTGGAGGCCACCGGTGCCGATGGCATCGAGCTGAACTTCGGCTGCCCGCACGGCATGCCGGAGCGCGGGATGGGTGCGGCGGTCGGCCAGGTGCCTGAGTACGTGGAGCTGGTTACCCGCTGGTGCAAGACCTACTGCTCGCTGCCGGTGATCGTGAAGCTTACGCCCAACATCACCGACATCCGTCAGTCGGCCCGCGCCGCCCACCGTGGCGGGGCCGATGCGGTGTCGTTGATCAACACCATCAACTCCATCACCAGCGTCGACCTGGACCGCATGGTGGCCCACCCCATCGTCGGTGACCAGAGCACCCATGGTGGATACTGCGGTTCGGCAGTGAAGCCGATCGCCCTGAACATGGTGGCAGAAATTGCCCGCGACCCGGAGACACGTGGCTTGCCAATATGCGGTATTGGCGGCATCGGCAACTGGCGTGACGCGGCGGAGTTCATGGCCCTGGGCAGTGGCGCCGTGCAGGTGTGCACGGCGGCGATGCTGCACGGGTTCCGTATTGTCGAGGACATGAAGGACGGCCTGGCGCGCTGGATGGACCAGCATGGTCATCACACTGTCGAGGCGTTCCGTGGGCAGGCGGTGGGGCATACCACCGACTGGAAGTACCTGGACATCAACTACAAATCGGTGGCGCACATCGATCAGGAGGCCTGCATTGGCTGTGGGCGCTGCCACATTGCCTGTGAGGACACCTCGCACCAGGCCATTGCCAGCACCCTGAAGGCAGACGGCACACATGCGTACAGCGTGATCGAAGAGGAATGCGTGGGCTGCAACCTGTGCCAGATCACCTGCCCGGTCGAAGACTGCATCGAGATGCAGGCGCAGGATACCGGCAAGCCGTACCTGAACTGGACGCAGGACCCGCGTAACCCCTACCGCGAGGCCAGTTGAAGCAATGGGGGCCGCACAGCGGCCCCTATTGCCGAGTCAGGGCTCCAGCCCGATCCCCCGCAAGATCACGCTGGTCACCGTTTGCACCGCACTCTCGAACGCCATGTCCGACAGCATCTCGCCGCCGTTGAGCAACTGCACCTGGTAACCAAAGTCGGCATAGTGCTGGGTAGACGCCCAGATCATGTACAGCAATGCCGACGGCTCTACCGGCAGAATACGCCCCTCCTCCACCCAACGGCGGATCTTGGCTTCCTTCAATTTCGCCCAGGGCACCAGGCTGTCATCCAGGTTCACCCCAAGCACCGGCGCCCCATGCAGCATCTCTTCGGCCCAGATCTTCGAGCCCAGCGGCCGCGAGCGCGAATGGCCCATCTTGGCTCTGATGTAGCTGGTCAGCACCACGCGCGGGTCGTCGAAGTTCTCGAAGCACAGTGCGTCCTGCTTCCACACATCCAGCAGGTCCTGCAGCACCGCACGGAACAGCTCGTCCTTGGTGCTGAAGTAGTAATGCAGGTTGGAGCGCGGCAATTCGGCCTGCTCGGCAATATCACCCATGGACGTGGCGCCGTAGCCTTTCTCGGCGAACACCTTTTCCGCCGCCTGCAAGATTTTCTCGATATTGCGTCGGCGAATTTCGATCTTGTGATTGGCCATCAGGCTTGCGCCGCCCACACCGCCAAGCCACCGGTCAGCCGGCCGTCACTGAATTCGATAGTGTCGATTTGCCGGTCAGTACCGCGAATGCCCATGTGTGCTCCGTGCCGAAGGGGTTTGGCCTAGTCTACTCCGGTCGCTCCACACTTTTATATCAGCCGGCCTGAAACAGCCGGGCAACCAAAGGTTTGCCGCTCCCACAGGATCTCTTGTGTTGGAGATTTGTGTAAGGCAGTTGGCAGTTGCTCCGCTCATCCGCTACCCGCACCCCGCCCGGTCGCGCACCGGGCACTGTGCGCGATGAAGATTGAGTGCGGTGTTGATGATGCCGATATGGCTGAACGCCTGGGGGAAGTTGCCGAGCATGCGCTGGCCGGCCGGGTCGTATTGCTCGGCCAGCAGGCCGAGGTCGTTGCTCAGGCCGGTCAGGTGCTGGTACAGCGCTTCGGCTTCAGCCTGGCGGCCCAGCAAAACATAAACGTCTGCCAGCCAGAACGAACACACCAGGAAGGTGCCCTCCCCCGGCGTCAGGCCGTCGCTGCAGCTGTCACTGTCGTAGCGCATCAGCAGGCCGTTCTTCAGCAGGCGCTGTTCAATCTGCTCCAGCGTGCGTAAAAAGCGTGGGTCATCCGCCGGCAGGAAGCCGGTCAGGGCAATTTGTAACAGGCTGGCGTCCATTTCGGACGAGCCATACGCCTGGACGAAAAACTGGCCGCTGGGGTCCAGGCCTTGCTCGCAGACTTCGCGGTGAATCTCGTCGGCCACCTGGCGGTAATGGTCCCCGCGCTCGCGGCCTTCTTCAGTGGTGTCGGCCAACCCCGCAGCACGGTCGAAGGCGACCCAGGCCATGACCTTGGAGTGCACGAACTGCTGGCGGCCGCCGCGCACTTCCCAGATGCCTTCGTCCGGCTCGCGCCAGATGCCTTCGACGTAAGGCATTATCAGGCGGGAGATGGCGGCGCTGCGCGGGTGGCGCGGCAAGCCGCCCTTGATCGCCTGGGACATGGCATCGGCCAGTTCGCCATAGATGTCCAGCTGCATCTGCTGCGACGCGGCATTGCCTACCCGCACGGGTTGCGAATGCTCGTATCCGGCCAGCCACGGCAAGGTGTATTCCTGCAGGTCGCGCTCACCGGCCAGGCCATACATGATCTGCATCTGCTCGGGGTTACCGGCCACTGAGCGCAGCAGCCATTCGCGCCAGGCCTGGGCTTCGTCGAAGTAGCCGAGGTTCATGAAGGCCAGCAGCGTCATGGTGGCATCGCGCAGCCAGCAGAAGCGGTAATCCCAGTTGCGCTCCCCGCCCACACGCTCGGGCAGCGAGGTGGTGACGGCGGCGACGATGCCGCCGGTGGGGGCGTAGGTCATGGCCTTGAGGGTGAGCAACGAGCGGCGCACCAGCGGGGTATAAGGGCCCACCTGCGGGCAGCGGGCGGCGAAGGCCTGCCATTGCTCGACGGTTTGGGCAAAAGCCTGGTCGATATCGCAGTCAGGCTGCACTGGCAGGTGCGAGGGTTGGTGACGCAAGCTGAAGATTTGACGCTCGCCCGTGCCAACACGAAAGCGCGCGACGGTATGGTGGTCGAGTGCATGCGGGGGGACGGTGCTGCACAGGATCAGCCGGTCAGGGCCGGCAACGGCGCTGAGGGTCAGTGGGGCGAGCCGTTCCACCCATGGCACACTGCGACCGTAGTCGAAGCGCATGACCAGGTCCATCTCAAAATTGGTTTCGCCACTGAGACCCTCGACGATCCGCACCACCGAATTGACGTCGCCCAGTGGCATGAAGTCGAGCACCCGGGCACGGCCGGTGGCAGTGACCCAGGTGGTTTCCAGCACGAGGGTGTCGTCCAGGTATTGGCGGCTGCTGTGCTCGACCGGGTCGCAGGGGGCCACGCGCCAGCGACCGTTTTCTTCGTTGCCCAGCAGTGCGGCGAATACGGCGGGGGCGTCGAAACGGGGCAGGCACAGCCAGTCAAGCGAGCCATCGCGACTGACCAGAGCGGCGCTGCGGCAGTTGCCCAGCAGGGCGTAGTCTTCGATATGGGCGGGCATTAAGTCTCCTTGATGTGATCGCCAGTGCCGGCCTCTTCGCGGGTGAACCCGCTCCCACAGGTATCACATCGGGCCTGAGGAAAGTGATAACCCTGTGGGCGCGGCTTTAGCCGCGAAAGGGCCGGCACAGGCTTTACAAAAGCATCAGCCCAAGCGGTGCCACTCGCGCTTGTCGCGGGTCAGCAATTCATTGCCGGCTTCCGGCCCGTCTTCACCGGCCGGGTACTCATGCACTTCGCTGGCCTGCGCCCAGGCATCGAGAAACGGCTGCACCGCCCGCCAGCCGTTCTCGATGTTGTCAGCCCGCTGGAACAGGGTCTGGTCACCGGTCAGGCAGTCGTAGATCAGCGTCTCGTAGCCGGTCGCCGGGGTCATCTTGAAGAAGTCCTTGTAGGCAAAGCCCATCTCGACGTTCTCCATCACCAGTTCCGGGCCGGGCCGTTTGGCCTGCAAGTCGAACCACATGCCTTCGTTGGGCTGAATCTGGATTTTCAGGTAGTTGGGCTTGGGCCGCTCCAGCTCTGACTCGCGGAACTGCGCATAGGGAGCAGGCTTGAAGCAGATGGCAATTTCGGTGTCACGCACGCTCATGCGCTTGCCGGTACGCAAGTAGAACGGCACGCCGGCCCAACGCCAGTTGTCGATCATCACCTTCAGCGCCACGTAGGTTTCGGTCTGGCTGTCAGGCGCCACGTTGGCCTCCTGGCGGTAGCCGGGCAGCTGCTTGCGCCCCTGCTTGCCGGCACTGTACTGGCCGCGCACCGAGTTCTTCAGGGCCATTTTTGTCGACCATGGGCGGATAGCACCGACCACCTTGGCCTTTTCGCCGCGCACCGCGTCGGCGCCGAACGCGGCCGGCGGCTCCATCGCCACCATTGCCAGCAACTGGAACAGGTGGTTGGGGACCATGTCGCGCAGGGCCCCGGTGCTGTCGTAGAACGCACCACGGGTTTCGACGCCGACCGTTTCCGCAGCGGTGATCTGCACGTGGTCGATGTAGTGGTTGTTCCAGAACGATTCGAACAGGCCGTTGGAGAAGCGGCTGACCAGAATGTTCTGCACCGTCTCTTTGCCCAGGTAATGGTCGATGCGGTAGATCTGCCGTTCGCCCATCACTTTCAACAGGCAGGCGTTGAGCGCCTCGGCGCTGGCCAGGTCGGTGCCAAATGGCTTTTCGACCACGACGCGGCGAAAGCCGCCGCCAGACTCGTCGAGCAAGCCGGCCTGCCCCAGACGCTGCGCCACCTCGGGGAAGAAGCGCGGCGAGGTGGCCAGATAGAAGATGGCATTGCCGTGGCTGGTTTTGTCGATGCGCTTGGCGAGGGCCTGGTAAGTGGCCGGGTCGAGGAAATCGCCCGTCTGGTAATCCAGGCGCTTGGCCAGGCGTGCCCAAAGCTTTTCGTCCAGGCACTTGGCGCCGCCCTCGCCGCCTTTGTCACGCTCGAGCATGAACGCATGCAGGCGCGCGGCGAAATCCTCGGCGCTGGCCGGGTTGTGGTCGACGCCGACGATGCGCAGGTTGCGGTCCAGCAAACCGTCACGGCTGAGGTTGTACAGCGCCGGCATCAGCAGGCGCTTGACCAGGTCGCCATTGGCGCCAAACAGGAACAGGGTACAGGGAGGAGCGGCTGGAATGGTCTGTTTGGTCATTCGCCTTTCTTCTCGACGTGGCCACCGAAGCCCAGGCGCATGGCCGAAAGGATCTTGTCACCATACGTGCCCTGCTGCTGGCGCGAGCGGAAGCGCGCAAACAGTGCGCTGGACAGCACCGGCACCGGCACCGCCTGCTCGACGGCGGCATCGATGGTCCAGCGGCCTTCGCCACTGTCGGATACCGAGCCACTGAACTGCGACAGCTGCGGGTCGGCCACCAAGGCATCGGCGGTGAGGTCGAGCAGCCATGAGGTCACCACGCTGCCACGCCGCCACACTTCGGCGATCTCGGCCACGTTCAGGTCAAAACGCTGGTCTTGCGGCAGCTCGTTGCCGCCTTTGCTGCGCAGCAGGTCGAAGCCTTCGGCATAGGCCTGCATCAGGCCGTACTCGATACCGTTATGCACCATTTTCACGTAGTGCCCGGCCCCGGGCGGTCCGGCGTGTATATAGCCATGCTCGGCCCGCTGGTGCTCGCCGCTGCGGCCATGAGTACGCGGGATGTCACCCACGCCCGGGGCCAGCGCCTTGAACAGTGGCTCCAGGCGCTCGAACACGTCCTTTTCCCCGCCGATCATCATGCAGTAGCCACGGTCCAGGCCCCATACGCCGCCAGAAGTGCCGACGTCCAGGTAATGCAGGCCGCGTTTTGCCAGCTCGGCAGCGCGGCGCATGTCGTCCTTGTAGAAGGTATTGCCGCCGTCGATGATCGCATCGCCCGGTTCCAGCAGGTCGGCCAACTGCGCGATGGTCTGCTCGGTGGGCTCGCCTGCGGGCAGCATTACCCACACTGCGCGCGGGGCTTTGAGCTTTTGTACCAGCGCACCGAGGTCGTGCGCGCCTTGGGCGCCCTCGCCCTCCAGCCCGGTAATGGCCTCACGGTTGCGGTCGTGCACCACGGTGCGGTGGCCGGCGCGCATCAGGCGCCTTGCGATATTGCCGCCCATGCGGCCCAGCCCGACGATTCCCAATTGCATGAGCCGATGCTCCCTTACGAAATGGATGACAACACAGTCCAGCGTTTCAGATTAGTCCAGCATGCCGCCCGAGGGTTCAGCGACGAACGGCAAGACCACGATAAACAAAAAAGTTCCCACGAACTGCAAAAGAATTCAGAATGCGCCCCGCGTGAAGCGTCTACGCTTTGACTTGTCACCAGCCAAAACCGCGAGGTGTGCTCATGGGTACCTTGATGCCTGCAACCCCAACCCAGACCCTCTATGTCTCCGTGCGCCGTGATGAGCTGCGTAAACTGAAGGACGAACGTGACCAACTGCGCCAACAGGTCGCCCAGTTGAACCTGCTGCTGGCGCAACAGCGCGCTGGCGACAAGGCTACAAGCCTCTAGTTTTTCTTCCTCTTTGTGGGGGCTGCCCGGCTCCCACTCGCCGCTTATAAAGCCACCCATTCAATTTTTGTTGCGCACCATAAAGGTGCGTTGCGGGTGGCAAGCCACATTTTGGCCCACCCTCCAAACACCCCGCACCACCTTCGCCCAAACCATTTCACATCCGGTCACAAACGCCAACGTTTGCGTCTATTGCGCACATAACAATAGTGACCAGTGGGTCACCTTTTTATCACTTTCTCTCCTACACTCGGTTTTCGGCCCGCCAATTGCTCAGTGGAAGAGTGACCCAAAAAAGTCGAACTTTCAGGAAACCCGGCGGGTCATCAACATAAGCAGGCCAGACGCATCGGGCTATTCCCGATCCTGAGCCCGCACACCCCAAACAGTCCAATCGCCTTCGGCCGGAATGCCGATCGCGCTGTGCCTGCGCGCACGACCCTGGGGCATGGAACGCACTAAGCAGTTTCGAATTAGAGAGAACCAACACGTAATATCTTAACGGGTGCCAGCACCCGGCCAAGCATAGGGACGGAGAGAAGTATGATCAGTGCCGCTGTCGAGCCTCACGTAGATTCATTCAAACCGGACAACCGCGAGCCGCTCACCCCGGATTTCGCCACGACAGGCAAGGCACCCGGCGCCCAGCGCCAGCACAACCCGAACATGCGCAAGATTCTTTTCGTCACTTCGGAGATTGCAGACCTGGTAAAGACCGGCGGCCTGGGCGACGTGTCCGCCGCCCTGCCCCGTGCCTTGGCACACCTGCATGATGTACGGGTGCTGATCCCTGGTTACCGCCAGGTAATGGAAAGTGACAACCCGATCCACATCGTGGGCGAACTGGGCGGCCACGCGGCCCTGCCGCCCTGCAAGATCGGGCGCATGGACATGGCCGACGGCCTGGTCATCTATGTACTGATCTGCCCCGAGCTGTACCAGCGCGACGGCACCCCCTATGGTGCCAACAACGGCCGTGACTGGCCCGACAACCACATCCGCTTCGCCCGCCTGGGCCTGGCGGCTGCCGAAATCGCGGCTGGCGAAGGCAAGATCCACTGGAAACCGGAAGTGGTTCACGCACATGACTGGCCCGCTGGCCTGGCGCCTGCCTACATGCATTGGCGCGGGCTGAACACGCCTACCCTGTTCACCATCCACAACCTGGCGTACCAGGGCGTTTACAGCCGTGGTTGCAGCCCGGAGCTGGCGATTCCCGACCACGCCATGCAGCAGGAAGGCATGGAGTTCTACGGCAAGCTGTCGTTCCTCAAGGCTGGCCTGGCTTACTCCAGCCATATCACCACGGTCAGCGCCACCTATGCCCGGGAAATCACCACCCCGGAATTCGGCTGCGGCCTGGACGGTTTTCTCGCCAGCAAAGCCCAGCAAGGCCTGCTCGGCGGCATCCCCAACGGCATCGACGAAAGCTGGGACTCGGCCACCGACAAGCACCTGCAGCACAACTTCAGCATCAACGACTGGGAAGGCAAGGCGCGCAACACCCATGAAGTGCGCGAGTTGTTCGGCCTGGAAGCCAGCGAAGGCCCGTTGTTTGCCGTGGTGTCACGGCTGGTCTACCAGAAGGGCCTGGACCTGACCTTGGGCGTGGCCGACTACATCGTCGAACAAGGCGGGCAGATTGCGATCATCGGCCGTGGCGAGCCGGAAGAAGAACAGGCCATGCGCGAGCTTGCGCTGCGCCACCCCGGCCGCATTGGCGTGCGCATCGGCTTCAACGAAACCGACGCCCGGCGCATGTTCGCCGGCAGCGACTTCTTGCTGATGCCGTCGCGCTACGAGCCCTGCGGCCTCAGCCAGATGTACGCGCAACGCTTCGGCTCGCTGCCGGTAGCGCGCAACACCGGCGGCCTGGCCGACACCATCGAGTGCGGCGTCACGGGCTTCCTGTTCAACGAGTCGACGGTCGAGAGCTACCGCGAGGCGCTCAGCCGTGCCTTCTATGTGTACGGCAAGAAGGACTTGCTGAACGCCATGCGCTGCCTGTCGATGACCCAGCCGTTCAACTGGTGCCAGGCGGTTGAACCCTACGCCCGCCTGTACGAGGACCTGGTCAAGCAGGCACAACTGAGCCACTACTGAGCGAGGGTCAGAAGATGCACAGGCATGGCGCACACTTGATGGACGCCACGTCGGCGCGCTTCGCCCTCTGGGCGCCGGATGCGCGCAGCGTGAGCGTGGAACTGGAGCAGCAGCCGCCCGTTGCGCTGCTGCCCGATGAGGATGGCTGGTTCACTGGCGTTGCCCCGTGCAAGGCTGGGGACCTTTATCATTACCGTATCGACGGTGAACTCCAGGTGGCGGACCCGGCTTCCCGCTATCAGCCCCAAGGCGTAAAGGGGCCAAGCCAGGTGGTGGATGTGGCCGGTTACCAGTGGCAACACCCTTGGCAAGGCCGGCCTTGGCACGAAGCGGTGATCCAGGAGCTGCATGTCGGTTTGCTCGATGGCTACGCCGGGGTTGCCCGGCAGCTGCCGCGCCTGGCCGAGCTGGGCGTCAGTGCCGTCGAGCTGATGCCGCTGGGGCAGTTCCCAGGCGAGCGCAACTGGGGCTACGACGGCGTGCTGCCCTACGCACCACAAAACACCTACGGCAGCCCAGAGCAGTTGTGCGCGCTGGTCGACCAGGCCCACGGCGAAGGGCTGATGGTGCTGGTGGATGTGGTCTACAACCACTTCGGCCCCGACGGCAATTACCTGCACCAGTATGCCGGCCCGTTCTTCCGCGAAGACCGGCAGACGCCATGGGGCGCGGCCATCGATTTCCGCCGCCCGCAAGTGCGCGAGTACTTCATCCAGAACGCCCTGATGTGGCTGTGCGACTACCGCTGCGACGGCTTGCGCCTGGATGCCGTGCATGCCATTGATCAGCCCGATTTCCTGATCGAGCTGGCCCAGCGGGTGCGTGCCGCCGTAGAGCCGGGCCGGCATGTGTGGCTGGTGTTGGAGAACGAGCACAACCAGGCTGGCCTGCTGGAACAGGGCTTTGACGCCCAATGGAACGACGACGGCCACAATGCCCTGCATGTGCTGCTGACCGGCGAAACCGAAGGCTACTACGCCGACTACCAAAAACGCCCCATCGACCAGCTGGCACGCTGCCTTTCCGAAGGCTTTGTGTTTCAGGGCCAGGCAAACCGCCACGGCACGCCCCGCGGTGAACCCAGCGGGCACCTGGAACCCAGCGCCTTTGTGTTGTTCTTGCAGAACCACGACCAGGTCGGCAACCGCGCGCTTGGCGAGCGCCTGACCCGCCTGTGCCCGCCGCCAGCCCTGCGTGCGGCCACCGGCCTACTGCTGTTGGCCCCCATGATTCCGCTGCTGTTCATGGGCGACGACGACGGCAGTTGTCGGCCGTTCCTGTTCTTTACCGACTTCCATGACGAATTGGCCGACGCGGTGCGCGAAGGCCGCCGTGGTGAGTTCGCCCACTTCACCGCGTTCGCCGACCCCGAACAGCGCGAGCACATTCCCGACCCCAACGCCCAGCAGACCTTCGAGTCTTCACGCCCGCAAAACAAGGAGGTGATCGCCGGCTGGCACGGCCTTTATCAACAACTGCTGGCGCTGCGCCGCCGCCACGTCATCCCGCACCTGCCCGGTAGCCGCTCACTGGGCGCCGAGGTGCACGGCGACAAAGCGCTGACCGCACGCTGGCGGCTGGGCAATGGCAATACCCTGCGCATCGACCTGAACCTGGCGCCCACTGCGCAGGCGGTCGAACTGCCCGCTGCCGCCACTCGGCTGTTCGACACCAGCGACACCCAACACCCTGATAGCCAACTGGCCGCGTACAGCTGCGTGGTCAGCCTGCTTCCCCCTGACCAGGAGCGCCCATGAGCGAAACCGCCCTGCATCGCTTGGCAAACCGCGTCGGGCTAAGCCGCGACTGGATCGACGCCAATGCCCGGCCACAGCGCGTCAGCGACGAGGTGCTGCGCAACCTGCTCGCAGGCCTTGGCCACCCGGCCAGCGATGACACTGCCATTGCCGCCAGCCTGCGCGCGGTGGAAGCCGCCGAAGACAGCGAACACCTGCCGCCATTGCTGACCGCCGACCAAGGCCAGCCACTGGCCCTGGCACGCTACTTCAGCGCCGCCAGCGTCGCCCGCTGCACACTGGAAGACCAAACTTCGCTTGCCCTCACCCTGGACGAGCAGGCACGCCTGCCCGGTGACCTGCCCATTGGTTATCACCAGGTGGAAATAGACAGCCGCCGCTTCACCGTGGCCGTGGCCCCGCCACGCTGCCACAGCCTTGCAGACAACGTGCAGCCTCCACCACGCTGCTGGGGCCTGGCGGTGCAGCTGTACAGCCTGCGCCGCCCAGGCGACGGCGGCTACGGCGACTGCCTGGCGCTGGAGCAGTTGGCCCGCTCGGCCGCCGAGCGCGGAGCCGATGCCTTGGCCATCAGCCCGATTCACGCACTGTCGGCCATCGACCAGGAGCACTACAGCCCCTACTCACCTTCCAGCCGCCTGCTGCTCAACACCCTGTACGCCAGCCCCGCCGCCCTGCTAGGCGAACGGGAGGTGCGCATGGCCATCGAAGCCTGCGGGCTGGAGCAACAACTGGAAGAGCTGGAGCAACGGCCACTGGTCGACTGGCCACGTGCCGCCAGCGCCCGCCTGCGCCTGCTTGAAGCGCTGTACCAGGGGTTCAGCCATGGCGACCACCCGCTGCGCAAGGATTTCGACAGCTTCCGCGCAGCCGGCGGCCAGGCACTGGACCACCACTGCCGCTTCGAGGTGTTGCAAGCACAGGCTGTGGAACGCGGGCTGGGTGCCGACTGGCGCAACTGGCCCAAGGCCTGGCACGACCCCTACCACCCGGAAGTGGAGGCGTTCGCCACTGCCTACCCGGCCAAGGTCGAGTTCCACGCCTTTTGCCAATGGCTGACCGAACGCGGCCTGCAACGTGCCCAGGAGGCGGCCCGCGGCAACGGCATGGCAGTGGGCCTGATCGCCGACCTGGCGGTGGGTGCCGACGGTGCCGGTAGCCAGGCGTGGAGCCGCCAGGATGAACTGCTGGCCGGCCTGAACGTGGGTGCGCCGCCCGACATCCTCAACCGCGCCGGGCAGGATTGGGGCATTTGCGCCTTCTCGCCCGAGGGCCTCAAGCGTAATGGCTACCGCGCCTTCATCGAGATGCTGCGAGCCAACCTGGCCCATGCCGGCGGCCTGCGCATCGACCATGTGATGGGCCTGCGCCGGCTGTGGTTGATCCCGCAGGGGGCCAAGCCCAGCGAAGGCGCTTACCTCAATTACCCGGTGGACGACCTGTTGCGCCTGCTGGCGCTGGAGTCGGTGCGCCACCAGGCGGTCATCCTTGGCGAAGACCTGGGCACGGTGCCCGACGGGCTGCGCGAAACACTGGCCGAGAAGGCCGTGCTGGGCATGCGCGTGCTGCCGTTCGAGCAAACCCAGCCAGGCCAGTTCAAGCCGATTCTGGACTGGCCGGACAACGCTCTGGCCACCACCGGCACCCACGACCTGGCGCCGCTGGCCGGCTGGCTGGAAAACCGCGACATCGACTGGAGCCACCGCTTGCAACTGATCGACGCTGCCACCGAACTGCACTGGCGCCAGGGCCGCCAGATAGAACGCGACGGCCTGCGCCGTACCCTGGAGACCAACTACGGTGAACTGAAGGACAACGACGCAGTGATCGATGCGGCCATCCGCTTCGTTGGCCACACCCGTGCGCCCTTGGTGCTGATACCGCTCGAAGACCTGCTGGGCTGCGACGAGCAGCCCAACCTGCCGGGCACCACCAGCGGGCACCCCAACTGGCGGCGGCGCTTCACCCGGCCGGTGACAGAACTGCTCGATGACGAAGATGCCGCACGGCGCCTGGAGCTACTGGCTCAAGCCCGCGAACAGGCGTGGGAGCGTGACCGATGAAGCCGCTGACTGCCACCCTGCGCCTGCAGTTTCACAGTGATTTCACCCTCGACCACGCCGTGCCGCTGGTGCCGTACTTCGCCCAGCTGGGCATCAGCCACCTGTATGCCTCGCCCATCCTCAAGGCCCGCGCCGGCTCCCGCCACGGCTACGATGTGGTCGACCCCACCTGCGTCAACCCCGAACTGGGCGGCGAGGCGGCACTGGAGCGGCTGGTCGCCGCCCTGCGCCAGCACGGCATGGGGCTGATTCTCGACACCGTGTCCAACCACATGGCCGTGGGCGGGGCCGATAACCCCTGGTGGCAAAGCCTGCTGGCCTGGGGCCGGCGCAGCCCGTATGCCGAGTTCTTCGACATCCAGTGGCACTCCAGCGACCCGCTGCTGGCCGGGCAACTGTTGTTGCCGTTCCTTGGCAGCGACTATGGCGTGGCGCTGAAGAATGGCGAGATACCGCTTGAATTCGACAAGCAGCACGGCACGCTGCAAATCGCCCATTACGATCACCGCTTCCCGGTTTGCCCGGTCGACTATGGCTGGATTCTCGCCCTCAGCCCGGAGCCGGCGCTCAAGACGCTGGCCGAGCACTTCACGGCATTGGCCGAATCGACCACCCCGCTGGTCGATGCCCTGCCGCTGCACACCGAACTGGCACGCCTGGTGCGCGAAGGTGCCGACCTGGAATCGGCGCTGGTGGCATTCGACAGCCGCGCCGAAAATGGCCTCAAGCGCCTGCACCTGCTGCTGGAGCGCCAGACCTACCGCCTGGCCAGTTGGCGAACCGCTGCCGACGACATCAACTGGCGGCGCTTCTTCGACATCAACGAGCTGGGTGGCCTGAGGGTAGAGCGCGCCGTGGTGTTCGAGGCCACCCACGCCAAGCTGTTCGAGCTGATCGAACGCGGCCTGGTGGACGGCCTGCGCATCGACCATATCGACGGCCTGGCCGACCCGCGTGGTTACTGCCGCAAGCTGCGCCGTCGGGTCGATGGCCTGTTGGCGCAGCGGCCTTTGCAGGCGGCCGTGGAGCACTTCCCGATCTACGTGGAAAAAATCCTCGGCGCAGGCGAGCACCTGCACCGCGACTGGCTCACCGACGGCACCACCGGCTACGAGTTCATGAACCAAGTCTCGCTGCTGCAGCACGACCCAGCCGGCGAAACACCGCTGACTGAACTGTGGGCGAACGTCACCGAACGGCCGGGCTTCCCTGAAGAAGTGCGCCTGGCGCGGCATCTTGTGCTCAATGCCAGCCTGGCCGGTGACTGCGAATCGGTAGCCCAGGCCCTGCTGCAGGTTGCGCGCAACGACCTGATGACCCGCGACCTTACCCTGGGCGCGATACGCCGGGCGTTGCAGGCACTGGTGGCGCATTACCCGGTGTACCGCACCTACTTCAACGCCTGCGGGCGCCCGGCTGAGGACGAAGGGTTTTTCCAGCAGGCGCTGACCGGTGCCCGACACGACCTCGGCGAAGCCGATTGGCCGTTACTGGACCACCTTGAACAATGGCTGGGTGGGCAAGCCTGGCGGCAGTTGCCACCGGGCCGCCCCCGCAAGCAACTGCGCCACGCCTGCGTGCGCTTCCAGCAACTGACCGCGCCCAGCGCCGCCAAAGCCGTGGAAGACACCGCCTTCTACCGCAGTGCCCGGCTGCTGTCGCGCAACGACGTGGGCTTCGAGGCCGAGCACTTCAGCGCCCCGCCCATGCACTTCCATAACGAAGCCCAGCGGCGCCTGCGCGACTTCCCCGACAACCTGCTGGCCACCGCCACCCATGATCACAAGCGCGGCGAGGATACCCGTGCACGCCTGGCCGTGCTCAGTGAACGCGGCCCGTGGCTGGCCAGCCGAGTGGAACATTGGCGTGAGCTGGCAGAGCCGCTGCGCGCACAGCTGGACGACGGCCTGGCACCTAGCCCCGGCGACGAGTTGATGCTGCTGCAAACCCTGCTTGGCAGTTGGCCGCTAGCGCTCGACCTGCACGACGAGAACGCCCTGCGCCAGTACGCAGAGCGTATCCGCCAGTGGCAGCAGAAGGCGCTGCGCGAAGCCAAGTTGCGCAGCAGCTGGAGCGCGCCGAACGAGGCCTACGAAGGTGCCTGTGCCCGCTACATCGATGGCCTGCTGCTGGACAGCGAAAACCAGCAGCTGCGCAAATCCGTGGCAGATGCCGCGCAATTGCTGGCCTGCCCCGGCGCCCTCAACAGCCTGGTCCAGACCCTGCTGCGCATGACCACACCCGGTGTGCCCGACCTGTACCAGGGCAACGAGTACTGGGACTTCAGCCTGGTCGACCCGGACAACCGCCGCCCCGTGGACTACGCTTTGAGGCGTCGCACCCTGGACGACGCCACGCCGGTAGCCGAGCTGCTGGCGCACTGGCGCGATGGCCGCGTCAAGCAGGCCTTGATCGCCCGGGTGCTGGACTGCCGCCAGGCCCACGCCGAGCTGTTCCGCCGTGGCGCCTACCTGCCACTGACCGTGCAGGGCCGGCATGCAGACAAGGTGATTGCCTTTGCCCGCCTGGGTGAAGGCGAGCATGCCGTCGTCGTCGCCCCGCGCCTGGCCAGCGGCCTGCTCGGTGGTGCTGTTACACCGTTGATCCCGGCACAGAACTGGGACGACACCCGGCTGGTTCTGCCGTTTGCCTTGTCGCCTGCCAACTCGACGGGACTTTTCGCCTGCACGGCGGTCAGCTCTTCCAAGGAGTTGATGTTGAGCACCGTGCTGGCGGAGTTTCCGGTCAACGTGTTGATACAACAATCTTGAGCATCAGGAGCGTCATGATGAGTGTCGATGAAAAGCGTATTCGCGAATTTGCCTACCAGATCTGGGAATCTGAAGGTAAGCCCGTAGGGGAGGAAGAACGCCACTGGGATATGGCCCGCAAGCTGGCCGAGGCTGAGGCCTTGGCCCCCAAGGCAGAGCCACGCAAGCGGGCGCCGGCCAAGCCCAAGGCAGCCGCTGAGCCCAAGGCGCCTGCCGAGCCGAAGGTAGCTGCCCTGCCCGGGGTTAAACCCGCTGCGGCGAAAAAGCCTCGGGCGGTGAAAAAGCCTACTGCCGGGTAAGCCTGTACCGGCCATTCGCGGGCTTGCCCGCTCCCACAGGATCTCCACAGGGCTGACGTGTGGTGTTCTAACTGTGGGAGCGGGCAAGCCCGCGAAGGGGCCAATGCAGGACAGCACAATTCCCCTTACGTCACGGCCATTTGAGGATCGTCATGAGTCCCCGCACCCCAAAGAAAACCCGCTCAGTCGCACCATCGCGCATCCGCGAAGGCATGCCCTTCCCCCTCGGCGCCACCTGGGATGGCCTTGGGGTCAACTTCGCCTTGTTCTCGGCCAACGCCACCAAGGTCGAGCTGTGCCTGTTCGACTCCACCGGCGAGCAGGAACTCGAGCGCATAGAACTGCCCGAATACACCGACGAGATCTACCACGGCTACCTGCCCGACGCTCACCCCGGCCTGGTCTATGGCTACCGGGTGTACGGCCCCTACGAGCCGGAAAACGGTCACCGCTTCAACCCTAACAAACTGCTGATCGACCCCTATGCCAAGCAACTGGTCGGCAGCCTGGAGTGGTCAGAGGCACTGTTCGGCTACACCATCGGCCACCCCGATGGCGACCTGTCATTCGATGAGCGCGACAGCGCGCCCTTCGTGCCCAAATGCAAGGTGATCGACCCGGCCTTCACCTGGGGCCGCGACCAGCGCGTGTCGGTCCCCTGGGAACGCACCATCATCTATGAAGCACACACCCGCGGCATCAGCATGCGCCACCCGGCAGTGCCGGAAAAACTGCGCGGCACCTTTGCCGGCCTGGCCAACGACGAGCTGCTCAAGCACATCAAGGAGCTGGGCGTCTCCAGCATCGAGCTGCTGCCGATTCACGCCTTCGTCAACGACCAGCACCTGCTGGACAAAGGCCTGAACAACTACTGGGGTTACAACAGCATCGCCTTTTTCGCCCCGCACCCGCGCTACCTGGCCAGCGGCAAGATTGCCGAGTTCAAGGAAATGGTCGCCCACCTGCACGACGCCGGGCTGGAGGTCATCCTCGACGTGGTCTATAACCACACCGCCGAAGGCAACGAGCGTGGCCCGACCCTGTCGATGCGCGGCATCGACAACGCCTCGTACTACCGCTTGATGCCGGACGACAAGCGTTACTACATCAACGATTCCGGCACCGGCAACACCTTGGACCTGAGCCACCCCTGCGTGCTGCAGCTGGTCACCGACTCACTGCGCTACTGGGCCGGCGAAATGCACGTGGACG
This sequence comes from Pseudomonas sp. BP01, assembly GCF_022760795.1. Lineage (NCBI taxonomy): Bacteria > Pseudomonadati > Pseudomonadota > Gammaproteobacteria > Pseudomonadales > Pseudomonadaceae > Pseudomonas > Pseudomonas sp. BP01. Next base: position 125,381 of record NZ_JAFBKA010000005.1, read on the forward strand.
GCTTTCGCTTCGACCTGGCGACCATTCTTGGCCGCTACCACGAAGGGTACAACGAGCGCCACGGCTTCCTCGTCGCTTGCCGCCAAGACCCCATGCTGAGCCAGGTCAAGCTGATTGCCGAACCTTGGGACTGCGGGCCCGGTGGCTACCAAGTGGGCAACTTCGCCCCCGGCTGGGCCGAATGGAACGACCGCTTCCGCGATACCGCACGGGCCTTCTGGAAAGGCGACGAAGGCCAGTTGGCCGACTTCGCCGCACGCTTGACCGCATCGGGCGACATGTTCAACAACCGCGGGCGCCGGCCGTATTCCTCGGTCAACTTCATCACCGCCCACGATGGTTTCACCCTGCGCGACCTGGTGTCGTACAACCACAAGCACAACGAAGACAACGACGAGAACAACCAGGACGGCACCGACAACAACCTGTCGTGGAACTGCGGTGCCGAGGGGCCGACCGACGACCCGGACATCAACGCCCTGCGCATGCGCCAGATGCGCAACTACTTCGCCACCCTGCTGCTGGCCCAGGGCACGCCGATGATCGTCGCCGGCGACGAGTTCAGCCGCACCCAGCATGGCAACAACAACGCCTACTGCCAGGACAGCGAAATCGGCTGGGTGAACTGGGACCTCGACCAGGAGGGCAAAGAGCTGCTGGCCTTCGTCAAACGCCTGACCCGCCTGCGCCTGGCCTACCCGGTGCTGCGCCGCTCGCGCTTTCTGGTGGGCGATTACAATGAGGCGATCGGGGTCAAGGACGTGACCTGGCTGGCACCGGATGGTAACGAAATGAGCGTGGCGCAGTGGGAAGACCCGCATGGGCGCTGCCTGGGCATGCTGATCGATGGCCGCGCGCAGGTCAGCGGCATCGCCCGGCCGGGTGCCGAGGCCACGGTCCTGTTGATCGTCAATGCCCATCATGATGTTGTGCCATTCAAGTTGCCGGCGGTACCTGAAGGTGATTACTGGAGCTGCCTGATCGATACCGACCGGCCAGAGTTGCGCAAGGGGCAACACCTGCAGTTCGACAGCACGTTCGAGGTCAAAGGCCGGTCGGTGCTGCTGATGGTGTTGCAGCACGAGGAGGAGTGAACCCGGGGTGGCCGCGCCTGTCCGACTGTGTATTGGTTGGCTGCACCGGCCCTATCGCCGGCAAGCCAGCTCCCACAGGTAAGGCGCAGGCCATCAGGCGGTGCAGAACCTGTGGGAGCTGGCTTGCCGGCGATAGGGCCGGTAGATGCAACACACATGCACCTGCGATCGAGGAGGAATTGTGAACCCCGAAGCCGGCGGTAAAGGTTTCGCCAGCGTCAACCAGGGCCCGGCCGTGAAGCGGCTGCGGGTACTGACGGTGAACACCCACAAGGGCTTCACCGCCTTCAACCGGCGCTTCATTCTGCCGGAACTGCGCGAGGCGGTGCGCAGCACCCAGGCCGATATCGTCTTCCTCCAGGAAGTGCTCGGCAGCCACGACCGTCACGCCGCGCGTTACCCCGGCTGGCCGCAGACCTCGCAGTACGAATTCCTCGCCGACAGCATGTGGAGCGATTTTGCCTACGGCCGCAACGCGGTGTATCCCGACGGCCACCACGGCAATGCGCTGCTGTCCAAATACCCGATCATCGAGCACCGCAACCTTGACGTTTCGATCACTGGCCCCGAACGCCGTGGTCTGTTGCACTGCATCCTGGATGTGCCGGGGCAAGGCCCGGTTCATGCAGTCTGCGTGCACCTGTCGTTGCTGGAGAGCCACCGGCAACAGCAGCTGCAGCTGCTTCGTAAATTGCTCGACTCCCTGCCTGCCGATGCCCCGGTGATCATCGCTGGGGATTTCAATGACTGGAAAAGCCGCGGTAACCGTACCCTTAGCCTGCAACTCGACCTGCACGAGGCTTTCGAGCGCCACCATGGCCACCTCGCCCGCACCTACCCTGCCCGCCTGCCACTGCTGCGCCTGGACCGCATCTACCTGCGTAATGCCGAAAGCCACGGGCCGCGGATTCTGGGGCACAAACCTTGGTCGCACCTGTCAGATCACCTGCCGTTGGCGGTGGAAGTGCGGCTTTAGCAATCATTCTTCATAGCCGTGGCACGGCAAATAGCGAACCCCGCTATACCCCACTGTTTTGCTCTTCAAAACAATGGCTTAAGCATCACCATGCAACGTGAACACTTCCTTCACGCTTTCTTGACGCAAGCGGTGTCCTCTCCTTAGCTGAACATTATCAAGCAGTAAAGATCTCGCGCCGAGCCTCTAGCTCGCGCCTTCGTGCGCGCTTGCGAAGGGTGGCGTGCTGGTTTGGGTCGCCCACTGTTTTTGCCGTACAGCTCGTGACAACAGGCCAGGTCCTCGGCTGTACCCCACAAAAACAAAGGAGATCCGCCATGAAAAGCACCTCGAAACCCTTGCGCTTCGACAGCATTTTCTACGCGGTTTCCACGTCGCTGCTTCTGGCAACCCCGGTGGAAACTTTCGCGTACGAACTGCAAGGTGACCCCACCTCGCCTGGCTTTCTGCAACAGCCCGCGATGCCGCAGATGTCGCTTGACCCGGTGAGCGCCAGTGGCTTGAGCATCGGCACCCTCACTGCGTTTTCGCAAACGATGAGCGCCCGCCACGGGCAGGCGGCGCCGGACATGATCGCCAGCCAGTGGGCACAGTTTTTCCCGACCACCGCGCGCAATGGTGCACAACCCCCAGACCAGCTGGAGGCACCCAGCCAACAACTGGTGATCGGCCCGGACCTGTTCGTGCGTGAAACTGCAGCGGGCAATGTGCACCGCGCTGGGGTTTTCGTGGGGCACAACAACCTGCAAAGCACCTTCAACGGCATGCGCCCGCTGCTGGGCGACAAGCAGCGCAATGCGGTGAACCTGAGCGGGGAAAGCCTGGGCGTGTACTGGAGCATGACCCATGAGCAGGGCTGGCACCTGGATGCCGTGGCCATGGGTTCGCGGATCGATGTACTGGGCCGTGGCGAAAACGGCCAGCGCCTGGACGACAGCGGCCATGCGATGACCTTCTCGGTGGAAGGCGGCTACCCGATCCGCCTGGGCGGCAACTGGGTGATCGAACCCCAGGCCCAGTTGATCAACCAGCAGTTCTTCCCCGGCAACCAGGTGCAAGAAGAAACCCTGCAAGCCTTCGACAGCCAGCCGAGCTGGAGCGGCCGGGTCGGTGCCAGATTGTCCGGGCGCTACGAAGTGCACGGCATGCCCATCGAACCCTATGTGCGGACCAACGTGTGGTACGACTTCAGCAATGCCGACGAAGTGAAGCTGGACCAGGTCGACAAGATCTCCAGCTCGCGTTACTCCACCACGGTGGAATTGGGCTTGGGGCTGGTGGCGCGGGTGACGCCTTCTGTGGCCTTGTTTGTCAGCGCCGATTACAGCAGTGATGTGGATGACAATGACCTGAACGGGTTGATTGGCAGCCTTGGTGTGCGGATGCGGTGGTAAAACGCCTGCTTAAGTTGTCAGGCGCGCTCATGCGCCTGACAACCTGGTTTGCCCGCCCATCAATCGAAGTTTGAACATGTTTAGCAATGTTAAGCGACAGGCCGTGTCCACAGATGTCTAGACATTACCCAGCGCTGCGTCCTGCCTGATAGATCCAACGTAGGCATAGATGTCGGGATCGTTGAACATTGTCCAATTTGCATATTGGAAGCCCGAATTCAAAAGATCCCGATGAGACTCGGGGGCTGACGACAGAGTCGCTAGCTCAGACTGAGTTATCTGGGATGGAGGTGCGACTGCGGGCAATGTGGATGACGCAGGTGACCCAGCAGAGGGACTTGACCGCCTTGGAGGCGTGCCAGTTTTACCCACATAGAAGTACGTATTGCTCTCAGGATGACGATAGCCTGTCAAGTCAGTGGGCAGACCGACTTCTGGATGTGTCTTCACTGCATAGTTATCGCCCACGAGCTTGAGTGTAAAGGCAGTTCCGGCATTTCCCTTACTATTCATGATAAAACCCTTCACCCGTAAATCTCCATTCTCTGGCAGGCGCAGGCCGTTCATAAAACTTTCCGTCCTCTTGAGGTCCTTGAACAAGGCACTGATTTTCGGATGCCAAACAGGTGCCCTGCCTGTCGGATCGGATTTGTTGACGGGGTCACCCTGGCAGTAGGCATAGCAATTCAGCCCGCCTTGCGCAAATGGGCTCCAGTCGTCAGGGCTAAGAAAGCGCATGAGCATTGGGCTGTAGACTCTTTTTCCATTCCCAAGCAAGTAGTTAGCGATGATAGGGTCTTTGCGTTCGCCGTTAAAGCCCAGTTGCATTTGTGCACACACGGGTCGGTGCCCGTACGGAGAATAGGCAATAGTGTGCAGATGTTGATCCCCAAGCACCGATCCGGGCACGTCAGTTTTATACAAGCTCGTCGAGATTTCTTGCGGGCCTTCCGTACGACAAGACAAAGCAATAGGCCCATGTCGCAGGATACGACTGGGCCCGTTTCCGACTGGATCAGTTGATACCACTAGCCGCCCCTGTAGGTAAAAAAAACGTCTGCATGCTGACATGGTTCTGCCCCTCTACAGATGAGATCAGGAATGATGAGAAGCAAGATCTCATTCGGGATCCCAGAAGCACAACTAGCAGAAATACCAGCGCTTCTTCCCCGGCAACCAGGTGCAAGAAGAAACCCTGCAAGCCTTCGACAGCCAGCCGAGCTGGAGCGGCCGGGTCGGGGCCAGATTGTCCGGGCGCTACGAAGTGCACGGCATGCCCATCGAACCCTATGTGCGGACCAACGTATGGTACGACTCCAGCAATGCCGACGAAGTGAAGCTGGACCAGGTCGACAAGATCTCCAGCTCGCGTTACTCCACCACGGTGGAATTGGGCTTGGGGCTGGTGGCGCGGGTGACGCCTTCTGTGGCCTTGTTCGTCAGCGCCGATTACAGCAGCGATGTGGATGACAATGACCTGAACGGGCTGATTGGCAGCCTTGGGGTGCGGATGAGGTGGTAGGCAGGCCCGGCCCTTTCGCGGGCGCGCCCGCTCCCACAGCGACAGCACAGGGACTGAACATTGTGCAATCCCTGTGGGAGCGGGCATGCCCGCGAAGAGGCCAGTGCAGGCAAAACGTCAGGCCGGTTTCATTATCAAAACGCCAAGGGGCGGCAAATTTAGCGCCAGCGACAATGGCTGCCCATGGCTGGCCACTGCCTCACTGGCCACTGCCCCCAAATTGCCTACGTTAGACCCTGCATACAGCTCGGCATCGCTGTTCAGCAATTCCTGCCAGCGCTCGCCAAACGGCACGCCAATACGGTAGCCCTCACGCGGTACCGGGGTGAAGTTGGCCACCACCAGCACCGGCTCGCCGCTGCTGCTCCAGCGCAGCCAGGCGTATACGCTGTTCTGCGCGTCGTCACCAATCAGCCACTGGAAGCCCTGCGGCTGGCAATCCTGCTCGTGCAGCGACGGCTCTTCGCGGTAAAGGCGGTTGAGGTCGCCCACCAGGCGCTGCACGCCTTGGTGCTCGGGGTACTGCAACAGGTACCAGTCCAGTTCGCTGTCATGGTCCCACTCACGCCACTGGCCGAACTCGCAGCCCATGAACAGCAACTTCTTGCCAGGGTGCGCCCACATGAAGGTGAGGTAGGCGCGCAGGTTGGCAAACTTCTGCCAGCGGTCGCCGGGCATCTTGTCGATCAGCGAGTGTTTGCCATGCACCACTTCGTCATGGGAGATGGGCAGGATGAAATGCTCGGAATAGGCGTAGATCAGCCCGAAGCTCATCTCGTTGTGGTGGTGGGTGCGGTGCACCGGGTCGTTCTGGATGTAATGCAGGGTGTCGTGCATCCAGCCCATGTTCCACTTGTAGGCAAAGCCCAGGCCGCCCTGCTGGGTCGGCTGGCTGACGCCGGGCCAGGCGGTGGATTCTTCGGCAATGATCAGCGCACCCGGGGCCTCGACGGCAGCCACGCCGTTTAGGTGGCGAATGAAGTCGATAGCCTCCAGGTTCTCTCGCCCGCCGTAGCGGTTGGGCACCCATTCGCCGGCTTTGCGCGAATAGTCGCGGTACAGCATCGAGGCCACCGCATCCACGCGCAGGCCGTCGATGTGGAAGTGCTTCAGCCAGTGCAGCGCCGAGGCCATCATGAAGCCGCGCACTTCGTTGCGGCCAAGGTTGTAGATCAGCGTGTTCCAGTCCTGGTGGTAGCCCTCCAGGGGGTTGTCGTATTCGTACAGGGCGGTGCCGTCGAAACGCGCCAGGCCGTGTTCGTCAGTGGGGAAATGCGCCGGCACCCAATCCAGCAGCACGCCAATGCCGCCTTGGTGGCAGGCATCGATGAACGCGGCAAAGTCCTCGGCAGTGCCGTAACGCGAGGTGGGCGCGAACATCGACAGTGGCTGGTAGCCCCAGGAGCCGCCGAACGGGTGCTCCATGATCGGCAGCAATTCGATATGGGTAAAGCCCAGCTCCTGCACATAGGGCACCAGCCGCTCGGCCAGTTCGCGCCAATTGTAGTAGCGGCCGACTTCGCCTGCCTCGTCCAGTTCGCAGCGCCATGACCCTGGGTGCAGTTCGTAGATCGACAAGGGCGCATTGTAGGCATGGCGCTGGGCCCGTTGTGCCATCCAGTCGTGGTCCTGCCACGCATGGCTGAGCTCACCGGCCACCTTGGACGCGGTGCTCGGCGGCAATTCGGTAGCGCGGGCCAGCGGGTCTGCTTTGAGTGGCAGTATCCCGTCCTTGCCCAGCACCTCGAACTTGTAGGTTTCGCCCACGCCCAGGCGCGGCACGAACAGCTCCCACACCCCGGCGCTGTGGCGCAGGCGCATGGGGTGGCGGCGGCCGTCCCAGTTGTTGAAATCCCCTACCACCGACACCCGCCGGGCATTCGGCGCCCATACCGAGAAACACACGCCGTCGATGCCCTCTACCTGGATCGGCTGGGCCCCGAAGCGCCCGGACAAGTCGCGGTGGTTGCCTTCGGCGAACAGGTGCAAGTCCATGTCGCCCAATTGCGGGCCAAAGCTGTAGGGGTCTTCGGTGACTTGCTCGCCACCGGCCCAGCCGATTTGCAGCAGATAGGCTTGTGCATCATCAAGGTGCGCGGTGAACAACCCCGGCACTGCGCCTTGCACCATTTCGGCCAGCACGCGCCCATCATCGCGCGCCAGCACCCGGGCATTCAGCGCATTGGGCAGAAAGGCGCGGATAAACACACCGCCCTTGCCGTCGCCATGGGGGCCAAGTACTGCAAAAGGATCGGCGTGTTCGGCGCGGGCCAGGGCGTCCAGGTCCCGTTGCCGAAGGCCGCCGTTTTCACGCGTGGTTGCATTCATCTATGACTCTCCCCAGGTACTGATCAGTCCATGCAAGCCATGCAAAGGCACGGCCAGCCAGCTCGGACGGTTTTCGGCTTCATATGTGATCTCGTAGGCGGCTTTTTCCAGGCAGAACAATTCCAGTGCGGCGCGCTCGCCTTCGGCCATTTTCCAGGCATGGGGCATGGCGGCGGTGGCCAGGCCATAGGCTTCGACAAAGGCGTGGCGCGACTGATGCAGGTACTGCCGGGCGACCCGCTGACGAGCCTGCTGCGCCGGGCCGGAAAGGTCGACCGCAGACGCGCTGCGCAGGATCATCGCAGCAGCATAGTCGAAGGAGCGCAACACGCCGCTGACATCCTTGTACGGGCTGTGTTTTGCCCGGCGCTCTTGCAGTGGACGGGACGGTTCGCCCTCGAAATCGATCAGGTAGGCATCGCCCTGCACTACCAGCACCTGGCCCAGGTGCAGGTCGCCGTGCACCCGCATCAGCAGGCCACCCTCGGCCTGCTCCGCCAGGCTGGCGATGTGCTGGGCCAGGCCATCGCGCTGCTGTTGCAGGTCGTCGACCAGGGCCTGGCTGTCGGGGTCGAGGGCGTCACGGTGCTGGGCCAGCAGGTCAAGGGCGTGGTTCAGTTCGGCGCTGATCTGGGTACCCCAGCGCTGGCTGTCGTCAGCATCGCTGGGGCGTGGGCGGAAGGCCTCATCGTCGGTCGGCGCGGCCAGCAGCAGGTGCATCTCGCCCAGGCGTTGGCCGAGCAAGGCGGCAAAGCCGGTGAGCTCCTCCAAGGCATCGGTGTGTCCCTCGGCCTCGCCGCCAGCCGGCGCCATCTGGTCGCGGATGGCCCGCTCCAGGGTGTTCTGGGTCCAGGCCCAGGCATCGCCCTGGTTGCTCAGGTAGCCCTGGGCGATCATCAGCAGGTGCGGGGCATTCTGCTCGTCCACCCGACTGACCCAGGCCAGCAATGGCGAGATATTGGCAAAACCGGCGGCGGTCAGGTAGGCACTCATTTCCAGCTCTGGATGAATGCCCGGGTTGACCCGGCGGATCAGCTTGAGCACCACGCTGTCGCCGATCACCACCGAGCTGTTGGACTGCTCGGCGCTGAGGTAGCGCACTGCACTTTCATCGTTCAACCCAAGGGCCGCCAGCAGGCCGGTGCACTCGAAACGCAGCTCGCCAGCGCCACTGCCACAGGGCAGGCGCAGGCCATTCTGGCAGCCGTGCAGCACCGCGCGGATAAACGGTTCGAGCACGAAGGCATCGGTAATCAGGCCTACCTGATGGGCACGGCGCACCCGCGACAAGGCCAGCTGCTGCGGCAGCGCTGTGTTGATCTGATCTTCGGGCAGCAGGCCAAACGGTAGCTGGTAGTGGTTGGCCACACCCCCGCTGAGCACTTCGATTTCGCTGAGCAGCACGGGCGTGGTGGCGGTAGCGAAGCGCACGCCGTAGCGCAGGCGCACCTCGTCTATAGGCCCTTCCTTGCCGGCGAACCAGCGCCGCTTGGGCAGGTACTGCGGCAGGATGGTGGTTTGCAGGGTGTCGCGGGCGGGTGCTTCCAGCAGTTCTTCCATGCGCTTGCGCAATACCAGTGTAGTCAATTCGGGTAACCCCTCGGTGGCCTGGATGTGCCAGCTGGGCATACGGTCGTGGGAGGCCAGCAGGAACCAGTAGAAGGCATAGGGTGGCAGGGTCAGCAGGAACGGCAGTTGCCCGATGGGCGGGAAGGCGCTGCCGCCGAGCATCTCCACCGGTACTTTGTCGGCGTATTGTGACAATTCCAGTTCGGCAGCCTGGGCGGCGCGGGATACGTTGGCCACGCACAGGATGACCTCGGTGTTGCCATCGGCATCGGTGTACTCGCGGATGTACGCGAGGATGCGCCGGTTGCTGGGCGTAAGGGTTCGCAAGCTGCCGCGGCCAAAGGCCTTCTGCTGCTTGCGCACGGCCAGCATACGCCGGGTCCAGTTCAGCAATGAGTGCGGGTCGTGGCTCTGCGCTTCTACGTTGACGGTCTGGTAGCCGTATAGCGGGTCCATGATCGGCGGCAGCACCAGGCGCTGCGGGTCGGCACGGGAGAAACCCCCGTTGCGGTCCGGCGACCACTGCATGGGCGTACGCACCCCGTCTCGGTCACCGAGGTAGATGTTGTCGCCCATGCCCAGCTCGTCACCGTAGTACAGGGTTGGCGTGCCCGGCATCGACAGCAGCAAACTGGTGAGCAGCTCTATGCGCCGGCGGTCACGCTGCAGCAGCGGTGCCAGGCGCCGCCGAATGCCCAGGTTGATGCGCGCGCGGCGGTCTTCGGCGTAGTAGTTCCACAGGTAGTCGCGCTCGCGGTCGGTGACCATTTCCAGGGTCAGCTCATCGTGGTTGCGCAGAAAGATTGCCCATTGGCAGTTGGCCGGAATTTCCGGCGTCTGGCGCAGGATGTCGGTGATCGGGAAGCGGTCTTCCATCGCCAGGGCCATGTACATGCGCGGCATCAACGGAAAGTGGAAGGCCATGTGGCACTCGTCGCCATCACCTTCGCCAAAGTAAGGGCGGGTATCTTCCGGCCACTGATTGGCCTCGGCCAGCAACATGCGGTCGGGGTAGTTGGCGTCGATTTCAGCGCGGATGGCCTTGAGCACATCGTGGGTTTCGGCGAGGTTCTCGTTGTTGGTGCCGTCGCGTTCGATCAGGTAAGGGATCGCGTCCAGGCGCAGGCCATCGACACCCAGGTCCAGCCAAAAGCGCATCACCCCGATCACCGCCTTGAGCACCAGCGGGTTGTCAAAGTTGAGGTCTGGCTGGTGCGAGTAGAAGCGGTGCCAGAAGTACTGGCCGGCGACCGGGTCCCAGGTCCAGTTGGACTTTTCGGTGTCGAGGAAGATGATCCGCGTGCCGTCGTATTTCTGGTCGTCGTCCGACCACACGTAGAAGTCGCGCGTCTTGCTGCCGCGCTTGGCGTGGCGCGCACGCTGAAACCAAGGGTGCTGATCGCTGGTGTGGTTGATCACCAGTTCGGTGATCACGCGCAAGCCACGCTTGTGTGCCTCGCTGATGAAACGGCGGGCATCGGCCATGCTGCCGTAGTCGGGGTGCACGGCCTTGTATTCGGCAATGTCGTAGCCGTCGTCGCGCCGTGGCGAAGGGTAGAAAGGCAACAGCCAAAGGGTGTTGACGCCCAGTTCGGCAATGTAGTCCAGCTTGCTGATCAGGCCGGCGAAATCACCGATGCCGTCGTTGTTCGCGTCGAAGAACGACTTGATGTGCAACTGGTAGATGACGGCGTCCTTGTACCACAGCGGGTCATCGATGAAGGCTGCCGGGCGTGAACGCTTGGCCATGGGTGACTCCTTTCAATTGCATGCACAGACATCCGAGCTTGCTAGATCCCTGTGGGAGCGGGTTTACCCGCGAAGATGACACCGCGGTGCATGGCACCGGCTTCGCCGGTGTTCGCGGGTAAACCCGCTCCTACAGGGGCACAGTCTTAGCCTTGTTAACGGGCTTTTTCGATGCGCCAGATCCCGAATGGCTGGTGCCAGGGCTCGATACGCATCCACTGGGTCTTGCCATGCCAGGTCCAGCGGTGGCCGTTCATCAGGTCTTCGCCCAAGGTGTCGGCGTCGTCGTCCAGGCCCAGCTCCCACAGCGGCAGCTCGAAATGCGCCTCCTGGGCGTTGTGCGGGTCCAGGCTGATCGCCACCAGGATGAAGTTGTCACGCTCTGGCGTACGCTTGGCGAAGTACAGGATGTTGTCGTTCCAGCAGTTGAAAAACGCCACTCCCAGGTGGGTTTGCAAGGCGCGGTTCTGCCGGCGAATACGGTTGAGCTGGGCGATCTCGGCGATGATGTTGCCGGGCTGGGTGAAGTCGCGCGGGCGGATTTGGTATTTCTCCGAATCCAGGTATTCCTCTTTGCCCGGCAACGGCGCGCTCTCGCAAAGCTCAAAGCCCGAATACATGCCCCACAGCCCCGAACCCATGGTCGCCAACGCGGCGCGGATCAAAAAGCCCGCGCGCCCCGAGGTGTGCAGGAAGAACGGGTTGATATCCGGCGTGTTGACGAAAAAATTCGGCCGGTAGCACTGGCTCCACGGCGACTGGTTGAGCTGCTCGTAGAATTCGCGCAGCTCCTGCTTGGTGTTCCGCCAGGTGAAGTAGGTATAGCTTTGCGCGTAGCCGACCTTGCCCAGGCGCGCCATCATCGCGGGCTTGGTGAATGCCTCGGCAAGGAAGATCACATCCGGGTAGCGGGCGCGCACATCGGCGATCATCCATTGCCAGAACGGCAGTGGTTTGGTGTGCGGGTTGTCGACGCGGAAGGTTTTCACGCCCTCCTCTACCCAGCCGACCACCACGTCGCGCAGCGCCAGCCACAGCGACGGGACGGCATCCGGGGCGTAGAAATCGACGTTGACGATGTCCTGGTACTTTTTCGGCGGGTTCTCGGCGTAGCGAATGGTGCCGTCCGGGCGCCAGCTGAACCAGCCGGGGTGCTCTTTGAGCCAAGGGTGGTCCTGCGAGCACTGGATAGCGAAATCCAGGGCGATTTCCAGGCCATGCTCGGCGGCAGCGGCAACCAGCCGACGGAAGTCTTCCCGCGTGCCCAGCTGCGGATGGATGGCGTCATGGCCGCCTTCGGCACTGCCGATAGCATAGGGGCTGCCAGGGTCGCCGGGCTCGGCCTTGAGGGCGTTGTTGCGGCCCTTGCGGTGCTGCGTGCCGATGGGGTGGATGGGCGGGAAGTACAGCACGTCGAAGCCCATGTCACGGATCATCGGCAGGCGCTGGTGCACGTCATTGAAGGTGCCGTGGCGCTGTGGGTCGTCGGTGATCGAGCGCGGGAACAGCTCGTACCAACTGGCGAACTGCGCGGCCGGGCGGTCGACATCGATGGGGAATTCGCGGCTGCGGGCCAGGTAACTGCGGTGCCCCGCTTCGCTCATCAGGTGCGCGACGTTCGGGCCCAGCAACAGTGCCACCTGCCCGTCGGTATCCAGCTCCGCCAGGCGCTGCTGCAGTGCTTCGAGCTCATCGCGCACGGCACCGCTGCACAGCTCGATGCCTTTGCCCAGGATCAAGCGGCCCTCTTCCAGTTCCAGTTTTACCTCGACACCGGCGTTGTACTTTTTCTCCAGGTCATGGCTATAGGTGGCGAACGGATCGACCCAGGCCTCGATGCTGAACAGGTGCGGGCCAAGTTCGGTGGGGGTGAACTCGGCCAGCCACAGGTCGTTGCCCGCCGATTGCATCGGCAGGCAATGCCAGCGCCGGCTGTGCGCCTGGCGCCAGTTGAGCATCACCGCCAGGCGGTCGTGGCCATCGCTGTAGACCTTGCTGCTGACCGCCACCGGCTGGCCGCTTATGGCCTTGGCGGCAAAGGTGCCGGCTTCGAGCACGGGTTCGGTGTCTTCGATCACGATACGCGGCGCCAGCAGCGCCTGGGACAGGCTGATGGCCTGCTCGGGGTGATCATTCGCCATGGGCACACTTTCAAAGGGCTCGTTACGTGACATCGACCTTGCTCCCTCAGGCTGGTGGCGGTAAGGGTTCAGAGCCGGGTACAGGCGCGGGGTTCAAAAAAATTGAGCGAACGGCAGCTGCCAGCGGTCAGAGCCTGCAGCACCTCTTCATTCCACCCACGCGAGGTCAGGCCATGAACATTCCCATTCCACCGGAAACCCCCGATCCCAACATCGACGACCCCAGCTTGCCGCCGCCCGTGCCGGAAGAAGAGCCGGACGAGCTGCCGATCAAGCCAACCATGCCGCCAACGGTGGGCGACCCGCCGAGCCAGGAGCCACCGGTGAAGGCTTAAGGGTAGACCACGCCACCTGATATTTTTGCCAGTAGCGGTGCCGATGGGTTGTGCTGAAGATTGAGGCTCCCGATATCAAGCCAGGAGCCTCCTTCATCGTGGATACCGCAACCCGCCGGCAGCGTGAGGAATACGAGCGACAAGTGGTCGATATGCTTCAGGATGCAGGTGTGGTCGATGCAGGGCCAGGTACCTTGCTGGCACATCTGGACAGGGACAAATGCGAATTTGCGTTGATGCAGCTGGAAGCGCGTTACAGCGTTCGTTTGCGCCGTGACTACCTGAGCGTTGCCGAGGTTGCCGGCGAACTCTACAAGGCGCTGAATGTGCATTAACCAATGCGGCCCTTTCGCGGGTAAACCCGCTCCCACAGGTACTGCGCCGACCTATGATGCGGCGCCGTACCTGTGGGAGCGGATTTACCCGCGAAAGGGCCAGTTGACCCAACCCATCAACCCGCAGATACCGCCGAGATCTCCGCCACACTGATCTCCCGCATGCGGAACTTCTGCACCTTGCCCGTCACCGTCATCGGGTATTCGTCAACAAAGCGGATATGCCGCGGCACCTTGAAGTGTGCGATGCGTGCCTTGCACCAACCCTGCAGTTCCTCGACCGTGGCGTGGTGCCCTGGGTGCAGCTTGATCCAGGCCACGATCTCCTCGCCATAGCGGCTGCACGGAATGCCGATCACCTGCGCATCGGCGACCGCCGGGTGGCTATAGAAGAACTCCTCAAGCTCACGTGGGTAAATGTTCTCGCCACCGCGAATGATCATGTCCTTGTTGCGCCCGACAATGCGCACGTGGCCGTGCTCGTCCATCACTGCCAGGTCGCCCGAATGCATCCACCCGGCCGGGTCGATGGCATCTGCCGTGGCTTGGGGGTTGTCCCAGTAACCCAGCATCACGCTGTAGCCGCGGGTGCACAGCTCGCCAATCTCACCGCGCGCGACGATGCAGCCGTCGGCGTCCACCAGTTTGTTTTCAAGCTGCGGCTGGGTGCGGCCAACGGTGGTCACGCGCAGCTCCAGGTCATCGTCCGGGCCGGTCTGCAGCGACACCGGGCTGGTTTCGGTCATGCCGTAGGCGATCTGCACGTCAGCCATGTGCAACTGGTCGATGACCCGGCGCATCACCTCGATCGGGCAGGTGGCACCGGCCATGATGCCGCTGCGCAGGGTCGACAGGTCCATGCCTTGGCGGGCCGGGTGGTCGAGCATTGCAATGAACATGGTCGGCACGCCGTACAGGATGCTGGCACGCTCCTCGGCCACGGCGCGCAGGGTGAGCTCGGCGTCGAAGGCGTCGTTGGGGTAGATCATGGTGCTGCCATGGGTGATGCAGCCGAGGTTGGCCATGACCATGCCGAAACAGTGGTACAGCGGCACCGGGATCACCATGCGGTCATGTGCGGTCAGGCCCAGGCTCTCGCCGACCATGAAGCCATTATTGAGAATGTTGTAGTGGCTGAGCGTGGCCCCCTTGGGCGCCCCGGTGGTGCCGGAGGTGTACTGGATGTTCACCGGCTGGTCGAATTGCAGGCTTTGCTGGCGGGCAGTGCAGGCATCGCTCGAGGTCTGCCCTGCCCGCTCGGCCAATGCGTGCCAGGGCAGAAAGCCGGCAGGCGGGTTGGCGGCCAGGCTGATCACGCCGCGCAAGTCCGGCAGGCCCTCACTGACCAGTTCACCTGGCGTAGCGCAGGCCAATTCTGGCACCAGTTCCTGGACCATGGCGTGGTAGTCAGATGTCTTGAAGGCATCGGCACACACCAACCAGCGGCAGCCGGACTGACGCAACACATAGTGCAGTTCGCCCACGCGGTAGGCCGGGTTGATGTTGACCAGGATGGCGCCGACCTTGGCACTGGCCAGCTGCAAAATGCACCATTGGGCGCAGTTGGGCGCCCAGATGCCGACACGGTCGCCGGTGTTCACGCCCAGGGTCATAAGCGCACGGGCATGCACTTCGACCTGTTCGGCCAACTGCCGCCAGCTGTAGCGCACGCCCTGATGGCGCGACACCAGCGCCTCGCTATTGGCACAGCGGGCCACCGTGGCATCGAAGGCCTGGCCAATGGTCTGGGTCAGCAAGGCTTGGTCCTGGCGACCGCGGGTATAGCTCGGTTGACTCATGGGTGTCCCTTCTTGTGGTTGTTCTGGGCACGACTGAAGCAAGCGGGAATACTCTGGCGCAGATTTACGTTTACGTAAAGGTGATGAGTGGATTGACAGTGACCCCATGCAGGTTTACGTTAACGTAAAGGTGATGAACGATACCGGGTTCATCGGCACGGCACCGACCCTGTGGGAGCGGGTTCACCCGCGAATGCGATCAGTCAGGCAATGACGGCGACCCTGCTGACGCATTCGCGGGTAAACCCGCTCCCACAGGGTCGGCGCAAAGCCCTTGAGCCACGGTGCAACCCCATTTCAAGAACAAGAAGGTGCCCCAGCATGCATTACCCCTCCCTGAACTTCGCCTTGGGCGAAACCATCGACATGCTCCGCGACCAGGTGCGCACTTTTGTGGCCGCCGAGCTGGCACCCCGCGCCGCGCAAATCGACCACGACAACCTGTTCCCCGCCGACATGTGGCGCAAGTTCGGCGACATGGGCCTGCTGGGCATCACGGTGTCGGAAGAGTACGGCGGCGCCGGCCTGGGCTATCTGGCCCACGTGGTGTCGATGGAAGAAATCAGCCGCGGTTCGGCCTCGGTGGCACTGTCCTATGGCGCCCACTCCAACCTGTGCGTCAACCAGATCAACCGCAACGGCACCCATGAACAGAAGCTCAAGTACCTGCCCAAGCTGATCAGTGGCGAGCACATCGGTGCGCTGGCCATGAGCGAGCCCAATGCCGGCTCCGACGTGGTGTCGATGAAACTGCGCGCCGAAAAGCGCGGCGACCATTACGTGCTGAACGGTAGCAAGACCTGGATCACCAACGGGCCCGACGCCAACACCTACGTGATCTACGCCAAGACCGACCTGGACAAGGGTGCGCACGGCATTACCGCGTTCATCGTCGAGCGGGACTGGAAAGGCTTCAGCCGCAGCAACAAATTCGACAAGCTGGGCATGCGCGGGTCCAACACCTGCGAGCTGTTCTTCGATGACGTTGAAGTGCCGGCAGAAAACATACTCGGCCAGCTCAACGGCGGCGTGCGCGTGCTGATGAGCGGCCTGGACTACGAGCGCGTGGTGCTGTCCGGCGGCCCGACCGGCATCATGCAAAGCTGTATGGACCTGGTGGTGCCGTACATTCACGACCGCAAGCAGTTCGGCCAGAGCATCGGCGAGTTCCAGCTGATTCAGGGCAAGATCGCCGACATGTACACCCAACTGAACGCCAGCCGCGCCTACCTGTACGCCGTGGCCCAGGCCTGCGACCGTGGCGAGACCACCCGCAAGGACGCTGCCGGGGTCATCCTGTACACCGCCGAACGCGCCACGCAAATGGCCCTGGAGGCGATCCAGATTCTCGGTGGCAACGGCTACATCAACGAATTCCCGGCGGGCCGCCTGCTGCGCGATGCCAAGCTGTACGAAATCGGTGCCGGCACCAGCGAAATCCGCCGGATGCTGATTGGCCGCGAGCTGTTCAACGAAACCCGCTGAGCATAAAGGACGGGCGCACATGGCTACCTTGCACACCCAGATCAACCCGCGTTCGGCGGAGTTCGCCGGCAACAGCGCGGCCATGCTCGAACAGGTCCAGGCCCTGCGCGGCCTGCTCGCCCAGGTGGCCCAGGGCGGCGGGCCCAAAGCCCAGGAACGACACACGTCGCGTGGCAAGCTGCTGCCGCGCGAGCGCATCGACCGCCTGCTGGACCCGGGCTCGCCATTCCTCGAAATCGGCCAGCTGGCTGCCCATGAGGTCTACGGCGAAGACGTGCCCGCCGCTGGCGTTATCGCCGGCATCGGCCGCGTCGAAGGCGTGGAATGCATGATCGTGGCCAACGACGCCACGGTGAAAGGGGGGTCGTACTACCCACTGACGGTCAAGAAACACCTGCGTGCGCAAACCATCGCTCAGCAGAACCGCCTGCCGTGCATCTACCTGGTGGATTCGGGCGGCGCCAACCTGCCGCGCCAGGACGAAGTGTTCCCCGACCGCGAGCATTTCGGGCGGATCTTTTTCAACCAGGCCAACATGAGCGCGCAGGGCATCCCGCAGATTGCCGTGGTGATGGGCTCGTGCACGGCTGGCGGCGCCTACGTACCGGCCATGGCCGACGAAGCGATCATGGTGCGCCAGCAGGCGACGATCTTCCTCGCCGGCCCTCCGCTGGTAAAAGCCGCCACAGGTGAAGTGGTCAGCGCCGAAGACCTGGGTGGCGCCGATGTGCATTGCCGCACCAGCGGCGTGGCCGACCACTATGCGGATAACGACGAGCACGCCCTGGCCATCGCCCGGCGCAGTGTGGCCAACCTCAACTGGCACAAGCTGGGCAAGCTGCAGCGCCTGGCCCCGGTGGCGCCACTGTATGCCACCGACGAGTTATATGGCGTGGTACCGGCGGATGCCAAGCAACCGTTCGACGTGCGCGAGGTCATTGCGCGGCTGGTCGATGGCTCGGTGTTCGATGAGTTCAAAGCCCTGTTCGGCACCACCCTGGTGTGCGGCTTCGCCCACCTGCACGGCTACCCGGTGGCGATCCTGGCCAACAACGGCATCCTCTTTGCCGAAGCCGCGCAAAAAGGCGCGCACTTCATCGAGTTGGCCTGCCAGCGTGGCATCCCACTGCTGTTCCTGCAGAACATCACCGGCTTCATGGTAGGCAAGAAATACGAAGAAGGCGGCATTGCCAAGCACGGCGCCAAGCTGGTCACCGCCGTGGCCTGCGCCCAGGTGCCGAAGTTCACGGTGATCATCGGTGGCAGCTTTGGTGCCGGCAACTACGGCATGTGCGGCCGTGCCTACGACCCGCGCTTTTTGTGGATGTGGCCCAACGCACGCATTGGCGTGATGGGCGCCGAACAGGCCGCTGGCGTGCTGGCGCAGGTCAAGCGCGAGCAAAGCGAGCGCAGCGGCCAGCCCTTCAGCGCCGACGACGAGGCCAGGCTCAAGCAACCGATCCTCGACCAGTACGAGCACCAGGGCCACCCCTACTATTCCAGCGCCCGCCTGTGGGACGACGGCGTCATCGACCCGGCACAAACCCGCGATGTACTTGGCCTGGCGTTGTCTGCCGCGCTGAACGCACCGATCGAACAGAGCCGCTTCGGCATTTTCCGGATGTGACCCATGAGCGATTTCAGCACCCTTGAAGTGATCCGCGACCCTCGCGGCTTCGCCACCCTGTGGCTGAGCCGCGAGGACAAGAACAACGCCTTCAACGCGCAGATGATCCGCGAGCTGATCGTGGCCATCGACCGCCTGGCCGAAGACGCCAGCCTGCGCTTTGTGCTGCTGCGCGGCCGTGGCCGGCACTTCAGCGCCGGTGCCGACCTGGCCTGGATGCAGCAGTCGGCGCAGCTGGACTTCAACACCAACCTGGATGACGCCCACGAACTGGGCGAACTGATGTACGCCCTGCACCGCCTCAAGGCGCCTACCCTGGCCGTGGTACAAGGTGCCGCCTTTGGCGGCGCGCTGGGCCTGATCAGCTGCTGCGACATGGCCATCGGCGCCGAAGACGCTCAGCTCTGCCTGTCGGAAGTACGGATTGGTCTGGCCCCGGCGGTCATCAGCCCGTTTGTGGTCAAGGCCATTGGCGAGCGTGCTGCGCGCCGCTATGCCCTCACCGCCGAGCGTTTCAGCGGCATACGGGCCCGCGAGCTGGGGCTGCTGGCCGAGGTGTACCCGGCCAGTGAGCTGGACGCCCAGGTGGAAGCGTGGGTGAACAACCTGCTGCAGAACAGCCCGCAAGCGTTGCGCGCCACCAAGGACTTGCTGCGCGAAGTGGACGACGGCGAACTCAGCCCGGCGCTGCGGCGCTACTGCGAGAACACCATTGCCCGCATCCGCGTAAGCGCCGAAGGCCAGGAGGGCCTGCGCGCCTTCCTGGAAAAACGCCGCCCCGCCTGGCAAACCGATGACAAGAAGGAACCGCGCCCATGAGCCGCCCCGCTTTGACCACCCTGCTGGTCGCCAACCGTGGCGAAATCGCCTGCCGGATAATGCGCACTGCCAAGGCCATGGGCCTGACCACTGTCGCCGTGCACAGCGCCACCGACCGTGACGCCCGGCACAGCCGCGAAGCGGATATCCGCGTTGACCTGGGCGGCACCAAGGCCGCCGAAAGCTACCTGCTGGTCGACAAGCTGCTGGCCGCTGCCAAGGCCAGCGGTGCCCAGGCCATTCACCCGGGCTATGGTTTTCTGTCCGAGAACGCAGGCTTCGCCCGTGCTATCGAACAGGCCGGGCTGATCTTCCTCGGCCCACCGGCCAGCGCCATCGACGCCATGGGCAGCAAGTCGGCGGCCAAGGCGCTGATGGACGCCGCTGGCGTGCCGCTGGTGCCGGGCTACCACGGCGAAGCCCAGGACCTGGACACCTTCCGCGCCGCCGCCGAACGCATCGGCTACCCGGTGCTGCTCAAGGCCAGCGCTGGCGGCGGCGGCAAGGGCATGAAAGTGGTCGAGGAAGAAAGCCAGCTGGCCGACGCCCTGGCCTCCGCCCAGCGTGAGGCGCAGTCGTCGTTCGGCGATGCGCGCATGCTGGTGGAAAAGTATGTGCTCAAGCCGCGCCATGTGGAAATTCAGGTGTTTGCCGACCAGCACGGCAACTGCCTGTACCTCAACGAGCGCGACTGCTCGATTCAGCGCCGCCACCAGAAAGTGGTCGAAGAAGCCCCTGCCCCCGGCCTGTCGCCCGAACTGCGCCGGGCCATGGGCGAAGCGGCGGTGCGTGCGGCCCAGGCGATCGGCTATGTGGGTGCCGGCACCGTGGAGTTCCTGCTCGATGCCCGTGGCGAGTTCTTCTTCATGGAGATGAACACCCGCCTGCAAGTGGAACACCCGGTCACCGAGGCCATCACCGGCCTGGACCTGGTGGCCTGGCAGATTCGCGTGGCCTGCGGCGAGCAACTGCCGATCACCCAGGAACAGGTGCCGCTGATTGGCCATGCCATCGAAGTGCGGTTGTATGCCGAAGACCCGGCCAACGAGTTTTTACCTGCCACCGGCACGCTGGCGCTGTACCGTGAGTCGGCGCCAGGCGAAGGCCGGCGGGTGGACAGCGGGGTCAGTGAAGGCGACGTGGTGTCGCCCTTCTACGACCCGATGCTCGGCAAGCTGATTGCCTGGGGTGAAAACCGCGAACAGGCGCACCTGCGCTTGCTGGCCATGCTCGACGAGTTCGCCATTGGCGGAGTTAAGACCAACATTGCCTTCCTGCGCCGCATTCTCGCCCACCCTGCGTTTGCCGCGGCAGAGCTGGACACCGGCTTCATTCCGCGCCACCAGGATGTGTTGCTGCCGGCGCCCCATGCGCTGCCGGCGGGCTTCTGGGAAGCGGCAGCCGAAGCCTGGCTGCAGGGGCTGCCCGGGCATCAGCGCGATGACGACCGCAGTTCGCCATGGGGTGCGCGCAACGGCCTGCGCTTGGGCCTGCCGGCACGCAGCAGCCTGCATCTGGTAAGCGCCGGGCAGGACCAGGCGGTTGCCCTGGAGCGCAGCGCTGCGTCCACCTGGCAGCTGGCGGGTGAGCAATTGGTGCACGATCAGGCAGGTGTGCGTCGCCAGTACTTGACCATGCGCCGCGGTAGCACGCTGTACCTGAACTGGGATGGCGAGATGCACGCCATTCAGGCCTTCGACCCGATTGCCGAAGCCGAGGCCAGCCATGGCCATCAAGGCGGCCTGGGCGCGCCCATGAACGGCAGCATCGTGCGGGTGCTGGTAGAGCCGGGGCAGGTGGTTGAAGCCGGTACAGCGCTGGTAGTGCTGGAGGCCATGAAGATGGAACACAGCATTCGTGCGCCGCATGGCGGGACGGTGAAGGCGTTGTTCTGCCAGGAAGGGGATATGGTCAGCGAAGGGACGGTGCTGGTCGAACTGGTTGAGTGAGGTAAGCGGGGCAACTGCCTTGCTCAGACTTTGAAGGTTTGCGCGATCACTGTGGGAGCGGGCATGCCCGCGAACACCGGCGAAGCCGGTGCCATACACCGCGTTGGGGCATTCGCGGGCGCGCCCGCTCCCACAAGTGATGCGCCAACTTCAGCGCAACGCTGTACCTGTGGGAGCGGCTTTAGCCGCGAACACCGGCAAAGCCGGTGCCATACACCGCGTTGAATTCTTCGCGGGTGAACCCGCTCCCACAGAGCCAGCGCAATGCTTGAGGTCGGCACCGTACTTGTGGGAGCCCGGCTTGCCGGCGATGGGCTGCACAGCAGCCCCAGCAATCTAGAACGCGCCGTGCACCCGCACGACTACTCCCAGGATCTCGCAACCTTCTTCGCATAGTAGCGCCGGGTAGCTGCCGTTCAGTGCCTTCAAATAACGCTGCCCACCTTCCTCGGCCAACTCGCGGAAAATCGCCGGTTTGCCCGGCTGACGAGCGATGACCAACCGCCCAGCCTCAGCCTCCACGCCCGGGTCGACCAGCATCCGCATGCCCTGTGGCACGCTCCGACCACTGACAGCGCTCATCGCGTCATTTTCAACCGTCAGCCAGAAAGCCTTGCCCTGGGCCAGGTAGTCCGTCTGCTCGAACACACCCGGCTCCTCACGCTCTTCAACACCTAGCTCGCTCCAGGCCAACACTGGGTAGCGGAAACACACGATGTATTGCATTAGGTCCAGATCGTCATCGGCGTCATCCATCTGATAAACGCCACGCTCCTCGCCAACCTGCCCCTGAATGCGCAGCTGCAGGCTGACGTTGTAGTGAGGCATGCCAATCTCGACGAACGTGCGGTTCATCGACTCGATCTTCGGCTGACGCCGCTTGTTCACCCAGTGCCCTACGCTGCCTTGAGACACGCCAACGCGCTCGGCAAGCTGCTCTTGAGTGAGCCCAAGCTCCTCCATCCGGTCACGGACGAGGGCAATCCATTTATCCATATTCATCGCTGGCACGATACGGACTGCCTTTAACCGCTCAATAAACATTCAGTATTATTTATCAAAGGACATGAAAATACCCTAGGTATTATTATCGGTCGGACGCCTTCCCCTACTGGCTCTAGCAGGTATCAGGATGAAACCACCGAAAAACGACGAAACAGATCTCGACAGCGAAGCCGCCCGCCGCGCCCTCGACTACTACCTCAATCCCAAACCGCAGCGCCCTACCCTGGACAACAAAATCTGGACCCTGCACGACAGCGTCACGGGCGACCAGGCCCAGGAACACGCCATCGCCCTGCTGCGCTGCGCCGCCGCCACGGCGCAGGAAACCGCCAGTCACCAGCACGGCAGCCAGCGCGAGCTGACCTACGCGTTGATGCACATGATGGACATGGCTCGCGCTCTGCTGGAGCACAAGCGCGCCGCAGATCCGGATTTCTGAGTAAAAAGAAGGGAGAGAACCTGATGGACGGGAACGGCAGAGGCCCCGATTGCCGGGACAAGGAAGCGCATCGGTAAAACTTTTTTACCGAATTAGCGAAAATTCATTTGACTGGCAAATGATAACGATTATTATTGCACTCAGCTGATCGCGAGATCTGCTGGATAACCTGGAGCTTAGGTCGCTCTCAGATTATCTCCTCATCAGGCTAATCACGGTTTTTGACCCGGCTTTTTGCCGGGTCTTTTTTTTGGCTCTTCAGGCTAATGAAGATCGTGATGGCGCGCATGATAGCAAAGGTGTTTCAGGGCGTGAACGCTCATTACAAAACTTTGCGGAATCAGCACTTGAGAATCAATCTCGTTTCGCCTACGCTGGTCTCGCATCAAGGAAGATGCCCCCACCCCTCCCCCTTCAAGCAAGGAGCTGTCCATGACCCGTCTGCTACTGCCGCTTGAACACCCAACGCCTGTTGCCGAACACGATGCCGACCATGCCCTGCTGCATGCCCTGAAGCGGCTGCCCCGGCGCGTGCAGCAAGTATTCCTGCTCAACCGCCTCGACCAACTGGACTTCGCCACCATCGCCGCCCGCCTCGACCTGCCCCTGGCGAGCATCGAGCGGAACATGGACCAGGCGCTGCAGGCCGGTCGCTCGCGCCGTGATGTACTGTCGAGTGTGGCCGGGCAGTGGTATGTCCGCTTGCAAAGCCCCCAGGTGACAGCTTGCGAACGGATCGACTTTCGTCGCTGGCTGGATGCGGATACGGCAAACCTGCACGCGTTTCACGAAACCGAACTGCGCTGGCGCAGCCTGTTGGCGCCGGCACGGCAACTGGGCCATGACGGCTGGTACCGGCAAGGCCGGGCGGCGCTGTCGCTGGGTGGGTGCTCGATTGCGGTCGGGCTTGGAGTGGTGGCGTTGGTAGTGTTTGGTCTCTGGGCCTGATCACACGTTGGCAAGCGGGTCAAAAGCGCTCCGCCGGGTCTGTGGTCATGAGCATCTGCTGGAACCGCTCCAGAAAGATCGACTCTGCTTGGGTAAACTTCTGTTCGCGGTTCCACAGCAGATACACGTTCACATCGATCACCCCTTCCCACGGCGGCAGACGCCACAGCTCATTGGCCTGTACATCCGCCGCGACGATGTGCTCCGGCAGGCAGCCGATGCCGTAGCCGGCCCCCACCAACCGCAGGATTTCATCCAGGCTCGGTGACGATGCCACTATACGCCCGGTAAATCCCTGCTGATCGCGAAACACCGTCAACGGCGACAGGTTGCCGCCCATCTGGTCACTGGTGAAGCTCACGAAATTCTCGCCCTGCAGATCCGCCACAGTAAGGTTCTTGCGACCAAACAAGCGATGGCGCTTGCCGCAAAAAAACGCGTAGCGCTGTTCGAGCAGCACCCGTTGCTCCAGGCGGGGCTGGGGCGTGCGGCACAGGCTCAGGCCGAACGAGGCAGTCTTCTGCAACAAGCCACTGGCCACATCCGAACTGCGCAGCACATCGATCTCCAGCTCCACCTGGGGGTAGTCACTGTGGAATTGTGCAAGGAAGTCGTCGTAGGCGCGGGACTGAATACGGCTGATGCTCAGCAGGCGGATCTTGCCCGTCACTGTCTCGGCCGGGCTGTCCAGCGCAGGCCCCAGGCGCGAGACCGTGCCGTACAGCTCGGCAGCAATCTGCATCACCTCCTCCCCCGCCTGCGACAGGTTGATGCGTGGCCCGCGACGTATCACCAAGGCACTGTCCAGCTGCTCCTCCAAACGCCTCAGCGCCTGGCTGACGGCCGGCTGGCTCAGGTGCAGGCGTGCCGCAGCCCGGCTGATGCTGCCCTCTTGGCCGATTACCAGAAAGGTCCGCAACAGGTTCCAGTCGAGGCGGTCGTTGAGGAAACGCTTGGCTTCGGGGTCTCTTGCCAGGGTCGTTGTCGTCGGGGTCATTATTTGTTGATCTTATACTTGAGTATTTAAATTAGAAGCTTTTCCTAGCATAGGACTTGGCTCAACATCTAGCAACGCACCGCCAGAGTGCCTTTGTCCTGCCCGTGCAGGGCCCTCCTTCTCCTGCCTATAACAATGACGCCCAGGAGCCTCAGATGAAGAGCAATACCCCCACCCCGCGTCGTGCCGCGGCGGCTGCCTTTATTGGCACCACCATCGAATTCTATGATTTCTACATCTACGCCTTCGCCGCAGCCCTGGTGCTCGGGCAGCTGTTCTTCCCCAGCGAAAACCCGATGCTCAGCACCATGGCCGCGTTCGGCAGCTTTGCCGTGGGCTTTATCGCCCGGCCGTTCGCTGGCATGGTGTTCGGCCACCTGGGCGACCGCCTGGGGCGCAAGAAAATGCTGCTGGTCACGATTGTGCTGATGGGCGTGGCCACCACCTGCATCGGCCTGCTGCCGACCTACGCACAGGCCGGTATCTGGGCCCCCATCGGCCTGATCTTCCTGCGCCTGCTGCAGGGTATTTCAGTCGGTGGCGAATGGGGCGGCGCGGTGCTGATGGCCAGCGAGCATGCGCCCAAGGGCCGCAAGGTGTTCTTCGCCTCGTTCGCCCAGTGGGGCAGCCCGGCGGGCCTGCTGCTGGCGCTGATCGCCTTCCGCTTCATCACGGCAATGGAAACGGAAGACCTGATGAGCTGGGGCTGGCGCATTCCGTTCCTGATGAGCGGGCTGCTGATGATCGTCGGCCTGCTGATCCGCTTCGGCGTGCCGGAGTCGCCAGAGTTTGCCGAGGTCAAGGACAGTGACCAGACCAGCGACAACCCGGTGCGCGAAGTGCTGCGCAACCACTGGCGCAACATCGTCTTCGCAGCCCTGGCCGTGACCATCGGCTCTGGCGGGTTCTTCTTCACCAACACTTTCATGATCACTTACGTTACCCAGTATCAGGGCATCGCCAAGACCACCATTCTCGATTGCCTGTTCGTGGTCACCATCCTGCAGTTTCTCTCGCAGCCCTGCTCGGCCATGCTTGCCGAGCGCCTGGGTGAAGGGCGCTTCCTGAAGTGGGTCGCGGCGCTGTGCATGGTGGTGCCGTACCCGATGTTCCTGCTGGTACAAACCGGCAATGTGATCTACATGACCGCTGGCATCGCCCTGGCCGTGGTCATGCTCTCGGCGCTGTATGCCGTGATTGCCGGCTACATGGCCGAAGCCTTCCCGGCCCGGGTGCGTTACTCGGGCATTTCGATCGCCTACCAGCTGGGCAGTGGCCTGACCGGTGGCCTCACGCCGATGCTGGGCACTTTCGTTGCCGGCCAGTTCGCCGGGCAATGGGTACCGCTGGCGCTGTTCTTCAGCGTGCTGGCCTTGATGTCGCTGGCCGGCGTGCTGGGGCTGTCCCACCTGCGTAACGCCAGCGCCAGGCCGGCCGCCCTCTCCACTTCGCAAGGAATCGCCTGATGAGCAAGCCTTACAACATGTCAGAAACCGAATGGCAATCGCGCTGCGAGCTGGCTGCGCTGTACCGCCTGATCGCCTACTACCGCATGACCGACCTGATCGATACGCACATCACCCTGCGTGTACCGGGCCCCGACCGGCACTTTCTGATCAACCGCTACGGCGTGGCGTTCGAGAAGATGCGCGCCAGCGACCTGGTGCTGATCGACCTGGACGGCAACGTGGTCGACAGCCATTTCAACGGCGGCAAGGTGAATGCGGCCGGCTTCGTCATCCACTCGGCAATCCACGAGGCGCGCCCGGACCTGCACTGCATCATCCACACCCACACGGCAGCGGGCATGGCGGTGGCAGCACAACGTGACGGCCTGCTGCCGCTGACCCAGCACGCGTTGAAGTTTTACGGCAACCTGGCGTATCACACCTACGAAGGCATCGCGCTGTCACTGGAGGAGCGCGAACGGCTGGTCTCCGACCTTGGTACGCACAAGGCGATGATCCTGCGCAACCATGGGCTTTTGGCCGCTGGCAACAGCGTGGCTGCAGCGTTCCACGAGATCTACTTCCTCGAACGCGCCTGCCAGGCGCAAATCCAGGCGATGTCTGCCGGCGTGGCGTTGAACATCCCCAGCGAGGAAGTGTGCCGGCACACCGCCGCCCAGTTCGGGCGCGATGGCATAGACGGTATCATCGACATGGCCTGGCAGGCAGCGCTCAGCCTGATCGACGCGCAGCGCAGCGAGTGGTGCAGCTGACATGGCCAGCCTCGTATTGCTTTGCCAGAACCCGGCGCTGACTGACTGGCTGGCCGCGCTGTTCGCCGAGCACGCCCCGCAGCTGAACGTATTGCGCCCGGAAGATGCCGGCGCAAGGCATGCCGAAGTGGCCGTGTGCTGGTTCCCGCCCGAAGGTAGCCTGGGCCGCTTGCCGAACCTGCGCCTGGTGCACTCGATCGGCTCGGGCATCGATCATCTGGCCCAGGACAGCTCACGCGATGCGTCGCTGCCCGTGTGCCGGGTGGTCGACCCTGACCACACCCAAGGCATGAGCGAGTACGTGCATTGGGGCGTGCTGCACTTTCACCGGGGCTTCGACCGGGTGATCGCCGGCAATGCCAGCCAGCACTGGCAGCGCCCGGTGCAGCGCAAGGCGGGGGACTTCCGCGTTGGCGTGATGGGCCTGGGCGCGATTGGCGCACCGGTGGCGCAGCGGCTGGCGGCGGCGGGTTATGACGTGCGCGGCTGGGCCCGCACGCCGCGCCAGCTCAATGGCGTAACAACCTTTGAAGGCGCAGGTTCGCTGCATGACTTCCTCGCCGGGCTGGACGTGCTGGTCAACCTGCTGCCCCTCACCACCAGCACGCATGGCCTGCTGAACCATGCCGTTTTCCAGCACATGGCCGAAGGCAGCGCCCTGATCAACTGTGGTCGTGGCCAGCACCTCAACCCGGAGGACCTGCGCCAGGCGCTGGCCAGCGGGCAGCTGCGCGGCGCCTTGCTCGATGTGTTCGAACAGGAGCCGTTGCCTGCCGATTCGCCGCTGTGGCACACGCCCGGCGTGTGGGTGACACCGCACATGGCCTCTGCCGCTTCCGACCTGTGCATCGCCCGGCAAGTGGCCGACAACGTGTCGCGCCTGAGTGCCGGGCTGGAACTGAACAATCTGGTCGACCCCGAACTGGGCTATTGACCGCACGCGTTACCAAGAGGTGATCCATGAAAACGTTTTTCCATCCTGCCCAACGCCTGCACCACCCCCGCTCCTACCTGTCGCGCGGCCAGATGCGCCAGCCGCAGGAAGTGCCGGCACGCATCGACCCGCTACTGGCAGTAGTCGAAAAGCTCGGCTACCCGCTGTTCGAACCCGCCGACCACGGCCTGGCCCCGCTGGCGGCCGTGCATGGCCAGGCGTACCTGGACTACCTGGGCAGCGCCTACCAGCAGTGGCACGAAGTGCCGGAAGACTGGGGCGATGAGGTGATGTCCAACATCTATATCCGCGAAGGCAACCCCTTGCGCGGCATCCTCGGCAAGACCGCCCGCTACCTGGCCGATGGCAGCTGCCCGATCGGCGAGCACACCTGGCAGGCCGCCTACTGGTCTGCGCAAAGCGCGGTGGCCGCGGCACATGCGGTGATCGAAGGCGACCAGGCCGCTTATGCCCTGTGCCGGCCACCAGGGCACCATGCCCGCGCCGAAGCCGCAGGTGGGTTCTGCTTCCTGAACAACGCCGCAATCGCCGCCCAGGTGCTGCGTGGCAAGTTCGGCAAAGTGGCCGTGCTCGACACCGACATGCACCACGGCCAAGGCATCCAGGAAATCTTCTACGAACGGAACGATGTGTTGTACGTGTCGATCCATGGCGACCCGACCAACTTCTACCCGGTGGTCGCCGGCTTCGATGATGAGACCGGCGCTGGTGCAGGTGCTGGCTTCAACCTGAACCTCCCCATGGCCCATGGCGCCAGCGAAGCGGATTTCTTTGCCTGCATGGACCAGGCGGCAACCGCGCTGCGCGCCTTCCGTCCGGACGTACTGGTGCTGTCGCTGGGCTTTGACATCTACGAAAACGACCCGCAGTCCAAGGTACACGTCAGCCATGAAGGGTTCCGCCTGCTCGGGCAGCGGGTCAAGGCGCTGGGCCTGCCTTGCGTGGTGGTCCAGGAAGGTGGCTACGACATTGCAACCCTGGACGAAAATGCCTCGCGCTTCTTTGCCGGCATGACTGCCTGAGGCAAAACCCGATGTGTTCCGGGTTGCCTTGGGCAACCCGGCCTACCGAGCAATACAACAATAAAGAGCGCAACTTGCCGCACCTGCAAGTCAGCGATCAGGCCCCCGGCTGCCCGCCGCAGACGCAGGGGCAATAACAATAAATCTTCACGCTGCCGTTCTTGAATCTGGCAATAAGGAAGTCTTCATGTCGCTCAAAACTTTCACCTTGGGGATGGCAGGCGCGAGCGCCTGTCTGTTTGGCTCGATTGCCTGCGCGGCTGAATCGGACCATGGTTTCATTGAAGACAGTACCACCTCGGTCGGCTTGCGAAACTTCTACTGGAACGCCGACAACCGCAACGGCAGCTACCTCAACCCGGCCGGCGAGCGGCAAAGTTATCGCCAGGAATGGGCGCAAGGTTTGCTGGCCAAGTTCAATTCCGGCTATACCCAAGGGCGGGTAGGGTTCGGCCTCGACTTGCATTACATGGGCGCAATAAAGCTCGACGGCGGCAAGGGCCGGGTTGGCGACGGTGTCGGCAATGGCGGCATCGTCGCGCGCGACAACCAGGGCGACCCCAAGCATGAGTACGCCAAGGCCGGTGGCGCGGTAAAGATGCGGGTTGGCAGCACTGAACTGGCCTATGGCGACCTGTTCCCTGATTCACCCGTACTCAAATATGGTGATATCCGCCTGCTGCCGCAAACGCTGCGAGGCTGGAACGTCACCGATCATACCTTCGCCGGGCTGGCCCTCAATGCAGGGCGCTTCACCTCCAGCAGCGACCGGGCAGCCACCAATCACGGCGGCAAGCTGGGTACCGCGTACGGTGGCCGCCAGGCCGACAGTGACTTTGTCAGTTATTACGGCGGTATCTACACCGGCCTCGACAACGTCAAGGTCAAGCTGTTCGGGTCCGAACTGGACAATATCTGGAACCAGCAATTTGCATCCATCGACTACCGGGTGCCGTTGAAGGTGGGTGGCGTATTCAATACCGGCGCCAATTACTACCGCACGCGCGACACCGGCACCTCGCTGCTTGGCGACATACGCAACGATGCCTGGAGTGCCCGGGTGGGCTACGCACGGGGCGGGCACAAGTTCGAAGTTGCCTATACCCGCATCGATGGCGACCAGCCTTTCGACTATGTATGGAACAGTTTCGACATCGAACTGGATGCGGCTTCCCAGGGCAGCGACTTCAACAGCCCCAACGAAAGAGCCTGGAGCGCACGTTACGACCTGGACGCCGTCGTCTTTGGCGTCCCCGGGCTGAGCTTCACGGCACGTTACATACGCGGTAGCGATATCGATGGCCGCGATGCCGGCGGAGCTTATTCACGGTTCCAGGCGGTCAGTGACGGGTCGCAATGGGAACGGGACTTGTGGGTGAAATACGTGGTGCAGTCGGGGCCTGCGAAAAACCTGTCCGTGCGGCTGCTGCATGCGTCGATGCGCACGGGCGGCGATTACGGGGCAATCGCCAATGACCTGGACCAGACCCGGATCATTCTGGACTACCCACTGGACCTGAACTTTCTGAAATAGCCCGGCAACCCTGCGCGGGGCTATCGGAGCAACGGTCTTGCACCATCACTCAGGCTAACGCATCAACCTGTAGGAACAGCCTTGTGCTGCGAAGAGGCCGGTAAGGCTGAAGATTATCTTCGGCTGCAATGACCTCTTCGCAGCACAAGGCTGCTGCTACAGGGCTTGTGTTTGCCTTGAGAAAGGAGAACATCAATAAAATGCAGGCATAAAAAAAGAGGCCCTATGGCCTCTTCTTTCTTGATCCCAGCGACGCACTGAGGATCGAATTTGGAGCGGGAAACGAGACTCGAACTCGCGACCCCGACCTTGGCAAGGTCGTGCTCTACCAACTGAGCTATTCCCGCGTCGTGATGGGTGCCATTCTAGCGATTTCTAAAACAGCGTCAACCCCTTGATTCAAAAAAAGTTTATTTCTGCTCGGAGCCTTCGCGCAAGTGCGGCCAGGCGGCCAGCAGGTAGTGCACCATCGACCACAGCGTCAGCCCCGCCGCCACCAGCAGCAGCCCGTAGCCCAGAATCACCCAGAACGTTACCGCTGGCGGGTTGGCCAGCAGGATCACCAGCGCCAGCATCTGCGCCGCAGTCTTCCACTTGCCAAGGTTGGACACCGCCACATGCGCCCGCGCCCCTAGCTCGGCCATCCACTCGCGCAGGGCTGATACCACGATCTCACGGCCAATGATGACCGCCGCCGGCAGGGTCAGCCAGAAGTTGGCGTGGGTCTGTACCAGCAGCACCAGGGCCACGGCCACCATCAGCTTGTCGGCCACCGGGTCGAGGAAGGCACCGAACGGCGTGCTCTGCTGCAGGCGACGCGCCAGGTAGCCGTCCAGCCAGTCGGTGGCGGCGGCAACGGCAAACACGCTGCTGGCTGCCATGTAGCTCCAGTGATAGGGCATGTAGAACAGCAGAATGAAGCACGGAATGAGCAGGACGCGTAGAACGGTGAGCAGGTTTGGAATATTCATCGGTACGACTGGCTGCAAGTTGAGCCCGGCATTCTACTCGCTATGCAGGCTGGCATAAATCGACTCGGCAAGCTTTTTACTGATGCCGGGGGCTTTGGCGATTTCATCGACACTGGCGCGGTTGAGCTCCTGCAGGCCGCCGAAATGTTTCAGCAGGTCGCGCCGGCGTTTGGGCCCTACCCCGGCTACATCCTCCAGGCTGGACACCCGGCGGGCCTTGCCGCGCCGAGCGCGGTGGCCGGTAATGGCAAAACGGTGGGCTTCGTCGCGGATCTGCTGAATCAGGTGCAGGGCCGGTGAATCACCTTTCAGCGTGAACTCGTGGTGCACGTCGTTAAGGTACAGGGTTTCAAAACCGGCCTTGCGGGTTACGCCCTTGGCCACCCCGAGCAGGGTCAGGTCGGTGAAGCCAAGTTCCTGCATCACATCGCGGGCCATGTTCAGCTGCCCCTTGCCGCCGTCCACCAGCAACACGTCGGGCAGCTTGCCCTCACCGTCCTTGATGCGCCCGTAACGGCGGGTCAGGGCCTGATGCATGGCGGCGTAGTCGTCGCCGGCGGTGACGCCTTCGATGTTGAAGCGGCGATAGTCGGACTTCAGCGCGCCTTCTGGGCCGAATACCACGCAACTGGCCACGGTAGCTTCGCCACTGGAATGGCTGATGTCGTAGCATTCCAGCCGCTGCGGCACTTCGTCCAGGCCCAGCACTTCGGCCAAGGCTTCGAAGCGTGCAGCCATGTGCTGGCGGTTTGCCAGGCGCGCATTCAGCGCCTGCTCGGCATTGGTCACTGCCAGCTGCTGCCAGCGGGCGCGCGTGCCGCGTACCCGGTGGCTGATGGTCAGCTCGCGGCCACGCAGTGTGTGCAGCGCTTCGGTGATGGCATCGAAATCTTCGTGAACAACGTTGACGATCAACTCGCCGGGCAGTTCGCGTTCGGCGTTGCCCAGGTAGTACTGGGAAAGGAATGCGGCCATGACCTCGGCCACCTCCTCCTCGATGCCCACCTGCGGGAAGAAGTTCTTGCTGCCCAACACCCGGCCGCCGCGCACGCTGATCAGGTGCACACAGGCCCCACCCGGGTTGACGAAGGCGGCGATGACATCGACGTCACCACTGCCGCCCTCGATGTACTGCTGGTCCTGTACGCGGCGCAACAAGGCGATCTGGTCGCGCAGCTCGGCGGCCTTTTCGAAGTCGAGGGCCATGGCGGCCTTCTCCATCTCGGCATTCAGCTCGTTGCCCAGTTGCTGGCTACGGCCTTCAAGGAACATCACCGAGTGGCGCACGTCCTCGGCGTATTCTTCGGGGGTGACCAGATCGGTGCAGGGCCCTTTGCAGCGCTTGATCTGGTACTGCAGGCACGGCCGGGTGCGGTTGGCGTAGTAGCTGTCTTCGCACTGGCGCACCGAAAAGGCCTTTTGCAGCAGGCTGAGGCTTTCGCGGATGGCCCCGGCGCTGGGGTAAGGGCCAAAGTAGCGGCCCTTGGCCTTCTTCGCCCCACGGTGAATGCCCAACCGCGGGAACTCGCCGTCGGACAGGAACACGTAAGGGTAGGATTTGTCGTCGCGCAGCAGGATGTTGTACGGCGGCCGCCACTCCTTGATCAGGTTCTGCTCCAGCAGCAACGCCTCGGTTTCGTTGGCGGTGATGGTGGTTTCGACCTGCGCGATGCGCCCCACCAGCGCGGCGGTCTTGGGCGCCAGGCCGGTCTTGCGGAAATAGCTGGCCAGGCGTTTCTTGAGGTTCTTGGCCTTGCCCACGTAAAGCAACCGGGCATCGGCGTCGAACATTCGGTAAACGCCCGGGCGACCACTGCAGGTGGCCAGGAATGCGCTGGCATCAAACACTTGGGACATGAGGTTTTACAGGCTTGCGTCGACCATACCGTGGCGAACGGCCAGCAAGGTCAGTTCGACGTCGCTGGTGACCGAGAGTTTTTCAAAGATCCGATAACGGTAAGTATTGACGGTCTTGGGCGAGAGGCACAACTTGTCAGAGATGATCTGCACTTTCTGGCAGCCGACGATCATCAGGGCAATCTGGATTTCCCGCTCCGACAGCGTGTCGAACGGTGAGCCCTGCGGCTGGAACGGTTTCAGCGCCAGCTGCTGGGCGATCTGCGGGCTGATGTAGCGCTGGCCGGCAAATGCCAGGCGGATGGCCTGGACCATTTCGTCAAGGCCTGCGCCCTTGGTCAGGTAACCGGCGGCACCGGCTTGCAACAGGCGGGTGGGGAACGGGTCTTCCTCGCACACGGTCACGGCCACTACCTTGATGTCCGGGTGGCTGCGCAGCAGTTTGCGGGTGGCCTCAAGGCCGCCGATGCCGGGCATTTTCACGTCCATCAGCACCACGTCAGGCTTCAGCTCGCGGGCCAGCTTGAGCGCGGATTCGCCCGAGTCACCCTCACCCACCACCTGCAGGCCATCGATGTCGGCCAGCATGCGGGTAATACCGGTTCGTACCAGATCGTGATCGTCGACCACTAAGACCCTAATCAAGCACACACCTCGTCAGCAGGGCGATTGGATCCCGCCACCTTAACAAAATTTTTCCAAGCGGGTCTAACGCATTGCTTCTGTAAGAAACGCCTGACGCTCAACAGTGACAGGCCTCACGGTTTGCCGGGGCTTTCTATCGCTGCTCAAGCGGCCCAGCAGGTGCCAGATGGCCGCCTGGTCGTCGATCGGCAATTGCCTGAAGGCGCCCAGCAACCCCGACTCATCCGTACTCAAGCCCTCTAGCGGGGCCGGCGTGCGCATGCCGCTAAGCACGTAAAGTGCATCCACCCCCCTGGCCGCCAGCGCTGCAAGGTAATCGACCCGCGGCGTACGCTCACCGCTTTCATACTTGCCCTGGGCATTGGGCTCGACCCCACCGATATCGCCAAACACGCGCTGGGTCATGCCCAGGCGCTCACGCTCTTCCCGCAGCCGCGGACCAATCCCGTTCATTGTGGGCTTCTCCTTATCCCTGATCACGCTCATCCTCTGCCGCCCCGTCTGCGGGCGACCGTGAGCGCCTGGGTTCACTATGCCGCTGCGCTTCGGTGGAGACAAGCCATCATTGCGCCACTAGCCAATCGTACGTTGCATGCGCACAAAGCACCCGTCCTCACCCATTTCGACAAAACCGTGGCGCTGGTACAACAGGCGCGCCGGGTTGCTGCGAAACACCATCAGCCTCAGCAATGGCAGGCGCCGCTGGCCGGCCCACAGCGCCAGCTCTTCCAATACCCAGCTGCCGACACCGCGCCCGCGGTGCTCGGGCAACAGGTGCAACTCGCGGATAAACAACGCCTGGCGGTCCTGGCTGAGGCTGCAGAAACCCAACGGGCTGTCGCCTTCGCTGATCAGCCACTGCTCGCGCCACCCCCACGCCTGGTCGAAGGCTTCCTCGATCCAAAGCAGGTCAAATTCACGGTAGTACGGCAGCATGGCGCGCCGCGTGAGGTCGCGGGCAAACGAACGGTGATTGTCGTTGGCGGGAATCAAATGTAGCGGCATCGCACAATGGGCTCTGGAGTTTGGCAGGGCCGGCCTCATCGCCGGCAAGCCAGCTCCCACAGGCACAGCGATAGCCTTGAAGCCAGTGTTGTACCTGTAGGAGCTGGCTTGCCGGCGATGAGGCCGGTGCAGCAAATATCACTCATTGGGCATAGCATACCGGTGAACTGCCCGGCCCATGACGGTCCAGTTCGCTTTCCAGCCATTCGGCCAGCACCCGCGCATTGTTGTGCTCGGTGTCCTTGCCTGCATACAGCAGGGTTAGTGGGCCCTTTCCGGCCAGGTCCAGCAAGGGGTACCAATGCTCGGGGTGGGCAGCCAGCTCTTGCTGGTAGCGCTGGGTAAAACCGGTAAAGTCGACCGCGCCCTGGTGAAATGCCCTGCGCAAATCATGCGAGGGCGCCACTTCGCGCAACCACTGCCCGTGCAGGTCTTCCTTGCGCAGGTTGCGCGGCCACAGGCGGTCTACCAGCACACGCTGGCCATCGTCGGCGGTGACCGCGTTGTAGACACGCTTGCAGCGGATCATGGCGTTCTCCTGCATTTACCGTCCGTCTTGAGCCTAGATAATTCATTGATCGAGGTCACGGTCGGGTTTCGAATTGTTTCTATGCTCAAGGCCTTCGGCAACTTGCCCAATGCCAACCGGAGCCATCATGGCAACCCCGTTACTGGCCAGCCAGCCGCACCTGGCCCAACGCGACCCCCGCCCGCAGCTTGCCCACAAGCCTGGGCGCGCCACCCTCGTGTTGTTCTTCGGCCTGCTGCTGGCCGGTATCGCCTACACCGCCTGGAGCCTGAAACAGGATGTGAGCGCCAGCGGCACGGTGATCACCACGGTCACGCCGTTTCTGCTGCTGGGCCTGGCACTGTTGATTGCCCTGGGCTTCGAATTCGTCAACGGCTTCCACGACACCGCCAATGCGGTGGCCACCGTGATCTACACCAATGCGCTGCCGGCACCGGTCGCGGTGGTGTGGTCCGGCCTGTGCAACTTCCTGGGCGTGCTGCTTTCCAGTGGCGCGGTCGCATTCGGCATCATTGCCCTGCTGCCGGTGGAGCTGATTCTACAGGTAGGCTCCTCGGCCGGCTTCGCGATGGTTTTTGCCCTGCTGTTGGCGGCGATCATCTGGAACCTGGGCACCTGGTGGCTGGGGCTGCCGGCATCATCCTCGCACACCCTGATCGGCTCGATCATCGGTGTGGGTGTGGCCAATGCGCTGATGCATGGGCGTGACGGCACCAGCGGCGTGGACTGGGCCCAGGCCAGCAAGGTGGGCTACGCCCTGCTGTTCTCCCCCCTGATCGGCTTTGCCTGCGCCGCCTTGTTGCTGCTCGCCCTTCGAGCACTGGTGAAGCGTCAAGCGCTATACCAGGCGCCGCAAGGCCAGACACCGCCGCCATGGTGGATTCGTGGCGTACTGATCCTGACGTGCACCGGGGTGTCCTTCGCCCATGGTTCCAACGATGGCCAGAAAGGCATGGGCCTGATCATGCTGATTCTGGTCGGCACCCTGCCAATGGCGTATGCGCTGAACAAGACCATGCCCAATGAGCAGGCCCTGCAGTTTTCCGCCGTCGCCGAGTTGACCCGCCAGGCGCTGGCGCGCCACGACCCGCAAGCGGCCCCGGCCGACCCGCGCCAGACCCTGACCGCCTTCATCGGCGAGCCCAAGGCCAGCCCGCAGCTGGTACCGGCGCTGGCGGCGCTGACCGGGATGATTGGCGAAGAGGTCAAAGGCTACGGCTCGCTCAAGCGCATACCCGCCGAAGCCATGGCCAATGTGCGCAATGACATGTACCTGACCAGCGAAGCCATTCGCCTGATCGAGAAAAACCGTTTGGTGGCATTCGACGCCGACACCCGCAGCCATGTCCAACTGTTCAAGACCCAACTGGACGACGCCACCCGCTACATTCCGCTGTGGGTCAAAGTGGCCGTGGCCATCGCGCTGGGGCTGGGGACCATGGTTGGCTGGCGGCGCATCGTGGTGACCGTGGGCGAGAAGATCGGCAAGACCCACCTGAGCTATGCCCAAGGCGCCTCGGCAGAGGTGGTTGCCATGTGCACCATTGGCGCAGCGGACATGTTCGGGTTGCCGGTCTCGACCACCCACGTGCTGAGTTCGGGGGTGGCCGGGACCATGGTGGCCAATGGCTCAGGGATTCAGAAGCGCACGTTATTCAACTTGCTGATGGCCTGGGTGCTGACCCTGCCGGCAGCGATGCTGTTGGCTGGCAGCCTGTACTGGTTGCTGAGCCACATCTTCTGAACCCGTAATCCGTCCTACAGGGACCGGTGTACACGACGGGTTCTGCGTTATCAGCCCGGGATTTTCAGGCCGCGCTGCACCGCCGGCCGTTCGAGGAACGTGGCCAGCACCCGCTGCACTTGTTTGAACTGGTCAAAGCCCACCAACTCCCGGGCGTTGTAGCGCTCCACCAGGTTGCGCACCCAAGGGAAGATGGCTATGTCGGCAATGCTGTACTCGTCCACCATCCACTCCCGGCCTTTCAAGTGCCGGTCCAGCACACCCAGCAGCCGCTTCGACTCGTTGACATAACGGTCACGCGGGCGCTTGTCTTCATAGTCCTTGCCAGCAAAGAAATGGAAGAACCCGACCTGGCCGAACATCGGCCCGATACCGCCCATCTGGAACATCAGCCATTGCAGCGTCTGGTAACGCTGGGCAGGGTCCTGGCTGAGCAGTTGCCCACTTTTTTCCGCCAGGTACTGCAAGATCGCCCCTGATTCGAACAGCGGCAACGGCTGGCCGCCCGGGCCGTCCGGGTCCAGGATGGCCGGGATCTTGTTGTTGGCGCTAAGCGAGATGAACTCGGGGCTCAACTGGTCATCGTTGTCGAAGCTGACCTTGTGCGACTCATAGGCCAGGCCGATTTCTTCGAGCATGATCGACACCTTGACGCCATTGGGCGTCGGCAGCGAATACAGCTGCAGGCGTTCGGGGTGTTTGGCGGGCCACTTGCGGGTAATAGGGAAAGCACTGAGATCGGTCATGATCAACCTTGCCTGGGGAATGAGCCTGTCACTCTAGAGACATCCCCGGCCGCTGACCATCACCGAGCACACATCAGCGCTGACTACTCAGGCCTGGCCGTGGGCCTTGAGCTTGAGCTTTTCGGTATCGACACGGACGAACACCGAGTCGGCGGTCACAGTCAGCACATCCTCGGCCCAGACTTCGCAAATCACCCGGCTCTTGCGCCCCACTTCCCCTTCCACTCGGGCCTTGAGCAAAAGCTCGACGCCCATGGGCGTAGGTTTGTGGTAGGTCAGGTTGAGTGTGCCGGTAACGCAGTCGATACGCGGCAGGCTGCCCGGCTCGCGGCCTTCGTTGCGGTAGTGGTAAGCCATGGCCGTCCAGTTGGAATGGCAATCGACCAGCATCGCCAGCAGGCCGCCGTAGACCAGGCCGGGCCAGCCGATGAAGGTGCTGTCGGGTGCGTGCCGGCACAGCAGGTGGATACCGTCGGCGTCCCAGTGACTTTGCAGGTGCAGGCCACTGGGGTGGGCACAGCCGCAGCCGTAGCAGGTGCCTTCCGGCGCCGCGAGGGCCTGAAGGGAAAGTGGGTGGTCGTTCATACGCTTCCTGTGCTTGTTGGAATGGGGGCGCGCAACGCCCCCATTAAAGCAGATACATCAGGCCGTCTGGGCAACTACCTTGGCATGCCGCTGGGTCAGCGAAACCAGCAGGATGAACGCGGTCACCCCAGCGGTCATCAGGGTTTCATAGCGGTAGGCATCGCTGAACAGCATGTAGCCCAGCACCATGACGATGGTACCGATCACCAGCCAGGTCAACCATGGGAACAGCCACATCTTCAGCTCCAGCGGGCGCCCTTCACGGTCGGCGCGGGCACGCATGCGCAGCTGCGACACGGCAATCACCAGATACACCAGCAAGGCGATGGCGCCGGTGGTGGACAGCAAGAAGCCGAAGACCTTACCCGGGAACACATAGTTGACCAGGCACCCGGCAAAACCAGCCAGCGTCGAGAAGATGACCGCCACGGTCGGCACGCCCGAACCGGAGATACGCTTGGTCATGCTCAGTGCCTGGCCACGGGCGCCCAGCGAATAGAGCATGCGTGATGCGGTATACAAGCCCGAGTTCATGCAACTGGTCACCGCCACCAGTACCACCAGGTCGACCAGCAGCTTGGCGCCCGGCACGTTCAGCACTTCCAGCACGCGCTGGAACGAACCGACTGCCTTGAGCGCAGGGTCGTTCCAGGCTACCAGCGACACCACCAGGAAGATCGACGCCAGGTAGAAGATGGCGATGCGGTAGACCACCAGGTTGGTGGCACGGCGGATCTTGTCTTTCGGATTGGCGGTTTCGTCAGCGGCAATGGTGACGATTTCAGCGCCGAAGAACGAGAAGATGGTGATCAGCACGCCACCGAGCACAGTGCCAAACCCATTGGGCATGAAGCCGCCGTTTTCCCACAGCCGGCTGACCCCGGACACCTCGGCCAGCGGCCAGAAGCCGAATACCGCCAGGCTGCAGACCACGATGAAGGCAATGATCGCCACCACCTTGACCAGCGCGAACCAGTACTCGAAGGCGCCAAAGTTCTTCACGCTGATCAGGTTGGTACCCGACAGCACCAGCATGATCAGGAAGGCGAACAACCAGGACGGTACGCCTGGGAAGTAAGCATGCAGGATGTCGGCGCCTGCGATGGCCTCCACCGGAATGATCAGCACCCAGAACCACCAGTACAACCAGCCGATGGTAAAGCCCGCCCAAGGGCCGATGGCCTCAGAGGCGTAGGTGGAGAACGAGCCGCTGTTAGGGTTGGCGATGGCCATTTCGCCCAGCATGCGCATCACTAGCAATACCAGCAGGCCGGTCATGGCGTAGGAAATGAGAATGGCCGGGCCGGCCGTGGCGATGGCGTTTGAGGAACCAATGAACAAGCCAGCGCCGATGATACCGGCAATGGAGATCATGGAAACCTGACGGGAGGTCAGGCCGTGCTGCAGGGAACGCTGTTTCTTGTTGTCTTGCGAAGCCATGAAGAACCCTCGAATGGGTCGGCCGCGACAAAGCGGCTGAAGGTCGGAGCAGAATTCTTGTAAATTTCTGATAGTCGTTTTTGTTGTTTTGCAGATGCCGGAAGCGGGTACTGACCTCCTCTTCACATGACCGGTTGTAATCGTTGATCCAGGTCAGTATTAATCTATAGGCCGGGGTCAACAAACGACCTTTTCGAACCACATGATTCCGCTTTGGAATGAACTCCTTCCTTTTTTGCTCGGTATTTGCCTGTCATGTCCAAACGCCTGATGCCTTCGACCACCGCCCTTCAGTGCTTCGAAGCGGCCGCCCGCCACCTCAGCTTCACCCGCGCGGCCCAGGAACTGCACCTGACCCAGAGCGCCGTCAGCAAGCAGGTGGCGCAGCTCGAAGACATGCTGTCGCACTCGCTGTTCCAGCGCATTCGCCGGCGCCTGCACCTGACCCCGGCCGGCGCGCTGTACCTCACCGAAGTGAACAAGATCCTCACCCAGATCGATATTTCCAGCCGCTACATCCTCAGCTACGGCGACGAAACCGAAGTGTTGCGCATTGCCACCCAGCCTACTTTCGGTGCACGCTGGCTGGTGCCCAAACTCAAGGGTTTCGGCGATAGCTACCCACGTATTCACCTGGATGTGCGCAACGAACTGGAGCCATTCGACCTGGTGCAAGCCAAGGCCGACGTGGCCTTTTTCTTCGGCCAGGGCACCTGGCCTGGGGCAACCTGCATCGAGCTGTTCAGCGAAGAAGTGGTACCGGTGTGCAGCCCGCAGTTGCTGGCCAACCACCCCTTTGAAAGCGCCCAGGCACTGACCGAGCACCGCTTGTTGCAGTGCGTGTCGCGGCCGGAGGCCTGGCATGAATGGTTCCTGGGGTTGGGGCTACACAGCCAGAACAGCTACCACGGGCCGCGTTTCGACACGTTCTACCTGTGCATCCGCGCGGCGATTGCCGGCTGCGGTATCGCCCTGATTCCGCGCTACCTGGTGGCCGAGGAACTGAGCGAGGGCAAGCTGGTGGTGGCCTGGGACCACCCGGTGGCGAGCAACGGCAAGCACTTTATCGCGCATGCCGAGCATGCGGCCGAAGTGCCCAAGATCAGGGCCTTTGTGCAGTGGATTCGGGAGCGGGTGGCTGAGGGGGACTGATTTGACCTGTGCTGGCCTCTTCGCGGGCTTGCCCGCTCCCACAGGATCACCACAGGTTCGAACAATGTGCTTAACCTGTGGGAGCGGGCAAGCCCGCGAAGAGGCCCGCACAGGCAACACACATTCCGGCCAGATCACGAATTCAGGGAATGACCGCAATCGAATAATTCGTTTGCGGAATAACCTCCCGACACGCTTGGATAATAAGAAACTTGAACAAAGGTCCCGCGTGCCCATGAACCAGGAAAGTATCAGCCAATCCATCGCCATCGTTCACCCGATCACACTTTCCCATGGCCGCAATGCCGAAGTCTGGGACACCGACGGCAAACGTTACATCGACTTTGTCGGCGGTATCGGCGTGCTCAACCTGGGCCACTGCAACCCCGCCGTGGTCGAAGCGATCCAGGCCCAAGCCAGCCGCCTGACCCACTATGCCTTCAACGCCGCGCCCCATGGCCCGTACCTGGCGCTGATGGAACAGCTGAGCCAGTTCGTACCGGTCAGCTACCCGTTGGCCGGCATGCTCACCAACAGCGGTGCGGAAGCTGCAGAAAACGCCCTCAAAGTAGCCCGCGGTGCTACAGGCAAGCGCGCCATCATCGCCTTCGACGGCGGCTTCCACGGCCGCACCCTGGCCACCCTTAACCTCAACGGCAAGGTGGCACCGTACAAGCAACGGGTCGGCGAGCTGCCCGGGCCGGTGTACCACCTGCCCTACCCTGGCGCCGATACCGGGGTTACCTGCGAGCAGGCGCTCAAGGCCATGGAGCGCCTGTTCAGCGTGGAACTGGCCGTGGAAGACGTGGCAGCGTTCATCCTCGAACCGGTACAGGGCGAAGGCGGTTTCCTCGCCCTCGACCCGGCTTTCGCCCAGGCCCTGCGCCGCTTCTGCGACGAACACGGGATCCTGATCATCATCGACGAGATCCAGTCCGGCTTCGGCCGCACCGGCCAGCGCTTCGCTTTCCCGCGCCTTGGCATCGAGCCCGACCTGCTGCTGCTGGCCAAGAGCATCGCCGGCGGCATGCCGCTGGGGGCGGTGGTCGGGCGCAAGCAATTGATGGCAGCACTGCCCAAGGGCGGCCTCGGTGGCACCTATTCGGGCAACCCGATTGCCTGTGCGGCGGCGTTGGCCAGCCTGGCGCAGATGACCGACGAGAACATCGCCACCTGGGGTGAGCGCCAGGAGCAGGCCATCGTCAGCCGCCACCAGCGCTGGAAGGCTTCGGGCCTGAGCCCGTACATCGGCCGACTGACGGGCGTGGGCGCCATGCGCGGCATCGAATTCGTCAATGCCGACGGCAGCCCGGCGCCGGCGCAGCTGGCCAAGGTGATGGAGTCGGCGCGGGCCAAAGGCTTACTGCTGATGCCCAGCGGCAAGGCGCGGCACATCATTCGCCTGTTGGCACCGCTGACCATCGAGGCCGAGGTGCTCGAGGAAGGGCTGGATATCCTCGAGCAGTGCCTGGTGGAGCTGAACTGAGGTTTACAGGCCCAGTTCTTCCGGGGTAAGCATGTCGGATTCGAAGGCGATCCAGCCGCCTTCGAGTTCGGCGTGGCCGTTGACGATCGGGCCGTAGTAGGTCAGGCCGTTCTCCAGGGTCACGCAGATGTGCGTGGCCTGTTTTTCAGGGGCCGCGAGCGTACCGACGAAATGCACCTTCTTCAGGGTTTCGGTCACCGCTTCCAGACCCACGCGCATGCTGGGGTTTTCCGAAGCCTCGATATCTCCGCCACGGTCTTCAGCGCTGATGGTCACGGTGGCGGTGTACGGGTACTTGGTGCTCAAACGGGGATACCTCAGTGGGTGTGTAGGCGTAAGGGCGCGTAGAGTACGGCAGGCGGTCTCTGTTGTCTCTACAGGTGATCTGAATGCCCCGATCTGTTAGGGTGCCCGCCGATGCACGCCACACCACACGAGGATCCCGAGTGAGCGCCGAAGAACCCCTGATCGCCGACCTGTTCGATGTCGACAAACGCCTGTCCCTCAAGCCCGTCGTGGACTTCAACAGCTACCTGCGCAACGCCTTCGGCGAAGGCCCTTGCCGCTGCCACCGCTGCACTGAAGGTGGCGACGAAAGCACCTACAGCCACGCCCACACCTTCACCTTCGACAGCGGCCAGTGGCACCGCCGCTTCGCCAGCACCTCGGGCAGCGATGTCGCCCAGGTACTGAAAAAGGCCTGGCTGTCGTATACCAAGGCCGACCTCAACCTGGTCGGCACACTGGACCTGGCCACCCTCAAGACCTTCACCGAAGCCGACCTGCACCCGCGCCTGCTGGCCCTGCTGGCGGCCAGCGGCCTGGCCCGTGAAGTGAATGGCCAGTGGATGCTGCAAGCCCAGGCCGACTGACGGCCCGGCGGCAGGGCAGGATTCCACCGGTCTGCTAACGTGGTGGAATCCGCCCATTCGCAGGTAGTCCGCCATGGCCCGCACAACGCCCATCGAGCTGTACCGCAATATCGGCATCGTCGCCCACGTGGACGCCGGCAAGACCACCACTACCGAGCGGATCCTGTTCTACACCGGGGTCAACCACAAGATGGGCGAGGTGCACGATGGCGCGGCGACCATGGACTGGATGGCCCAGGAGCAGGAACGCGGCATCACCATCACCTCGGCGGCGACCACGGCGTTCTGGCAAGGCTCGACCAAGCAGTTTGAGCACAAGTACCGCTTCAACATCATCGACACCCCTGGCCACGTCGACTTCACCATCGAGGTGGAGCGCTCGTTGCGCGTGCTCGATGGCGCAGTGGTGGTATTCAGCGGTGCTGACGGGGTAGAGCCACAGTCCGAGACGGTCTGGCGCCAAGCCAACAAATACCATGTGCCACGCCTGGCCTACATCAACAAGATGGACCGCCAGGGTGCCGACTTCCTGCGTGTGGTCAAGCAGATCGACCAGCGCCTGGGGCACCACCCGGTACCGATCCAGCTGGCCATCGGCAGCGAGGAGAACTTCATCGGCCAGATCGACCTGGTGAAGATGAAGGCCATCTACTGGAACGACGCTGACCACGGCACCAGCTACCGCGAAGAAGACATACCCGCCGAACTGCAGACGCTCGCCGACGAATGGCGCGCGCACATGATAGAAGCAGCCGCCGAGGCCAATGACGAACTGCTCAACAAGTTTCTTGAAGGCGAAGAGCTGAGCATCGAAGAGATCAAGGCCGGATTGCGCAAACGCACCATCGCCAACGAAATCGTGCCGACCATCCTCGGCTCCTCTTTCAAGAACAAGGGCGTACCGCTGATGCTCGATGCGGTAATCGACTACCTGCCCGCCCCGTCGGAAATCCCTGCCATTCGCGGCACAGACCCGGACGATGAAGACAAGCACCTGGAACGGCACGCCGACGACAAAGAGCCGTTCTCGGCCCTGGCTTTCAAGATTGCCACCGACCCGTTCGTCGGCACACTCACCTTTGCCCGCGTTTACTCCGGCGTGCTCAGCTCGGGCAACGCGGTACTCAACTCGGTCAAAGGCAAGAAGGAACGCATCGGCCGTATGGTGCAAATGCATGCCAACCAGCGTGCCGAAATCAAGGACGTGTGCGCCGGCGACATCGCCGCGCTGATCGGCATGAAGGACGTGACCACCGGCGACACCCTGTGCGACATGGACAAACCGATCATCCTCGAGCGCATGGACTTCCCTGACCCGGTGATTTCCGTGGCCGTGGAGCCCAAGACCAAGGCCGACCAGGAAAAAATGGGCATCGCCCTGGGCAAGCTGGCCCAGGAAGACCCATCGTTTCGCGTACGTACCGATGAGGAAACCGGCCAGACCATCATCTCGGGCATGGGCGAATTGCACCTGGACATCATCGTCGACCGCATGCGCCGCGAGTTCAACGTCGAAGCCAACATCGGCAAGCCGCAGGTGGCCTACCGGGAAAAAATCCGCAACACCTGCGAGATCGAGGGGCGTTTTGTGCGCCAGTCCGGCGGACGTGGCCAGTATGGCCATTGCTGGATCCGTTTCGCCCCCGGCGACGAAGGCAAGGAAGGCCTCGAGTTCATCAA
This sequence comes from Pseudomonas sp. BP01, assembly GCF_022760795.1. Lineage (NCBI taxonomy): Bacteria > Pseudomonadati > Pseudomonadota > Gammaproteobacteria > Pseudomonadales > Pseudomonadaceae > Pseudomonas > Pseudomonas sp. BP01. The sequence continues at coordinate 170,336 of NZ_JAFBKA010000005.1, forward strand.
CGAGATCGTTGGCGGCGTGGTACCGCGCGAGTACATCCCGGCGATCCAGAAGGGTATCGAGGAGCAGATGAAGAACGGCGTGCTTGCCGGCTATCCGCTGATCAGCCTCAAGGCCGCCGTGTTCGACGGTTCGTACCACGATGTCGACTCCAACGAAATGGCCTACAAGATCGCGGCTTCAATGGCCACCAAGCAGCTGTCGCAGAAAGGCGGCGCGGTGTTGCTGGAACCGGTGATGAAAGTGGAGGTGGTGACGCCGGAGGAATACCAGGGTGACATTCTGGGCGACCTCAGCCGGCGCCGCGGGATGATCCAGGACGGTGACGAAACACCGGCCGGCAAGGTGATCCGTGCCGAGGTGCCGTTGGGCGAAATGTTCGGCTACGCCACCTCGATGCGTTCGATGACCCAGGGCCGGGCCAGCTTCTCGATGGAGTTCACCCGCTATGCCGAGGCACCGGCGAGCATCGCCGATGGCATCGTCAAGAAGAACCGCGGGGAGTAAGCGGCTCCCCTGTACCGGCCCCTTCGCGGCTAAAGCCGCTCTCACAAGGGATCGCATACCCCTGTGGGAGCGGCTTTAGCCGCGAAGGGGCCGGTACAGGCCACAATCAGGCTCAGTGCTGCTCACCTGCCCGCTTCAATAGCTTCTTGCACCGCTCTGACAAATGCACCACGCGCAAATGCTTGCCCGCCTTCGCATACCGCTCTCGCAAGGTCTTGAGCGCCGCAACCGCCGAATAGTCGACAAAGCTCAAATGCTGGCAATCCAGCGTGACCTGGGTCGGGTCCTGGGCCGGGTCAAACTGGTTGAGGAACGAGGCGGTCGAGGCGAAGAACAGCGTGCCATGCACCTGATAACGTTTGCCGCCCTCGGCGTCCTCATGGCTGTCGGCGTACAGCTCCCGCGCATGCTGCCAGGCAAAGTTGAGCGCCGCGATGATGATGCCGAACAGCACTGCCATGGCCAAGTCGGTAAACACCGTCACAACGGTCACCGCAATGATCGCCAGCACATCGTTCACCGGCACCTTGTGCAGCACGCGCAGCGACGCCCAGGCGAAGGTCTGCTGGGCCACCACGAACATCACCCCGACCAGCGCCGCCAGCGGAATACGCTCGATCAGCGGCGACAGGAACAGCACGAACAGCAAGATCATCACCCCGGCCACCACCCCCGACAACCGGCCACGGCCATTGGAGCTAAGGTTGATCACCGTCTGCCCGATCATCGCGCAACCGCCCATGCCACCGCACAGGCCCGAAACCATGTTTGCCGCCCCCAGCGCCACGCACTCGCGGTCCGGGAAGCCACGGCTCTCGGTCACTTCATCGGTCAGGTTGAGGGTGAGCAAGGTCTCCAGCAGGCCGACCATGGCCATCAGTACGGCGTAGGGGGCGATGATCTTCAGGGTTTCCAGGTTCCAGGGCACATCCGGTAGCGCCAGCCCCGGCAGGCCACCGGCGATGTGCGCCATGTCGCCCAGGGTGCGGGTAGGCAGGTCGAGCAGGTACACCAGCAGGCCAACGCCCAGGATCGCCACCAGCGCTGGCGGCACCGCACGGGTCAGTTTCGGCAGCACGTAGACCACGGCCATGGTCAGTGCCACCAGGCCGATCATCAGGTACAGCGGCGCGCCACTGAGCCAGTGCTCACCGTCCTTGAAATGCTCCAGCTGCGCCATGGCAATGACGATGGCCAAGCCGTTGACGAAGCCGAGCATGACCGGGTACGGCACCAGGCGCACCAGCTTGCCCAGGCGCAACAGGCCGAACAGGATCATCACCACGCCACCCAGCAGCACCGTGGCCAGCAGATACTGCGCGCCGTGCTGCACCACCAGCGCAACGATCACCACCGCCATCGAGCCGGCAGCGCCGGAAATCATCCCCGGTCGTCCGCCAAACAGCGCCGTGAGGGTACAGATGATGAAAGCGCCATACAGGCCCATCAGCGGGTTGAGGTGAGCCACCAGGGCAAAGGCGATGCACTCGGGCACCAGGGCGAACGAGGTGGTCAAGCCGGCGAGCAGGTCGGCGCGTAATCGGGCGGGCTTCATGGGCTTCCTGTGGGGCAGTGCGGGCGGACGTTACAAAAACGAGGGCCGCGATGTTACGGAATTTGTCTGACAGCGGCCACCGTTCAGCGCACCCGCTCCCGGCTCTGCACTGCCAGGTCCAGCGCGCGCTGCATGTCCAGGCGCGCCGAACGCCCCAGGTCGGGGTGGTTCAGGCGCCCACCACGCTCCGAAGGCAAGATCGGCGCCGTCAGGTCTTCGGCATCCATCGCCTCGAAATCCTGCTCGGTGCCCAGGGTCAGGGCACTGCGCCGCAACAGCATGCGCACCTCTTCCGGGGTGAGGGCCGGGTTGATCGACAGCATCGCTGCCACGGTGGCAGTCACCAGGGGTGTTGCGTACGATGTGCCGCAATGCGCAGCCGCGGCAGCCGCCGGGCGTATGCAGGCAGCAGCACTGACATCCACGCGCATGTCGATGTTGGAACTGTGGCGCTTGCGCACATGGTCGGGGGCTTCTACCGCCGTCGCCTTGTCGCTGCGCTGGTGCCCGCCCACCACCAGCAGTTGTTCGGTGATGAACGACGACGGCAGGCGGTATTCATCGGTACCTGACCACGACGCACCGTTGCCCGCCGAATTCACCACCACCACATCCGGGTGCTCTTTGCGCAGCCAGAGGAAGAACTCCTCAAGCAACTCCTCGTAGCCACTCATCGCCAGCCCGGAACGCACCAGCGAATCGACCTCATCACCGTTGACGTCGCGTGCGCCGACCCGGTGGATGCCCCAGCTCCAGTTCAGCACCCGCACGCCATCCTCGACCAGGTTGACCGATGCAGCGATGTTGGCGGTGATACCTGCATCCGAGTTGCGCTCTACAATCACCTCGAAGCCAGGGCTGTGCTTGCCCAGCCCCGGCAAAAAACCCTCACCCTGCGCGGCGAGAATGCCTGCGACATGGCTACCGTGGCTTGTCGGGCGATCACCGTCGCGAGCATACACACACGTCTGACCCTGTTCGCAGCCGCCTCGGTATTGGCTGAACCCCGGGGCGTCAAAGTCCACTTCACGCTCGATTACCCCGACCCGCACGGGCTGCACCGGCAAGCGCGAGGCGCCAATCCGTCGCTGGTAGAAATACAGCGCGTCCATGAAGCGGTTGGCGGCCCATTCATCCGCTTGGTCGATGGCCCTGGTGTCGCGGCCGCTGCCCTCTTCCCCACCCTCCGGGGCGGACTCCTCGACAATTACGGCATCCACGCTGACCTCACTGCCCATGCGCAGGATCATCGCGTCACGCTGCACCAGGTCATCCACCGGCAAGCGCAGCTGATAGACATTCAGCGGCGGTATGGCACCGACAACCTGGGCGCCGTATTTACCGGCAATGCGCCGGGCCTCGCCAAGGCCGTCGTGTTGTTCTTCGATCAACAGGCTGACCAGGTCGACATAGGTAGTCAGGCCATCCATGTTCTTCGCCACTTCGTCAGGCCCTGCGGCGACAACATGACTGCGCTGGCGGGTTAGCCATATCGGGTTGCTGGTGCGGCCATCATATTCCAGCCAAAGGGGCGCGCTGCGCTGGGCTTTTTTCGCCAGGTTCAGGGTAAGCCGGTCACCTTTGCGCTCGATATCGGCTGTTGGCAGTCGCACACCGCCCAGCCATACCTTTGGCACATCTGCACCGAGCCCCTCGGCACGCAGGCACCATTGCTGCCCGCCTTCGCCGAGCAGGTCGCCGCAGCGCTGCAGTTGCTTGATGCGCAGCCCATCAGCTGCTGCCTCTGCACCAAGGCTACAAAGCCACAACAGCAAGAACAGGCCACCCCTCATGCGATCACCCCATGCACTCCCTCTGAGTGCGACTGACGGGACAACTCAAAGGTTCATCTACGGCCAGCAACTGCCTTGTCGCGGGCAAGCCATTCAGCCATGGAAGCATCCTCCAGCGCGTACTCGCCACGATTGGCCTTCCACACCAGCTCCTTGTCGCGCAGAGCATCGAGGGCCTTCTGTACGTTAGGCGTATTGGCGTTGACTTCTGCCTGGGCCTGCTCCAGCTTGCGTCTGATGTCGATCAAGGTCTGCTCTGTGAACGGCGAGAACGGATGTCGGCCTAGCGTGCGCTCGGCCATTACCTCAAGCACCGCCTGCTGCAACGGCGAAAGCTCGTTCCAGGCACTTTCGTAGTCACTCCAGACACCAGCCTGATGGCTGAGCGCCCCAGTGCGCAGCAGATCGCCCAAGTTGCCCGCCTCACCCAGGCCGACGCTGACTTCGGCCAACAGCTTGTTGAGCATTTCCGGGCGACGGCCGACCAGCTCGAAAGCGGACGCCAGGTCCTCTACCTTGAACTGATTGCTATCGGCCAGGCGCCGGTTCCACAAACCCGTGATGAATTCGACATATTCACGCCCCAGTAACGGGAACGGCGTGATGGTGGCACCAAAGAACGGCTGCTTGCTCTTAAGTACCAGGTTGGCCAGCTTGTCGCGGCTGGAGCCTGTGAACACCAGGCGCAAGCCGTCCGGACAGTCGCCACGGTTGAGGTGGTCACGCGCGGCTTTCAGCCCGAACATGGCATTGAGGCCATCTTCGCTGTTAAGGGCGTGCTGAGCCTCGTCGATGATCAGCACTACCATCTGCCCTGACACTTGATGCAGCACGGAAAGTGCCTGCGCCAAGGTAGTACCCGCAGGCAGTTGCGGGCGGGTGAAATCCCAGCTCAGGGTGCGCAGCAGGTTTATTTTTTCGATACCAGCCTTTTTCGCGGTCCTGGCCAGCGCACCTTCGAAACTGGCCAGCGCAGTGCCGATGGCGCCACTGATGAGCTGCGCCGGGGCCGCGTTGCGGTCCGACCACAGGTCCACGTAAACCGGTCGCCAGCCGCGCCGTACGCATTCCGGTATCAAGTCGTTGTTGAGGAAGGTGCTCTTGCCCGTGCGCCGAGGCGCGGCCAGGAACATGCCAGCGCTGTAATCGATCAGCGACTCGCCTGCCAGGTCTTGGGCCAGAGCGTTGGCCAGTTGATCACGGCGCAGGAGCGGGCGAACAGGAGACATGTCATTATCCTCAATTATCTTGCCTACTATAATTTATAGCCTACAAGATAAATAAGGATAATACGACCTTCTGAACAGCGCCGGCGTGATCCAGATCCGGCAGGAAGCCGGCAAATTTGCCATCATGTTCATTCCACCTGCGGAGATCATGGACATGCCGCTACGCCCCCTTTTCACCTCCCTGCTGCTGCTTGCCAGCCTCGCCGCCCAGGCTGCCACCGAAGTGGTGCCGCTGCAGCACCGCGCCAGCGCCGAACTGCTGCCTGCCGCGCAGGCATTCATCGGCAAAGACGGCACGGTGAACGCCTTCGAGAACAAGCTGATCGTCAACGCCAGCCCCGAACGCATCGGCGACCTGCGCGCCTTGCTGCAACAGCTGGACACCGCTCCCAAGCGCCTGCTGATCAGCGTGGACAACAACGACAGCAACTTCCAGGACAACCGCGGCAACGCACGCGTCATCCACTACGGCACCAGCAACCGTGACGGCGGCATGCAGCAGGTTCAGGCCAGCGAAGGCCAGCCCGCGCTCATTCAGGTTGGCCAGAGCATCCCGATTACCAGCACCAGCACTGACGGCTATGGGCGCATAGAGAGCAACACCGAATACCGCAACGTGACCCAGGGCTTCTACGTCACGCCAAGCTTGAGCGGTGACACGGTTCGTCTGCAAATCAGCACCAATAATGACCGCATCAGCCAGGAACGTGCAGATGTAGTGAAAGTGCAAAGTACCGACACGACAGTCACCGGAAAGCTCGGCGAATGGATCACCCTGGCAGGCTACAACCAGCAGAGCCAAGCCGAGCGGAGCGCGTCAAGCCGCAGTTACAGCACCCAGCGCGGTGAAAACATGACTTTGCGGGTAAAAGTCGACCTTCTCGACTGATCCCAGGCAATTCAAGGCCTCGACCAAAGGCCTTGAAACTGACTGACAAGTCGCATTAGACCAAAGATGTAGTAAGCGAAAAAAACCACTACAAAACATTTGACAGGGTCTTTTTCCCAAGGGCATGATGGCCTCGCTCCCGCTAATCAGGGGCCCTGGCAAGGGCCTTCGAGGCGTGCTCCTCCCACCCCTGGAGGCGCCTCGTGTCTATACGGCCCACAAGGCGGTTCGACGGGATTGCGACTGCAACGAAGAAGTTGTCCCGAGGGACGGAAGCGCATCACCGCAGTACTGGCAATCGCGTAGCACCGCAGCAAGGCAACCACGAGCCGACCTGCCGGAGCACACCTTCGCCTGGCCTGCCCACCCTTCCTCCTTCGAGCCTTCGCGTTCGCCGCCGCACTCCTTAGAACAGGACAGCCGCCAAGCGCCCTGATCTGCACCCGAGCATCAGCACAATTAACCCAAGATCGATGCGACGAGGTTTATTTCCATGGCACTGACACGCGAACAGCAAATTGCAGCCCTCGAGAAAGATTGGGCCGAGAACCCGCGCTGGAAAGGCGTGACCCGTACCTACACCGCCGCTGATGTCGTTCGCCTGCGTGGCTCCCTGCAGCCAGAGCACACCCTGGCCCGCCAAGGTGCAGAAAAACTGTGGAAGCTGGTCACCCAAGGTGCCCACCCGTCCTTCCGCCCAGAAAAAGATTTCGTCAACTGCATGGGCGCCCTGACCGGTGGCCAGGCAGTACAGCAGGTAAAGGCTGGCATCCAGGCCATCTACCTGTCCGGCTGGCAGGTTGCCGCCGACAACAACTCGGCCGAGTCGATGTACCCTGACCAGTCACTGTACCCGGTTGACTCGGTACCGACCGTGGTCAAGCGCATCAACAACTCGTTCCGCCGCGCCGACCAGATCCAGTGGAAAGCCGGCAAGAACCCGGGCGACGAAGGCTACATCGACTACTTCGCGCCGATCGTCGCTGACGCCGAAGCCGGTTTCGGTGGCGTACTGAACGCCTACGAGCTGATGAAGAACATGATCGAAGCAGGCGCCGCTGGCGTGCACTTCGAAGACCAGCTGGCCTCGGTCAAAAAATGCGGCCACATGGGCGGCAAGGTCCTGGTACCGACCCAGGAAGCCGTACAGAAGCTGGTGGCCGCGCGCCTGGCAGCTGACGTGTCGGGCGTACCGACCATCATCCTGGCCCGTACCGACGCCAACGCCGCCGACCTGCTGACCAGCGACTGCGACCCGTACGACCAGCCGTTTGTGATTGGCGAGCGTACCCGTGAAGGCTTCTACAAGGTCCGCGCCGGCCTCGACCAGGCCATCTCCCGCGGCCTGGCCTACGCGCCATACGCCGACCTGATCTGGTGCGAAACCGCCAAGCCGGACCTGGACGAAGCCCGTCGCTTCGCCGAAGCGATCAAGAAGGAGTACCCGGACCAGATCCTGTCGTACAACTGCTCGCCTTCCTTCAACTGGAAGAAGAACCTGGACGACGCCACCATCGCCAAATTCCAGCGCGAGCTGTCGGCCATGGGCTACAAGCACCAGTTCATCACCCTGGCGGGCATCCACAACATGTGGCACGGCATGTTCAACCTGGCACACGACTACGCCCGCAACGACATGACCGCCTACGTGAAGCTGCAAGAGCAGGAGTTCGCTGACGCCAGCAAAGGCTACACCTTCGTGGCGCACCAGCAGGAAGTGGGTACCGGTTACTTCGATGACATGACCACCGTGATCCAGGGTGGCGCATCGTCGGTAACGGCCCTGACCGGTTCGACCGAGGAGGAGCAGTTCCACTGATAGTGGGCTGCTGTTGAACGAAGGCCCGGGGCTTGTGAAAGCTCCGGGCTTTCTTTTTGACGTGCCTTTGAAAATGCGCCTGGGCTGAGAGGTTTTCGCCACAGCATCTTCAGCGCCCGCGAGACCGAGCGCCGCACGGGCGGCGCTCGATCTCACAGGCGCCGTATTCTTTTCGGCTAGCCCATAACAGCCCTAATACAACCCAAGGCATCACCAGCAAACCCCACAATCAGGTCTATGCTTGAGGCAGCACAGCAGCAAGGACCGCCCATGCCTCGTCCAAGCCACCTGATGATTCTGGCCCTGGCCGCCGCCGCCCTCTATATATATGCACTGGCCAGCGACAATACCCTGCTCGCCCTGCTGGCCAAACCCGTTCCCGTCCTGGCGCTTGTCGCCTGGCTGCGCGGCGCCCCGGCCACACCTTATCGCAAGTGGATCTCGATCGGCCTGGGCTTCTCTGTACTCGGCGACATACTGCTGGCCATCCCCGCCGACCTGTTCGTGTTCGGCCTGGCCGCCTTCCTCTGTGCCCACCTGGCTTACCTGCGCGGCTATTGCGGCATTACCCTGCGCCCCGCCCTGCCCGCACTGATCTGCAGCGCCATCACCGGCATCGCGCTGTTCGGCGTACTGGCCAGCCACGGCCTCGGCCCGTTGCTGATCCCTGTCGCGTTGTACGCCCTGGCCATCAGCGCCATGCTCTGGCGCGCCCTGGCCTGTGGTGGGCTGGCCGCAATCGGCGCCGGCCTGTTCGTGCTCTCCGACAGCATGATCGGCATCGACCGCTTCGTCAGCCCGTTCGCCGCCGCTCCGTACCTGATCATCCTCACCTACTGGCTCGGCCAGTGGGCGATTGCTGCATCAGCCAGTCACCGATCAACCGATAAAGTATTGACCCAGAGCGGTGCGCGCACCGTCGGAAGCTGTTAGAACAGGAGTCTTTCGCATTTGCAAGTAGGGGGGAGTCGCCAGATGAACTTTACAAGGCACAGAACAGCCAAATTATATAGCACCAGGTCAAATGATATTAATTATCATTCCGAAAGTTGTAATTCGTTACCAGTCGCAAGAAACATAATTAACAAAACCGCACGCAATGCCCGAATATCAAGGCTTTCAGCCATTTACGAGTGCCTTTTGTTCTTAATCCTACGAATAAATTTGCGACAGAAATTTTACTTGCTACGGGTTTACCCATAAAATCAGCGCGATTGATTCAGCTGCGACATTTGGTCACTGCACCTGCGACACCACGTCGCCGCTCTACTTATTTCAGACTGCAGAGCTGGGTCTCTGTATAAGGATCTCTAGCATGTCCGATTCGGCAGGACTCATCGCCCACAACTGGGGCTTTGCCATCTTCCTCCTGGGTGTCGTCGGCCTGTGTGCCTTCATGCTCGGCCTGTCCAGCCTGCTCGGTAGCAAGGCCTGGGGTCGCGCCAAGAACGAACCCTTCGAATCCGGCATGCTGCCCGTCGGCAGCGCCCGCCTGCGCCTGTCCGCCAAATTCTATCTGGTCGCGATGCTGTTCGTGATCTTCGATATCGAAGCCCTCTTTCTCTTTGCATGGTCTGTGTCCGTCCGCGAAAGCGGCTGGACCGGGTTCGTCGAAGCTCTCGTTTTCATAGCAATTCTGTTGGCAGGTCTTGTCTACCTATGGCGCGTCGGTGCTCTTGATTGGGCTCCCGAAGGTCGCCGCAAGCGGCAAGCGAAGCTGAAACAATGAGGCTTTGGCAATGCAATACAATCTCACCAGAATCGATCCGGATGCGCCTAACGAGCAGTACCCGGTAGGTGAACGGGAAACCGTCACCGACCAACTGCTAGAGGACCAGGTCCACAAGAACATCTACATGGGGAAACTCGAAGATGTGCTGCGTGGCGCGGTCAACTGGGGTCGCAAGAACTCCCTCTGGCCGTACAACTTCGGCCTGTCCTGCTGCTACGTGGAAATGACCACGGCCTTCACGGCGCCCCACGACATCGCCCGCTTCGGCGCCGAAGTCATCCGGGCCTCGCCGCGTCAGGCCGACTTCATGGTCATCGCCGGTACCTGCTTCATCAAGATGGCGCCGATCATTCAGCGCCTGTACGAGCAGATGCTCGAGCCGAAGTGGGTCATCTCCATGGGCTCGTGCGCCAACTCCGGTGGCATGTACGACATCTACTCGGTCGTTCAGGGGGTCGACAAGTTCCTCCCCGTGGACGTCTATGTGCCTGGCTGCCCGCCACGCCCTGAGGCTTTCCTGCAAGGCTTGATGCTGTTGCAGGAGTCGATCGGCCAAGAACGACGCCCGCTTTCCTGGGTTGTTGGTGATCAAGGTATTTACCGTGCCGAGATGCCAGCCCAGAAAGACCTGCGTCGTGAGCAGCGCATTGCAGTAACCAACCTGCGCAGCCCCGACGAAGTCTGATCCAGCGACCTGCCGCCCGCTCCCCCTGGAGCCGGCGGCCTGGCTTCATTCTTAACGTTGACCCAAAGCGACCGAGACCATGACAGCGGACAACGCTATTTTCATTCCGCCCTACAAGGCTGACGACCAGGATGTGGTCGTCGAACTGAACAACCGTTTTGGCGCCGAAGCATTCGTCGCCCAGGAAACCCGCACCGGCATGCCTGTGCTGTGGGTCAAACGCGCCCAGCTCAAAGAGGTGCTCAGCTTCCTGCGCGGTGTCGCCAAGCCTTACAGCATGCTGTACGACCTGCACGGCGTCGACGAACGCCTGCGTACCCAGCGCCGTGGCCTGCCGGCCGCCGACTTCAGCGTGTTCTACCACCTGCTGTCGATCGAGCGTAACAGCGACGTGATGATCAAGGTGTCGCTGAGCGAAGGCGACCTGAACCTGCCGACCGTGACCGGTATCTGGCCAAACGCCAACTGGTACGAACGCGAAGTGTGGGACATGTTCGGCATCGACTTTGCCGGCCACCCGCACCTCAGCCGCATCATGATGCCGCCCACCTGGGAAGGCCACCCGCTGCGCAAGGACTACCCGGCCCGTGCCACCGAGTTCGACCCCTACAGCCTGACCCTGGCCAAGCAACAGCTTGAAGAAGAGTCGGCGCGCTTCAACCCGGAAGCCTGGGGCATGAAGCGTCAGGGCGCCAACGAGGACTACATGTTCCTCAACCTCGGCCCCAACCACCCTTCGGCGCACGGTGCGTTCCGTATCGTCCTGCAGCTGGACGGTGAAGAGATCGTCGACTGCGTACCGGACATCGGTTACCACCACCGTGGCGCCGAGAAAATGGCCGAGCGCCAGTCCTGGCACAGCTTCATCCCCTACACCGACCGTATCGACTACCTCGGCGGGGTAATGAACAACCTGCCGTACGTGCTGGCGGTGGAAAAGCTGGCGGGCATCAAGGTGCCGCAGAAGGTCGACGTGATTCGCGTGATGCTGGCCGAGTTCTTCCGCATCACCAGCCACCTGCTGTTCCTGGGTACCTACATCCAGGACGTGGGCGCCATGACCCCGGTGTTCTTCACCTTCACCGACCGCCAGCGCGCCTACACCGTAATCGAAGCGATCACCGGTTTCCGCCTGCACCCGGCCTGGTACCGCATTGGTGGCGTCGCCCACGACCTGCCGCGCGGCTGGGAGAAACTGGTCAAGGACTTCGTAGACTGGCTGCCCAAGCGCCTCGACGAGTACACCAAGGCTGCCCTGCAGAACAGCATCCTCAAGGGCCGTACCATTGGCGTTGCCGCGTACAACACCAAGGAAGCCCTGGAATGGGGCACCACCGGTGCCGGCCTGCGCTCCACCGGTTGCGATTTCGACCTGCGCAAAGCCCGCCCCTACTCCGGCTACGAGAACTTCGAGTTTGAAGTACCGCTGGCCCACAACGGCGATGCCTATGATCGCTGCATGGTCCGTGTCGAGGAGATGCGCCAGAGTATCCGCATCATCGACCAGTGCCTGCGCAACATGCCGGAAGGCCCGTACAAGGCGGATCACCCGCTGACCACGCCGCCACCGAAAGAGCGCACCCTGCAGCACATCGAGACCCTCATCACGCACTTCCTGCAAGTCTCGTGGGGCCCGGTCATGCCGGCCAACGAGTCGTTCCAGATGATCGAGGCGACCAAGGGCATCAACAGTTACTACCTGACGAGCGATGGCGGCACCATGAGCTACCGCACCCGGATCCGTACCCCGAGCTACCCGCACCTGCAGCAGATCCCTTCGGTGATCAAAGGCAGCATGGTCGCCGACCTCATTGCGTACCTGGGCAGTATCGACTTCGTTATGGCTGACGTGGACCGCTAAGCATGAACAGCACGCTTATCCAGACAGACCGTTTCGCCCTGAGCGAAACAGAGCGCTCGGCCATCGAGCACGAAATGCATCACTACGAGGACCCGCGAGCGGCGTCCATCGAAGCCCTGAAGATCGTCCAGAAGGAACGTGGCTGGGTGCCGGACGGCGCCATCCACGCCATCGGCGAGGTACTGGGCATCCCGGCCAGCGACGTCGAGGGTGTAGCCACCTTCTACAGCCAGATCTTCCGCCAGCCGGTTGGCCGCCACATCATTCGCGTGTGCGACAGCATGGTCTGCTACATCGGCGGCCATGAATCGGTCGTCAGCCAGATCCAGAGCGAGCTGGGCATCGGCCTCGGCCAGACCACCGCCGACGGCCGCTTCACCCTGCTGCCGGTGTGCTGCCTGGGCAACTGCGACAAGGCCCCGGCGCTGATGATCGACGACGACACCTTTGGCGACGTGCAGCCCGCTGGCGTCACCAAGCTGCTGGAGGGTTACGTATGACCATTACTTCCTTCGGCCCGGCCAACCGCATTGCGCGCACCGCCGAAACCCACCCGCTGACCTGGCGCCTGCGTGACGACGGCGAGCCGGTATGGCTTGCCGAGTACCAGGCCAAGAACGGCTACGCTGCTGCCCGCAAGGCGCTGGGCGAGATGTCGCAAGACGACATCGTGCAGACCGTGAAGGACTCCGGCCTCAAGGGCCGCGGTGGCGCAGGCTTCCCCACTGGCGTGAAGTGGGGCCTGATGCCCAAAGACGAATCCATGAACATCCGCTACCTGCTGTGCAACGCGGACGAAATGGAGCCCAACACCTGGAAGGACCGCATGCTGATGGAGCAACAGCCCCATCTGTTGGTCGAGGGCATGCTGATCAGCGCCCGCGCCCTGAAGGCCTACCGTGGCTACATCTTCCTGCGTGGCGAATACACCACTGCTGCGAAAAACCTCAACCGCGCCATTGATGAAGCCAAGGCCGCCGGCCTGCTGGGCAAGAACATTCTGGGCTCCGGTTTTGATTTCGAGCTGTTCGTGCACACCGGTGCCGGCCGCTACATCTGCGGTGAAGAAACCGCACTGATCAACTCGCTGGAAGGCCGCCGCGCCAACCCGCGCTCCAAGCCGCCCTTCCCTGCCGCCGTGGGCGTATGGGGCAAGCCGACTTGCGTGAACAACGTCGAAACCCTGTGCAACGTGCCGGCCATCGTCGCCAACGGCAACGACTGGTACAAGTCGCTGGCCCGCGAAGGCAGCGAAGACCACGGCACCAAGCTGATGGGCTTCTCTGGCAAGGTGAAGAACCCGGGCCTGTGGGAGCTGCCGTTCGGCGTCACCGCCCGCGAGCTGTTCGAAGACTACGCCGGTGGCATGCGCGACGGCTTCAAGCTCAAGTGCTGGCAGCCAGGCGGCGCCGGTACCGGCTTCCTGCTGCCCGAGCACCTCGACGCGCAAATGTACGCCGGCGGCATCGCCAAGGTCGGCACCCGTATGGGTACTGGCCTGGCCATGGCGGTAGACGACAGCGTCAACATGGTCTCGCTGCTGCGCAACATGGAAGAGTTCTTCGCCCGCGAGTCGTGCGGCTGGTGCACGCCATGCCGTGACGGCCTGCCGTGGAGCGTGAAGATGCTGCGCGCACTGGAAAACGGCCAAGGCCGTGCCGAAGACATCGAGACGCTTCTGGGGCTGGTCAACTTCCTCGGCCCAGGCCGTACCTTCTGTGCTCACGCACCGGGTGCCGTCGAGCCGCTGGGCAGTGCCATCAAATACTTCCGGTCCGAGTTCGAGGCCGGTGTCGCCCCAGCATCCGCTGGTGACACCCTGCGCCCAAACCTGGCCAAGCCAATCCAGGCCGGGCCGATCGTGGTCGGCGCATAACAAGATGATTAGGCGGGTGGTCCGTGCCACTCGCCAGCTTGCCGACAGGCCCGATTCATTCGCGGCGTGTCGCAAGCCCACCGATTTCCATTAGCCACGCCCGCTCACGCGGGCCAACGAAGAACTTTGAACAATGGCCACTATCCACGTAGACGGCAAAGCGCTCGAAGTCAACGGTGCAGACAACCTGTTACAGGCATGTCTGTCGCTAGGCCTCGACATCCCTTATTTCTGCTGGCACCCGGCGCTTGGTAGCGTTGGCGCCTGCCGGCAGTGCGCGGTCAAGCAGTACACCGACGAGAACGACACCCGTGGTCGTATCGTCATGTCCTGCATGACCCCTGCCTCCGACGGCACCTGGATTTCCATCGAAGATGACGAGTCCAAGGCGTTTCGCGCAAGCGTCGTCGAATGGCTGATGACCAACCACCCGCACGACTGCCCGGTGTGCGAGGAAGGCGGTCACTGCCACCTGCAAGACATGACGGTAATGACCGGCCACAACGAGCGCCGCTACCGTTTCACCAAGCGTACCCACCAGAACCAGGACCTCGGCCCGTTCATCGCCCATGAGATGAACCGCTGCATCGCCTGCTACCGCTGCGTGCGCTACTACAAGGACTACGCCGGCGGTACCGACCTGGGCGTATACGGCGCTCACGACAACGTGTACTTCGGCCGCGTCGAAGACGGTGTGCTGGAAAGCGAATTTTCCGGCAACCTGACCGAGGTATGCCCGACCGGTGTGTTCACCGACAAGACCCACTCCGAGCGCTACAACCGTAAGTGGGACATGCAGTTTGCCCCAAGCATCTGCCATGGCTGCTCCAGCGGCTGCAACATCAGCCCGGGCGAGCGTTACGGCGAACTGCGCCGGATCGAAAACCGCTTCAACGGCTCGGTCAACCAGTACTTCCTGTGCGACCGTGGCCGCTTCGGTTACGGCTACGTCAACCGCAAGGATCGCCCACGCCAGCCACACCTGGCCGACGGCACCAAGCTGGGCCTGGACGCCGCCCTGGACAAGGCCGCCGACCTGCTGCGCGGCCGTACCATCGTCGGTATCGGCTCGCCACGCGCCAGCCTCGAAAGCAACTACGGCCTGCGTGAGCTGGTCGGCGCCGAGTACTTCTACTCCGGCATGGAAGCAGGCGAACTGGCCCGCGTGCGCCTGGCCCTGAACGTGCTGAACAACAGCCCGCTGCCGGTACCAACCCTGCGCGACATCGAAGACCACGACGCCGTGTTCGTGCTTGGTGAAGACCTGACCCAGACCGCTGCCCGCGTCGCCTTGGCCGTGCGCCAGGCCACCAAAGGCAAGGCCGAAGCCATGGCCGAAGCGATGAAAGTGCAGCCGTGGCTCGACGCGGCTGTGAAGAACATCGGCCAGCACGCGCTGTACCCGCTGTTCATCGCCTCCCTGGCTGAAACCAAGCTGGACGACGTCGCCGAAGAATGCGTGCACGCCGCCCCGGCCGACCTGGCCCGCATCGGTTTCGCCGTGGCCCATGCCATCGACCCGAGCGCACCTGCGGTTGCCGGCCTGGACGACGAAGCCAAGGCCCTGGCCCAGCGCATCGCCGACTCCTTGGTCGCTGCCAAGCGCCCACTGGTCGTTGCCGGTACTTCCCTGGCCGACCCGGCGCTGATCGAAGCCGCCGCCAACATCGCCAAGGCCCTGAAGCTGCGCGAGAAGAACGGCTCGCTGAGCCTGGTGGTGCCTGAGGCCAACAGCATCGGCCTGGCCATGCTCGGTGGCGAGTCCGTCGATGCCGCGCTGGACGCGGTCATCAGCGGCAAGGCCGACGCCATCGTCGTGCTGGAAAACGACCTGTACGCCCGCGTACCGGCCGCCAAGGTCGACGCTGCCCTGGCTGCAGCCAAGGTGGTGATCGTTGCCGACCACTCCAAAACCGCCACGGTCGACCGTGCCCACCTGGTACTGCCAGCGGCCTCGTTCGCCGAAGGCGACGGTACCCTGGTCAGCCAGGAAGGCCGTGCCCAGCGCTTCTTCCAGGTGTTCGACCCGCAGTACCTGGACAGCAGCATCCTGATTCACGAAGGCTGGCGCTGGATGCACGCCCTGCGTGCCACCCTGCTGAACAAGCCGGTCGACTGGACCCAGCTGGACCACGTTACCAGCGCCTGCGCCGAAGCCGTCCCGCAACTGGCCGGCATCGTCAACGCTGCGCCAAGCGCCGCGTTCCGCATCAAGGGCATGAAGCTGGCCCGCGAGCCGCTGCGCTATTCCGGCCGTACCGCCATGCGCGCCAACATCAGCGTGCACGAACCGCGCACCCCGCAAGACAAGGACACCGCGTTCGCCTTCTCCATGGAAGGTTACTCGGGCTCCGCCGAACCGCGCCAGCAGGTGCCGTTCGCCTGGTCGCCGGGCTGGAACTCGCCGCAAGCCTGGAACAAGTTCCAGGACGAGGTCGGTGGCCACCTGCGTGCCGGTGACCCGGGCGTACGCCTGATCGAATCGCAAGGCGACCGCCTGAGCTGGTTCAACGCCATTCCGGGTGCCTTCAACCCGACCCGTGGCACCTGGACTGCCGTGCCGTTCTTCCACCTGTTCGGCAGCGAAGAAAGCTCGTCGCGCGCCGCCCCGGTGCAAGAGCGCATCCCGGCTGCCTACGTGGCCCTGGCCAAGTCCGAAGCCGACCGCCTGGGTGTTAACGACGGTGCCCTGCTGAGCCTGAACGTTGCGGGTGTGGCCCTGCGCCTGCCGCTGCGTATCAATGAAGAGCTGGGCGCTGGCCTGGTCGCGCTGCCGAAAGGCCTGGCCGGCATTCCGCCTGCCATCTTCGGTGCATCCGTCGAAGGCCTGCAGGAGGCAGCACAATGAGCTGGTTCACCCCCGAAGTGATCGATGTGATCATCCAGGTCGTCAAGGCTATCGTGGTGCTGCTGGCCGTAGTGGTCTGCGGCGCCCTGCTCAGCTTCGTCGAGCGCCGCCTGCTGGGCTGGTGGCAGGACCGCTACGGTCCTAACCGTGTCGGCCCGTTCGGCATGTTCCAGATCGCCGCCGACATGCTGAAGATGTTCTTCAAGGAAGACTGGAACCCGCCCTTCGTCGACAAGATGATCTTCACCCTGGCACCGGTCGTGGCCATGAGCGCCCTGCTGATCGGCTTCTCGATCATCCCGATCACACCGGGCTGGGGCGTTGCCGACCTGAACATCGGCCTGCTGTTCTTCTTCGCCATGGCCGGCCTGTCGGTCTACGCGGTGCTGTTCGCCGGCTGGTCGTCGAACAACAAGTACGCCCTGCTGGGCAGCTTGCGTGCTTCGGCACAGACCGTGTCGTACGAAGTGTTCCTGGGCCTGGCGCTGATGGGCGTAGTGGTGCAGGTAGGCTCGTTCAACATGCGCGACATCGTCGAGTACCAGGCGCAGAACCTGTGGTTCATCATTCCGCAGTTCTTCGGCTTCTGCACCTTCTTCATCGCTGGCGTCGCCGTGACTCACCGTCACCCGTTCGACCAGCCAGAAGCGGAACAGGAACTGGCCGACGGCTACCACATCGAGTATGCCGGCATGAAATGGGGCATGTTCTTCGTCGGTGAGTACATCGGCATCATCCTCATCTCGGCGCTGCTGGTAACCCTGTTCTTCGGTGGCTGGCACGGCCCGTTCGGCATCCTGCCGCAAGTGCCGTTCCTGTGGTTCGCCCTGAAGACCGCGTTCTTCATCATGCTGTTCATCCTGCTGCGCGCCTCTATCCCGCGCCCACGCTATGACCAGGTGATGGACTTCAGCTGGAAGTTCTGCCTGCCGCTGACCCTGATCAATTTGCTGGTGACCGCTGCGATCGTGCTCTACAACACGCCAGCCGTCGCGGCCCAGTGAGGATTTGACCCATGTTCAAGTATATCGGCGACATCGTTAAGGGCACCGGCACACAGCTGCGCAGCCTGGCAATGGTGTTCTCCCACGGGTTCCGCAAGCGCGACACCCTGCAGTACCCCGAAGAACCCGTGTACCTGCCGCCGCGTTACCGCGGCCGCATCGTCCTCACCCGCGACCCCGATGGCGAGGAGCGCTGCGTAGCGTGCAACCTCTGCGCGGTGGCCTGCCCGGTTGGCTGCATCTCGCTGCAGAAGGCCGAGGCCGAGGATGGACGCTGGTACCCGGAATTCTTCCGCATCAACTTCTCGCGTTGCATTTTCTGCGGCCTGTGTGAAGAAGCGTGCCCGACCACCGCGATCCAGCTGACTCCGGATTTCGAAATGGCCGAGTTCAAGCGTCAGGACCTGGTGTACGAGAAAGAAGATCTGCTGATCTCCGGCCCCGGCAAAAACCCTGACTACAACTTCTACCGTGTTGCGGGTATGGCAATCGCTGGCAAGCCGAAAGGCGCTGCGCAGAACGAAGCCGAACCGATCAACGTGAAGAGCTTGCTCCCATAAGGACAGAAAGATGGAATTCGCTTTCTACTTCGCATCCGGGATTGCCGTGGTCTCCACCCTTCGGGTGGTGACCGGCACAAACCCCGTGCACGCCTTGCTTTACCTGATCATTTCGCTGATTTCCGTGGCCATGATCTTCTTCGCCCTGGGTGCGCCGTTCGCCGGTGCCCTGGAAGTGATCGCCTACGCCGGCGCCATCATGGTGCTGTTCGTGTTCGTGGTGATGATGCTCAACCTGGGGCCGGCTTCGGTCGCCCAGGAGCGCGGCTGGCTCAAGCCTGGCATCTGGGCAGGGCCGGTAATCCTCGGCACCCTGCTGCTGCTGGAACTGCTGTACGTGCTGTTCGTCGCCCCAAGCGGCGCGGGCATCAGCGGTACCACCGTGGGCCCGAAAGAAGTGGGCATCAGCCTGTTCGGGCCGTACCTGCTGGTGGTCGAACTGGCCTCGATGCTGCTGCTGGCTGCAGCCGTCACCGCCTTCCACCTGGGCCGCAACGAGGCGAAGGAGTAAATCATGGGTGCTATCCCTCTCGAGCATGGCCTGGCGGTCGCCGGTATCCTGTTCTGCTTAGGTCTGGTTGGCCTGATGGTCCGCCGCAACATCCTCTTCGTGCTCATGAGCCTGGAAGTCATGATGAACGCCTCTGCCCTGGCGTTCGTCGTCGCCGGGGCCCGTTGGGTCCAGCCCGACGGCCAGGTGATGTTCATTCTGGTGATCAGCCTGGCAGCCGCCGAGGCCAGCATTGGCCTGGCCATCCTGCTGCAGCTGTATCGCCGCTTCCACACTCTCGACATCGATGCTGCCAGTGAGATGCGCGGATGAACCTTCTCTTCCTGACTTTCGTCTTCCCCCTCGTCGGCTTCCTGCTGCTGTCGTTCTCGCGCGGGCGGTTCTCGGAGAACCTGTCCGCCCTGATCGGCGTCGGCTCGGTGGGCCTGTCGGCGGCTACCGCCGCCTACGTCATCTGGCAGTTCAATGTCGCGCCACCTGAAGGCGGCGCGTACAGCCAACTGCTGTGGCAGTGGATGTCGGTGGACGGCTTTGCGCCGAACTTCACCCTGTACCTGGACGGCCTGTCGGTCACCATGCTCGGCGTGGTTACCGGTGTCGGCTTCCTGATCCACCTGTTTGCGTCCTGGTATATGCGTGGCGAAGCCGGCTACTCGCGCTTCTTCTCGTACACCAACCTGTTCATCGCCAGCATGCTGTTCCTGATCCTCGGCGATAACCTGCTGTTCATCTACTTCGGCTGGGAAGGCGTAGGCCTGTGCTCGTACCTGCTGATCGGTTTCTACTACAGCAACCGCAACAACGGTAACGCGGCACTGAAGGCGTTCATCGTCACCCGCATCGGCGACGTGTTCCTGGCCATCGGCCTGTTCATCCTGTTCGCCCAGCTGGGTACCCTGAACGTGCAGGAACTGCTGGTGCTGGCACCGCAGAAGTTCCAGGCTGGCGACACCTGGATGGTGCTGGCAACGCTGATGCTGCTGGGCGGTGCGGTCGGTAAATCGGCCCAGCTGCCACTGCAGACCTGGCTGGCCGACGCAATGGCAGGCCCAACCCCGGTTTCGGCACTGATCCACGCTGCAACCATGGTGACCGCGGGCGTGTACCTGATCGCCCGTACCAATGGCCTGTTCCTGCTGGCGCCGGACATCCTGCACCTTGTAGGTGTTGTCGGTGGCGTGACCTTGGTACTGGCCGGCTTCGCCGCGCTGGTACAGACCGACATCAAGCGTATCCTCGCCTACTCGACCATGAGCCAGATCGGCTACATGTTCCTGGCCCTGGGCGTTGGCGCCTGGGACGCGGCGATCTTCCACCTGATGACCCACGCCTTCTTCAAGGCCCTGCTGTTCCTTGCTTCCGGTGCGGTGATCGTTGCCTGCCACCACGAGCAGAACATCTTCAAGATGGGCGGCCTGTGGAAGAAACTGCCACTGGCCTACGCCAGCTTTGTGGTCGGTGGTGCTGCCCTGGCCGCCCTGCCGATCGTGACCGTGGGCTTCTACTCCAAGGACGAGATCCTCTGGGAAGCCTTCGCCAGTGGCAACACCGGCCTGCTGTACGCCGGCCTGGTCGGTGCGTTCATGACTTCGCTGTACACCTTCCGCCTGATCTTTATCGCCTTCCACGGCGAAGCCAAGACCGAAGCGCACGCCGGCCACGGCATCAGCCACTGGCTGCCGCTGGGCGTGCTGATCGTGCTATCGACCTTCGTCGGCGCCTGGATCACCCCGCCGCTGGCAGGCGTGCTGCCTCAAAGCGCCGGCCACGCCGGTGGCGAAGCCAAGCACGCGCTGGAGATTACCTCGGGTGCCATCGCCATCGCCGGTATCCTGCTGTCGGCCCTGCTGTTCCTGGGCAAGCGCAGCTTCGTCAGCGCAGTCGCCAACAGCGGCATCGGCCGCGTCCTGTCGGCCTGGTGGTTCGCCGCCTGGGGCTTCGACTGGATCTACGACAAGCTTTTCGTCAAACCGTACCTGCTGATCTGCCACATCCTGCGCAAGGACCCGGTAGACCGCAGCATCGGCCTGATTCCTCGGATGGCGCGTGGCGGTCATGTCGCCATGAGCAAGACCGAGACTGGCCAACTGCGCTGGTACACCGCCTCTATCGCCGTGGGTGCCGTGCTGGTGCTCGGTGCCGTGTTAGTGGCTGCGGTATGACAATGAATCTTGCGACTTTGCCAAAGGAAACCAACCCGTCATGATTTTGCCTTGGCTGATCCTGATCCCCTTCATCGGCGGCTTCCTGTGCTGGCTGGGTGAGCGCTTCGGCGCCACCTTGCCGCGCTGGATCGCGCTGCTGACCATGTCCCTGCTGCTCGGCATCGGCCTGTGGCTGTGGGCTACCGGCGACTACACCCTCGCCCCCGCTCCGGGCGCAGAGCCTGCCTGGGCCCTGGAATACAAACTCCAGTGGATCCAGCGCTTCGGCATCAGCATCCACCTGGCCCTCGACGGCCTGTCGCTGCTGATGATCCTGCTCACCGGCCTGCTCGGTGTGCTGTCGGTACTGTGTTCCTGGAAAGAGATCCAGCGCCACGTCGGCTTCTTCCACCTCAACCTGATGTGGATCCTGGGCGGCGTGGTCGGTGTGTTCCTGGCCCTGGACCTGTTCCTGTTCTTCTTCTTCTGGGAAATGATGCTGGTGCCGATGTACTTCCTCATCGCGCTCTGGGGTCACAGCTCGGCAGACGGCAAGAAGACCCGGATCTACGCGGCGACCAAGTTCTTCATCTTCACCCAGGCCAGCGGCCTGATCATGCTGGTGGCGATCCTGGGCCTGGTGCTGGTCAACTACAACACCACCGGCGTGCTCACCTTCAACTACAGCGACCTGCTCAAGGCCGAACTGCCAGCCGGTGTCGAGTACGTGCTGATGCTGGGCTTCTTCATCGCCTTCGCGGTGAAGCTGCCGGTGGTGCCGTTCCACTCCTGGCTGCCTGATGCTCACGCCCAGGCACCGACTGCAGGCTCCGTGGACCTGGCGGGTATCTTGCTGAAGACCGCGGCCTACGGCCTGCTGCGCTTCGCCCTGCCGCTGTTCCCGAACGCCTCGGCCGAGTTCGCGCCCATCGCCATGACCCTGGGCCTGATCGGTATCTTCTACGGTGCCTTCCTGGCCTTTGCGCAGACCGACATCAAACGCCTGATCGCCTTCTCCAGCGTCTCGCACATGGGCTTCGTGCTGATCGGTATCTACTCCGGCAGCCAGCAAGCCCTGCAAGGCGCGGTGATCCAGATGCTGGCCCACGGCCTGTCGGCTGCGGCATTGTTCATCCTGTCCGGCCAGCTGTATGAGCGCCTGCACACCCGTGACATGCGTCAGATGGGCGGCCTGTGGCACCGCATCGCCTACCTCCCGGCGATCAGCCTGTTCTTCGCCGCAGCGTCGCTGGGCCTGCCGGGTACCGGTAACTTCGTCGGCGAGTTCCTGATCCTGATAGGCAGCTTCGCGCACGTACCATGGATCACCGTGATCGCCACCACCGGCCTGGTATTCGGTTCGGTCTACTCGCTGATCATGATCCACCGCGCCTACTTCGGCCCAGCCAAGGCCGACACCGTGCTGGCCGGCATGGACGGTCGCGAACTGATCATGGTGCTGGGCCTGGCGGTACTGCTGATCCTGCTGGGCGTGTATCCGCAGCCGTTCCTCGACACCTCTGCCGCCACCATGAGTGGTGTGCAGCAGTGGCTCGGTTCCGCTTTCACTCAACTCGCTTCGGCCCGGTAAGAGCGCTATGGAATTCACCACTCAACACTTCATCGCATTGGCGCCGATGCTGATCACCACCATCACCACGGTGGTGGTGATGCTGGCGATCGCCTGGAAGCGCAACCACTCGCAGACCTTCCTGCTGTCCACCGTGGGCCTGAACCTGGCCCTGCTGTCGATCCTGCCGGCGCTGAAGGTAGCGCCGCTGGCGGTTACCCCGCTGATCACCATCGACAAGTTCGCCTGCCTGTACATGGCGATCATCCTGGTGGCAACGCTGGCGTGCGTCACATTGGCCCACGCCTACCTCGGCGAAGGCTCCAAGGGCTTCCCGGGCAACCGTGAAGAACTGTACCTGCTGCTGCTGATGTCGGCCCTCGGTGGCCTGGTGCTGGTCAGCGCCAACCACCTGGCCGGGCTGTTCATCGGCCTGGAGCTGCTGTCGGTACCGGTCTACGGCCTGGTGGCTTACGCCTTCTTCAACAAGCGATCACTGGAAGCCGGCATCAAGTACATGGTGCTGTCGGCCGCAGGCTCGGCCTTCCTGCTGTTCGGCATGGCCCTGCTGTACGCGGATGCCGGCAGCCTGAGCTTCGACCAGATCGGCAAAGCCCTGGCAACCACCAGCATGCCAAGCCTGGTGGCCCAGCTGGGCCTGGGCATGATGCTGGTCGGCCTGGCCTTCAAGCTGTCGCTGGTACCGTTCCACCTGTGGACCCCGGACGTGTACGAAGGCGCTCCGGCACCGGTCGCCGCGTTCCTGGCAACCGCCAGCAAAGTGGCAGTATTCGCCGTGGTCGTGCGCCTGTTCATGCTCTCCCCTGCTGCCAGCAGCGGCGCGCTGAGCACCGTGCTGGCGGTGATTGCCGTGGCCTCGATCCTGGTCGGCAACCTGTTGGCGCTGACCCAGAGCAACCTCAAGCGCCTGCTGGGTTACTCGTCCATCGCCCACTTCGGCTACCTGGTCATCGCGCTGGTTGCCAGCAAGGGCCTGGCCCTGGAAGCCATGGGCGTGTACCTGGTCACCTACGTGATCACCAGCCTCGGCGCCTTCGGCGTGATCACCCTGATGTCCTCGCCTTACGGCGGCCGTGACGCCGATGCGCTGTACGAGTACCGCGGCCTGTTCTGGCGCCGCCCGTACCTGACCGCCGTACTGACCGTGATGATGCTGTCGCTGGCCGGCATCCCGCTGACCGCAGGCTTCATCGGCAAGTTCTACATCATCGCCACCGGCGTCGAGTCGCACCTGTGGTGGCTGGTCGGTGCGCTGGTGATCGGTAGCGCCATCGGCGTTTACTACTACCTGCGCGTCATGGTCACCCTGTACCTGGTCGAGCCTAACCTGCGTCGCCACGACGCCCCACTGAAGTGGGAACAGCGCACCGGTGGCGTCATGCTGCTGGCCATCGCCATTCTTGCCTTTGTGCTCGGCGTATACCCGCAACCGCTGCTGGAGCTGGTCCAGCAAGCCGGCCTGCAACTGATCGGCTGATCGCCTCGGCAATACAAAACACCCCGCTTATGCGGGGTGTTTTTTTATCTGCACGTTTATTTGCCTGCCCCCTATGAAGCCTCACTCAACCGGGCTGGCCTGGCCTGCCCCAGGCAAGGCGGCCTTGCGCAAATCGCCATTGGCCGAAGGCAGATACACTTCCGGATTGGGCATCCCGCTGGGGGAAAGTTCATGGGTCATTTCGAATTCGGCGCGTACAGACCAGCCGCACGCTTCGGTGGTGCATTGCAAATAAGCGATACGCAAGAAAATATGGCGCCCTTCGCTAGTGCGTATGCGCATCCGGCTATGGCAATGCGGGCAAACCAGCTTGTAAGTACTCACGGCAAGTACCTGCTAGCATTGCCCGGGCCAACCTGTGTGTCAGTATTGGCTGCAACTGTGGGTGTATTCTTCAATTTGATGGTTCTCATTGCAGAAGTGCTCCTTAAAACGCAGGGCTGTATTCATAACGAGTAGTTTAAGCCCATGGAATATCATTAAACCAGTCATGGATATTTGTTATGAGTACTCACGTACTTGCTGCGGTGCTCACGCGCCTTAAGCTTCTCACTGGTGCCCAGACTGATGCCGAGCTGTCTCGTGCGTTGTCGGTCAGCCCGCAGACGCTGAGCAGCTGGAAAGTTCGCGATAGCGTCCCATACTCACTTTGCATAGAAATCGCCAGACAGCATGGGTGCTCCCTGGACTGGTTGCTGTTGGGCGAAGGGGAACAATGCCCGGTATGCCAAAGTGAGCCAGGCTGGGAGTTCGACATGCTCGACCGGCTGCGCACGTTGTCCCCGGTTGATCGCCATGCCATCCTGCTGCACATCAAGGACAAGCAACGCATCCAGCAGCTGGAACAGCAATTGAACGAACTGACCAGCCACCTGCCCGAAGCCGCCAGCGGCTAACCTCGGCGGCGCCAGCGCTGGATGAGTTCGCGCGGGTCAAGCGTATCCAGCCAGACCATGACCTTGAGGCTGATGGGGATCACCACCACGGCAGCGACGAATGCCGCCATGCCACGGGTCAACAAGGGCGCCAATGACGAAACCAGCGGCTCGAACAGGTGCCCCACACCCACGGTCACGAACACCAGCAACAGCTTCTTGCCCAGCGTCAGGCGCCTGGTCGCACTGGTGATCAAGCGGTCGCGCGCCGCGCCCACCAGCAAAGCCCCCAGCAGCGCGGCAAACAACACACTGCCATCCACGCTCAGCAGCTCAATCAGCCCCGGGGCCCAGCGGTCGACAACAAATTCCTCATGCATGAGCCGCCCCCCGACGCACAGGGCGCAGATATGAGCTTGCACCGAGGCTGTACATGACCGCGGCTTCGACAAAGCGGATGTAGCACACCCGCAAAGCGCGCCCTTGGTCATGCCCGGCCACATCCTCCAGGCGCTTGTAGCCCCGCTCTCGCAACACCGCGCGCCAGCGCGCAAATTCCCGCGCTGCATCGATGGCGGCACAACGTGCGGCGACTTCCAGGGCGGCCTCACTGACCGGCCATGTCAGGTTCAGGCGCTCACGCAGCCTGCCAAGGTCCACCCGTGGCCAGAACGGGTCATGGCTGTCGGCATAACGCGGTAACCGAAGGTCGTTGCTCATACCTCACCCCTCATTGCTCGGCCAGCATGCCGTAGCGAATGGCCTTGATTACCGCCGCCACCCGTGTAGGCACGTCGAACTTGCGCAAGATATTGGACACGTGGAAGTTCACCGTCGACTCCTTGCATTCAAGGATCCGGCCTATCTCCCAGGAGCTCTTGCCATAGGCACACCACAACAGCACTTGCCGTTCACGGGGCGTCAGGCGAACCGGGGCGTCCGCCGAGGGTTGCTGCGGGTGTCGTGCGTTGTCAGTCATGCTTGTACTCCACGGGTGATTGAGCGAGGCATCTCTGCCGGTCTGCAGCCACCTTACGAAGCGCATGCCGCCTCGCTCCACCGGTGCGGCTTGTAAAGAACTTTCGTACAAAAGCGTCTGACGAAAGCCATGCAAGATTTGCTGACTTTCTTCGTGCTCCAAGCGGCATTTCGCTCGTCTCAACGCCGTTGTCCATTCGTCTTTCGCCTGGAGTCGTACAATGCGTTCGGTTTTTCCCCCATCGTCGTGCCTTGGCCTGCTGGCTGCCTTTGCTGCCACCCAGCCCGCCCTGGCGGCATCCGCGGTCGAATTGGACCAGGTGCTGATCACCGATGCGGAGCAGAACGACCTGACAGCCGCCAGCGAGCGCCTGCGCGAGGTACCTGGTGCCAGCAACCTGGTGGACATGCAACGCGCCGGGCAAGGCCGGGTGGCCAGCAACCAGGACGTGCTGGCCTACCAGCCCGGCGTATTCGCCCAATCGGCGGGCAACGATGGCATCAAACTGTCGATCCGCGGCTCGGGCATCAACCGCGCGCCGGGTGCCCACGGCTCCGGGGTTTACACGATGTTCGACGGCCTGCCACTGACGGGCCCGGGCGGTACGCCCTACGAACTGTTCGAGCCGCTGTGGCTGAGCCGCGCCGAAGTACTGCGCGGTGCCAATGGTTTCGACCAGGGTGCCCTGGCGCTGGGCGGCGCGATCAACTACGTCACCCACACCGGCTACGACGCCCCGCCGCTGCAGGTGCGCTACGAGGTCGGCAGCCGCGGTTACCAGCACCGGCATATCAGCTCCGGTCAGGTGCTGGGCAATCTCGACTACTACGTGGCCCTGACGGACTCGGAATATGACGGCTACCAGGCGCACAGCAGCGGCAGTGCCAAGGGCATTGCTGCCAATGTCGGCTACCGCTTCAACCCGAACCTGGAAACCCGCTTCTACCTGCGCTACCGGGAGACAGAAAACGAACTGGCCGGGCGCCTGACCAAAGACCAGATCAAGCACCACCCGCGTGCGGCCAACCCGGCCTATCTGGCCCGCGACGACAGCCGCCCGCAACCAGGCAGCACCTGGGTGGGCAACAAGACCACCTTCTACCTCGACGACGATGCGCGCCTGGAAGCCGGCCTGGTCTACCACGACTACCCGATGGACCTGCGCGAAGGCCCCATGCGCCTGAAGGTGGCCTATACCGATGTCAGCGGCACGCTGAACTATTTGCGCCGCGACACGCTGCTTGGTCACGAAAGCAAGACCACCATCGGCTGGCGCACCACCAAGCACCTGCCCAACAGTGGCGCTTCACAATTTACCCGCAATGGCGATGTATTCGGCGCGCGCACCCGTGACTTCAGCTACCAGGGCTCGGACACCGTGCTGCATGCCGGCAACGACCTGGAGCTGGCCCCCAACCTGTGGCTGACCACCGGCCTGGCAATGATCTACACCCGCCGCGAAAGTGACGTGACCTACCCGACCGAGGGCGGCAAGGTGAGCATGCATGACTGGGACTATGCACCACGCCTGGGGCTGCGCTACGACATCCGCCCGGACCTGCAGGTGTACGGCAACCTCAGCCGCTCGGTAGAGCCGCCACACCCGTGGTCGCTGATCTGGAGCGCACCCAGCACGGGCGGCAAGCAGATCCAGCCGATCGAGATGCAGAACCAGACCGCCACTACCCTGGAGCTGGGCGCGCGTGGCGACTCGGCGTTTGGCCGCTGGGACCTTGCCTGGTACTACTCGCAAGTGCGCCACGAACTGCTGGCCGTGGAAGTGGTGCCTAACTTCACCTCGGAGTTCAACGCCAGCGCTACCGTGCACCAGGGCGTGGAGGCCGGCCTCGACAGCACGCTGTGGGAACGCGCCGGTACCGGCAAGCTGAGCTTGCGCCAGGCCTACACCTTCAGCGACTTCCACTACCGTGATGACGACACGTTTGGCGACAACCGCCTGCCCGGCATCCCCATGCACTACTACCAGGCCGAACTGCGCTATGACTGGCCGAGCGGCTTCTACGCCGGGGTCAACACGCAGATGGCGTCGAAGGTGCAGGTGGACTATGCCAACAGCTATCACGCCGATGAATATGCCTTGCTCGGTGCGCGCCTGGGTTGGAATTCACCCAAACAGGACTGGCAGACATGGCTGGACCTGCGCAACCTGACCAACAAGCGGTATGCGGCGACGGTGACGCCTACCTACAACGATGCCGGCCAGGACAACGCCCGTTCGACGCCGGGCGAAGGGTTTGGCGTTTACGCCGGCGTTTCCTACAGCTTCCGCTAGAGCCTGCGACACGCCAGCCTGTAGGAGCGGCCTTGTGTCGCGAAGGGTCGCAGAGCGACCCCATGATTTCAGCGGTTATGCAGAAATTGCCGGGACCGCGTTGCGGCCCTTCGCGCCACAAGGCCGCTCCTACAGGGATGTCTACTTCAGGCAATCAAACCGCCCTGTTCAACTTCACCCACGAGGCAAACTTGTCGACAAACGCCTGCAAGAACGGCCGGGTCTTGTCGTTGAGCTTGCCCGAGTCCTCGAACAGGCTTGCCGCCCCGCCAATGTAGGCCTCAGGCATTTGCATGCACGGCATGTCCAGAAACACCAGCGACTGGCGCACGGCATGGTTGGCGCCAAAGCCGCCAATGGCTCCGGGCGATACACTCACCACCGCCGTCGGTTTGCCACTCCAGGCACTTTGCCCGTACGGCCGCGAGCCCACATCGATGGCATTTTTCAGGCAGCCCGGCACCGATCGGTTGTATTCTGGCGTAACAAACAGCACTGCATCACTGCGGCGGATCTCCTCGCGAAAACGCTTCCACGCCTGCGGCGGCGCTTCGGCCTCGACGTCCTCGTTGTACAACGGCAAATCGCCAATTTCGACGATCTTCAGGGCAATGCTGGACGGCGCCAGCTCCGAAAGTGCGCGGGCGACCTTGCGGTTGTACGACTCCTTGCGCAAGCTACCCACGACAACCGCTACCGAATACACCTGGCTCATGGCATTTCCAACCTTTGCTGGGTAAAGGGACGTTGTAGTTATAGATGACCGTTCCTCGGCGCTTTGGTTTTTTTTCCGCAGGGTGAAAACTTCCGAGACAGTTGCACGGTCTATGCCTTCAGACATTTTCTACGTAATTCAGAGGTTTCCACCCAAATGGCAGCAGTAATGGTCGGCCAATTCCACGCCCGTGACGCCGAAGGCCGTATCTACCCCGTGCACGAGTTCCAGGAATCCACCCTGCAACTTGACGGCAGCACGCTGGGCGCCCCCATCACCACCTACCGCCTGGCCATCGGTGACAAGGTCAACCACCTCGGTGAAAACCGCTTCGAACTGGCGCGTAGCGGCGTCGAGATCATTCGCATTCCGTGATGCAGTCCACGGTGTAACGGCCACTCTCGTTCTGCAAGCCGTGCACGTCGGCGACAAAACCGGGGAAGCCCTGGTTGAATGCCCGGGCGAAAGCCAGGTAGTCGAGTATCGAGCGGGTCGCCTCGGTGAACCGCTCGCCCGGCATGATCAACGGAATACCGGGCGGATACGGCACCAGCATCACTGCCGCCACGCGCCCCAGCAGCGCTTCTATCGGCACCGCCTCCACTTCGCCACGCACCATCTGGTCATAGGCACGGGCCGGGCTCACGGCCACCTCCGGCAAGCGCGTGAACAGCCGCTTCAGTTGCTTGGCCGTGGCATTGGCGCGGTAGCAGTCATGCAACTGCTGGCACAGGTCGCGCAGCCCCATCCTCTGGTAGCGTGAAGCATCAGCTGCCACCACGCTCGGCAGGCAACTGCTCAGGGCCGTGTTGCCATCGTAGTGGCGTTTGAACTCCAGCAACTCCGTAAGCAAAGTGCTCCACTTGCCTTTGGTAATGCCCATGGAGAACAGTACCAGGAAGCTGTACAGGCCGGTTTTCTCCACTACCAGCCCCCGCTCCCAGAGAAACTTGCTGACCACCGCCGCCGGAATGCCATGCTCGCCCAGCACACCACCCGTACTCAGGCCCGGCATTACCAAGGTCACCTTGAGCGGGTCGAGCAGCACATAGTCGGCCACCACTTCGCCAAAGCCATGCCACTGCGCACCCGGTTGCAGTAGCCAGTCCTGCGCGGCCAGGCGCTGGATACCTTCGGTACTCGGCGGCTGCCAGATGCTGAACCACCAGTCATCCGCAGCAATGTGCTCGCGCAAATTGGCCAGGGCACGGCGAAAACTCAACGCTTCGTCGAACATCTCTTGCAGCAGTGAATGCCCCGCAGGGCCTTCCATCATGGTGGAGGCCACATCCAGTGAGGCGAGGATGCTGTACTGCGGCGAGGTCGAGATATGCATCATGAACGCTTCGTTGAAGCGGTCCCGGTCCAGTGGGCGCCTGGCCCCGTCCTGCACATGGATCATCGAGGCCTGGCTGAACGCGGCCAGCAGTTTGTGTGTGGAATGGGTACTGAACACCAGCGGGCTGTCTGCCGTGCAGGCAGTGCCCATGGCATAGCGCCCAGTGAAGAAGTCATGAAACGCCGCATAGGCGAACCAGGCTTCGTCGAAGTGCAGCACCTCGACACTGGCACCCAGGCTCTGCTTTATCATCCCGGCGTGGTAACACAGCCCGTCGTAGGTGGAGTTGGTCACCACCGCCAGCTTGATGCGCCGCCCACGATCACGGGCAAGGGGGTTGGCCTGGATCTTCGCGTCGATTGCCTCGGGGCTGAATTCGCTGAGCGGGATCGGGCCGATGATGCCCAGTTCATTGCGCTCCGGGCACAGGTACAGCGGGATGGCGCCGGTCATGATGATTGCGTGCACCACCGACTTGTGGCAGTTACGGTCTACCAGCACCAGGTCGTCGCGGCCGACCATGGCGTGCCAGACGATCTTGTTGGCTGTGGAAGTGCCATTGATGACGAAGAAGGTGTGGTCCGCGCCAAAGTTGCGCGCCGCCCTGGCTTCGGCTTCGGCCAAGGGGCCTGTGTGGTCGAGCAGCGAGCCCAGTTCCGGCACGGAAACGGACAGGTCCGAGCGCAGGGTGTTTTCCCCGAAGAACTGGTGAAAAGCCTGGCCCACCGGGCTTTTATGGTAAGCCACGCCGCCGCCGTGGCCAGGGGTGTGCCAGGAATAGTTGGACTGCGCGGTATGCTGCACCAGTGCCTTGAAGAACGGCGGCAGCAAGCCATCCAGGTAGGTGTGTGCGGCACGCGCCACCTGGCGGGCGAGAAACGGCACGGTGTCTTCGAACAGGTAAAGAATGCCGCGCAGCTGGTTGAGCTCGCTCATGGCTTCGGCGGGGGCGTTTTCCAGGGTTACCTGCTCGCCCAGGGCGAAGATCGGCAGGTTGGGTGCGCGCAGGCGGGCCAGGCGGATCAGCTCGGCCATGTTCTGCAGCAGGTGGGTGTTCTCGCCAACGCCTTCGGCAGCGATCAGCATGCAGGCCAGGCCGTGGTGGGTGGCGGCAACCAGCCGGGCCTCAGCGTGGTCAGCGGCGGCGAGAATGGCAAAGCCATCCTGGCGCAGTTCTTCGGCGATGCCCCGCACGCGCTCGCCGGCGACACTGTCGGCCTTGATGGCGCGGTGGACGATGAGGATCGGGAACTTGAGGTCCTTGTACATCAGGTGGCTACCTCCTAAGGACATTGCGTCCATTTCAGGGTAGTTGAACCTGTGTTCTCAGGGCCGGCCTCTTCGCGGGCACGCCCGCTCCCACAGAGAACCCCACTGCACTCAAGCCTTGCGCAGTACCTGTGGGAGCGGGCGTGCCCGCGAAGAGGCCGGTACAGGCTAAAAATCAGCCAGCCGCTGCCTCGGTAAGGGCCTGCCACATGGAGGGCCCGCCCGCCGACTTGGCGATAGCAGCCAGCCGCTCGGCATGCGCCTCCAGTTCCTCGGCATTGGCCATGATCACACGCCCCGGCGTACGCCCGACAATCCGGCGGATCTCGCTACCACCACCTCCCTGCCCATCACCCTCGGCATCTGCGCCATGGCCAGCCAGCGACAGGCTGGTCTGGCCACCGGTCATCGCCAGGTAGACGTCAGCCAGCAGTTCCGAGTCGAGCAATGCGCCGTGCAGCTCACGGCCCGAGTTATCGATGTCGTAGCGTTTGCACAGCGCATCCAGGCTGTTGCGCTGCCCCGGGTGGCGCGAACGCGCCAGCAACAGGGTATCGAGAATGGTGCAATGCTGCGAAATGTCAGCGCGATGCTGCTGGCCCAGCAAGGCAAATTCGTTGTTGATGAAGCCAACGTCAAACGCCGCGTTGTGGATGACCAGCGTGGCGCCCTGGATGAATTCGAAGAATTCCTCGGCTACATCGCCAAAGCGTGGCTTGCCGACCAGGAAGGTGTCGGTGATGCCGTGGACGTTGATAGCGCCCTCGTCACTCTCGCGGTCCGGCTGCAGGTAGACGTGGAAGTGCCGCCCGGTCAGGCGCCGGCCGATCACTTCGACACAGCCGATCTCGATGATCCGGTGGCCTTCGCTGACCGGCATACCCGTGGTTTCGGTATCGAGAATGACAAACCGTTTATCTTGCTGCTGCTCCACGCGGGGCGCTCCAACTTGCATCAGTTACAAAGGCCGCGATTGTACCCCAGCTCAACGCTGGGCGCGCACCTCATCGACCCCACGGTTGGCCAGCTGGTCGGCGCGTTCGTTGCCGGGGTGGCCGATATGGCCGCGCACCCACTTCCAGCTCACCTTGTGGCGGTTGACCTGCTCATCGAGCTGCTGCCACAGGTCGGCATTCTTCACCGGCTCTTTGGCAGCGGTCTTCCAGCCGCGCTTCTTCCAGTTGACCATCCACTCGTTGATGCCCTTCATCACGTACTGCGAGTCAGTGGTCAGCACCACATCGCACTCACGCTTGAGCGACATCAGGCCCTGGATGGCCGCCATCAGCTCCATGCGGTTGTTGGTGGTTTCACGTTCGCCGCCCCACAGTTCCTTCTCGACGCCCTTGTAGATCATCAGGACCCCCCAGCCACCCGGGCCAGGATTGCCTTTGCAGGCACCATCGGTAAACATTTCGACGCTATCGCTCATGTACCACTCTTGAATTCAGTGCTTGTCAGTTTCAGGGTTGGCCGCCGTGCGGTTCACCTTGGCCAGCGGCAGCGGCAGCAACTTGCCCATCGGCTCGCGGCGCTCCGGGCGCAACGGCCGCAGGCCCACCACCATCTTGCGGGCCACCAGCAGGTACACCCCGCCACCGGAGGTCTGCCAGCCGCCGGCTACCCGTTCCCAGCCCGCCAGACGCTGCTGCCAGGCCGGTGAGGCAAGCGGCGGACGATAGCACCCGAAGCGGCGTTTCTCCAGCGCGAAGCCCAGCAGGTTGAGCCAGTCGCCTACCCGCGACGGCGAGATGCAGCGCGCCTTGCGCAGGGCGCCGTGGCTGAAGAAATGGCGCATGCCCCAACTGCTCCACGGGTTGATCCCGACGATCAGCAGGTGCCCGCCCGGGCGCACGGCGCTGGCAGCCTCGCGCAGCAAGCCATGGGGCGACAGGCTGAAATCCAGGCCATGTTGCAGCACCACCACATCGGCGGCGTGCTCGCTTAGCGGCCAGGCCTGCTCTTCACAGGCAATCTCTACCCCCGGCAGCGGCGCCCCAAGGCGCACGTTGCGCTGCACCTGGGGGGCGCTGGGCGGCGGCTCCGCGCAGGGGCCGTAGTGCACGAGATAACCCCCGAAGAAGCGCCCGAGCTCTTCTTCCAGCAATTTTTCCTCTTCCTTGAGCATCATTTGGCCGATCGGGCCATTGAACCACTCACGGGCCAGGCTGATCAGCTCGACCCAGTCCGGGTCGGCCTGGGCAAAGGCTTGGTCGGTCATTGCGCTCTCCCTCGAAGGTTCTCCCACCGCGCCATCGCGGCTAAGATGCCTTCATGTGCCACGCTTGGCGAATCGGATCCGCACCATGATACAGATCGATGCTCTCCCCGCTTTCTCCGACAACTACATCTGGTTGTTACAGGATACTGCCAAACGCCGCTGCGCGGTGGTCGACCCGGGTGACGCCGGCCCAGTGGAAGGCTGGCTGTCGGCCAACCCCGACTGGGTGCTCAGCGACATCCTGATTACCCACCACCACAACGACCATGTCGGCGGCGTCGAACGGCTCAAGCAACTGACCAACGCACGGGTCTGCGGCCCGGCCCACGAGCGTATTCCCTGCCGCGACCTGGCCCTGGACGAAGGCGACGAGGTGACGGTGCTGGGCGTGACGTTCCAGGTACTGGCGGTGCCTGGCCACACCTTGGGGCATATCGCGTTCTTCAGCGACCAACCGGCAACGCCAGTGCTGTTCAGTGGCGACACCCTGTTCGCCGCCGGTTGCGGGCGCATGTTCGAGGGTACACCCGAACAGATGCAACCGGCCCTCGCCCGCCTAGCGGCGCTGCCGCCGCAAACCGAAGTGTACTGCGCCCACGAGTACACCCTCAGCAACCTGCGCTTTGCCAAGGCGGTGGAACCCACCAACCTGCACGTTCTGCAGCGGTTCGAGGACGTTACCCGGTTGCGCGCCGACAATCGCATCACCTTGCCATCAACGATCGGCCTGGAACGCCTGACCAACCCCTTTCTGCGTACCTCTGAAACATTAGTTAAACAAAAAGCAGACGAATGGAAGGGACATCCAAACGACTCGCAGGTCACTGTTTTTGCTGCCTTGAGGTCTTGGAAGGACACCTTCTGATAACCTCAAGATATATCGCAATCGATGGTCAAAGGTTGACCAGGCCCGGAGCGGTTTCTAGAATCGCCGAAATTTTTCGCCCGGATACCTGTCTCAGCCGATGTCTTCCCGTAGCCGCAGAACCTCTCATTCCGTCGCCCTGACGCGCCTGGCCCAAATCAGTGCGCTGGCTCTGGCCGCCACCCTGGTGGGCTGCCAGAGCACCCGTCAGCTTGACGAATCCGAAAGCGTTCGCGCGCACAACTACCAGGCGCGGATCAAGCACAAGCCTGCACCGCTGCTGGTCAAGCCGGCCGAGCAGGCGCCGCAGGACGTCTGGGAGCGCATGCGCCAGGGCTTTGCCCTGCAGGACAGCATCGACGTCAACCCGCGCATCGAGCAGCAGCGCCTGTGGTTCGCCAGCAACCCCACCTTCATCGAAAGCGCCGGCGAGCGCGGCAGCCTCTACCTGCACTACATTGTCGAGCGTCTTGAAGAGCGCGACATGCCGCTGGAGCTAGCCCTGCTGCCCGCCATCGAAAGCGCCTACAACCCGATGGCCTATTCACGCGCCAGCGCTGCCGGCATGTGGCAGTTCATGCCAGCGACAGGTCGCCACTTCAACCTGCGCCAGACCAACTTCTACGATGGCCGCCGCGATATCACCGCATCGACCAACGCAGCACTGGACTACCTGACCCGCCTGCACGACATGTTCAACGGCGACTGGCTGCTGGCCCTGGCCGCGTACAACGCCGGCGAAGGCACGGTCAGCCGCGCCATGGAGCGCAACGAAAGGCTCGGCTTGCCAACCGACTACTGGAACCTGCCGCTGCCCCAGGAAACCCGTGACTATGTGCCCAAGCTGCTGGCCCTGTCGCAGGTGGTGCTCACGCCTGCAGCCTATGGCGTCAACCTGAACCCGATTGCCAACGAACCCTACTTCGAAGCGGTAGCCATCAATGATCGCCTGGACCTGTCGCGGGTGGCGGCCTTTGCCAACATCGACGAAGACGAGCTGATCCAGCTCAACCCGGCCTTCAAGAAGCGCATGACCGTGGACGGCCCCCAGCAATTGCTGGTGCCAACCGCCAAGGCGCAGCTGCTCAGCGACAGCCTGTCCAACCTCAAGCCCGAGCAACTGGTCAGCCTGCAACCGAACAAAGCCGTGTTCGCCCGCGCCGTGGCCGAAGCCAAGGCACCGGTTGCAGCGCGCAGCTACCGGGTCAAGCGCGGCGACAACCTGGGCGCCATCGCCAAAGCCAACCGCGTGTCGGTCAAGGACATCAAGCGCTGGAACCGCCTGTCCGGCAACAGCCTGCGCGCAGGCCAGGTGCTGGCCCTGCGCGGTGGCAATGGGCCGAGCGCTGCCGGCAACCGGGTAGCGGCATCCGGCAAGCGCTCCACCCAGTACAAGGTACGCAAGGGCGACTCGCTGTACCTAGTGGCCAAGCGCTTCAACGTGGAAATGCAGCACCTCAAGCGCTGGAACCCACGCAGCGGCCACGCCCTCAAGCCAGGCCAGACCCTGACCGTCTACCTCTCGCATTGATGTAAAACCCGGGGCCGCTGCGCGCCCCATCGCCGGCAAGCCGGCTCCCACAGGTACTGCACATGGCTTGAAGCCGATGCAGTCGGGGTGGGAGCTGGCTTACCGGCGATGGGCCGCGCAGCGGCCCTTTGCAATCCTCTGGCCGCACTCTTTTTCCAACCCCACCAAGCTGTTACTGTACCCGATCAAAGCCCAACGCCTCTGGATCGGATGCCGACTTGATACGTCCCCTCCTGCTGTCACTCAGCCTGGCCTTGAGCTTTCCCGCAGCCGCGATGGTGAGCGAAAGCCACGGATACGCGCAGTTCGGCACGCTCAAGTACCCGGCCACATTCACCCATTTCGACTGGGTCAACCCGCAAGCGCCCAAGGGCGGCACCTTGCGCGCCATGGCTTTTGGCACCTTCGATACCCTCAACCCCTACACCTTCAAGGGGTCGAGCCCGATCACCACGCCCAATTTCCAGCAGTACGGCATCAACGAGCTGAACGAGCCGCTTATGGTCGGCACCGGCCAGTACGACCCGTCGGGTGACGAGCCGACCTCCAGCTACGGCCTGATCGCCCGTACGGTCGAGTACAGCGAGGACCGCAGCTGGGTGGTGTTCAACCTGCGCCCAGAAGCCCGCTGGCATGACGGCCAACCGATCACTTCGGCAGACGTGGCCTTTTCCTACCGCACGCTGCTCAAGGACGGCCACCCGATCTACCGCACCAACCTGCAGGAAGTGCAGCGGGTAGACATCCTCGGCCCGCTGCGCATCCGTTTCGTGTTCAAGCGCGCCGGCAACCCGCTGCTGATCCTGCGCCTGGGCGAGATGCCGGTGCTGCCCAAGCACTATTGGCAAACGCGCGACTTCAAGGCCACGACCTTCGAGCCCCCACTGGGCAGCGGCCCCTACCGCATCACCCAGGTACAACCTGGGCGCCGGCTGGTGTTTGAACGGGTGAAGAACTACTGGGGCAAAGACCTGGCGGTCAACCGTGGCAAGTACAACTTCAAGCGCGTGGAATACGAGTTCTACCGCGACGCCACAGTGGCCTTCGAAGCGTTCAAGGCTGGCGAATTCGACATCTATATCGAGCACCAGGCGAAGAACTGGGCCAACGGCTACAACTTCCCGGCGGTGCGCCGTGGCGAGGTGATCAAGGCCCAGATCCCGCACCGCATCCCCACGCAAACCCAGGGCCTGTTCATGAACAGCCGCCGGGCCACCTTCAGCGACCCACGGGTACGCCAGGCGCTGGGGCTGATGCTCGACTTCGAGTGGACCAACCGCGCCCTGTTCAGCAGCGCTTACCGCCGCTCGACCAGTTACTACCCTAACAGCGAGTTCGCCGCCAGCGGCCTGCCCACCGGCAAGGAGTGGCTGTTACTGGCGCCGTTCCGCGACCAGTTGCCGGCCAAGCTGTTCAGCGAACCCTACAAGGTCAGCCACACCGATGGCCGCGGCATCAGCCGCCAGACCCTGCGCCAGGCCTTGGGCCTGCTTGCCGAGGCTGGCTGGAAGCTGAACGGCCAGCGCCTGGTCGACAGCAAGGGCCAGCAGCTGCGTATGGAACTGCTGTTGGTAAACCCCAACCTTGAACGCATCCTGCAACCTTATGTCGAAAATCTGTCCAGCATCGGCATCGATGCACGCTTGCGCACCGTGGACCGTGCCCAGTACAAACAACGTCTGGACCAGTTCGATTTCGACATGATTCTGATGACCTTGAACCAGACCCTGAGCCCCGGCCTGGAACAGTGGCTGTACTTCCATTCCAGCCAGGCCGCCACCAAGGGCAGCAAGAACTATGCTGGGGTCAAGGACCCGGTGGTCGACCACCTGCTCGACACCCTGCTGGCCGCACGCAGCCGCGACGACCAGGTCGCCGCCGCCCGCGCCCTGGACCGCGTGCTCTCATGGCAGTACTACATGATCCCCAACTGGTACCTCGACAACCATCGCCTGGCCTACCGCAACCGGTTCGCCTTCGTCACCACACCGCCCTATACCCTTGGGCTGAACAGCTGGTGGATCAAGACTTCGGAGAAAGCCCAATGACGCCAACGCACCGTCTGCGCCGGCTGGCATGCAGCCTGTTGCTCGCCTGCCTGAGCCTTCCCACCCTGGCCGCACCGCAGCACGCACTCACCCTGTACGACGAGCCACCCAAGTACCCTGCCGATTTCAAGCACTTCGACTACGTCAACCCCGACGCGCCCAAGGGCGGCACCTTCCGCCAGTCCAGCTTCGGCGGCTTCGACAGCCTCAACCCGTTCATCAACAAAGGCGTGTCGGCCGAGAACATCGGCAGCATCTACGACACCCTGATGCGCCAGAGCCAGGACGAGCCGTTCACCGAATACGGCCTGGTGGCCGGCAAGATCGAGAAGGCCCCGGACAACAGCTGGGTGCGCTTCTACCTGCGCCCCGAAGCCCGCTTCCACGACGGCCACCCGATGCGTGCCGAGGACGTGGTGTTCACCTTCAATGCCCTGATCAAGGACGGTGCGCCGCTGTACCGCCAGTACTACGCCGACGTCGCCGAAGTGGTCGCCGAAGACCCGCTGAAGGTGCTGTTCAGGTTCAAGCACAAGGGCAACCGCGAGCTGCCACTGATTCTCGGCCAGCTGCCAGTCCTGCCCAAGCACTGGTACGAAAACCGCGACTTCAACCGCGGCAACCTGGAAATCCCCCTGGGCAGCGGCCCGTACAAGGTCGCCGAGGTCAAGGCCGGCCGCTCGGTGCGCTACGAGCGGGTCAAGGACTACTGGGCCAAGGACTTGCCGATCAACCGTGGCTTCTACAATTTCGACGTCATGACCTTCGATTCCTACCGCGACACCACCGTCGCCCTGGAAGCACTAAAGGCCGGGGCGTTCGACTATGCGCTGGAGGTCAGCGCGAAGAACTGGGCCACCGCCTACAACGTGCCCGCCGTGCGCGAAGGCCGCCTGATCAAGGAAGAGCTGCCCAACGGCAACCCCACCGGCATGCAGGGTTTCATCTTCAACATCCGCCGCCCGGTGTTCCAGGACGTGCGTGTGCGCCAGGCGCTGAGCCTGCTGCTGGACTATGAGTGGACCAACAAGCAGCTGTTCAACGGTGCCTACACCCGCACCGGCAGCTACTTCGACAACTCGGAAATGGCCGCCCATGGCCTGCCCAGCCCAGATGAGTTGAAGATCCTCGAGCCACTGCGTGGCAAGGTCCCCGAGCAGGTGTTCTCCGAGCCCTTCAAGAACCCGGTCAGCGACGGCAGCGGCATGATCCGCGAGCAGCAGCGCCAGGCCTACAAGCTGCTGCAGGAAGCCGGCTGGAAAATCGTTGACGACAAGATGGTCGACGCCCAAGGCAAACCGGTGACCATCGAGTTCCTGCTGGCGCAGACCGAGTTCGAACGCATTCTGCTGCCGTTCAAGCGCAACCTCGCCGACCTCGGCATCAACCTGAGCATCCGCCGGGTGGACGTTTCCCAGTACATCACCCGCCTGCGTTCACGTGACTACGACATGATCGTCGGCGGCTACCCGCAGTCCAACTCGCCGGGCAACGAGCAGCGCGAATTCTGGTCCAGTGCCGCCGCCGACAACCCCGGCAGCCGCAACTTCATCGGCCTGCGCGATCCGGCCATCGACCAGTTGGTGGAACAACTGATCAACGCCGACTCTCGCCAGAGCCTGATCGACCACTGCCGT
This sequence comes from Pseudomonas sp. BP01, assembly GCF_022760795.1. NCBI lineage: Bacteria > Pseudomonadati > Pseudomonadota > Gammaproteobacteria > Pseudomonadales > Pseudomonadaceae > Pseudomonas > Pseudomonas sp. BP01. Next base: position 210,208 of record NZ_JAFBKA010000005.1, read on the forward strand.
GCCCTCGACCGCGTGTTGCTGTGGGGCTACTACGTGATCCCAAACTGGCACATCAAGACCTGGCGCGTGGCCTACTGGAACCACATCGGCCACCCGAAAGTGTCGCCCAAGTACGACATCGGCATCGACACCTGGTGGATCAAGCCCGGGGTGACCCCGGCGGTCAGCGAAGCCCCTGCGGACGAGGCCAACTAACATGCTGGCCTACATCCTGCGCCGCCTGCTTCTGATCATCCCGACCCTGTTCGGTATCCTTGTCATCAACTTCATCATCGTCCAGGCCGCCCCCGGTGGCCCGGTCGAGCAGATGATCGCCAAGCTCGAAGGCTTCGAAGGCGCCACCAGCCGCATTGCCGGTGGCGGCGCCGAGGTTTCCGTGGCCGGCTCCAACTACCGCGGCGCACAGGGCCTGGACCCGGCACTGATCGCCGAAATCGAGCGCATGTACGGCTTCGACAAGTCGCCGCCCGAACGCCTGTGGATCATGATCAAGAACTACGCCCAGCTGGACTTCGGCGACAGCTTCTTCCGCGATGCCAAGGTGATCGACCTGATCGTCGAGAAGATGCCGGTTTCGATCTCGCTGGGGCTGTGGAGCACGCTGATCATGTACCTGGTGTCGATCCCGCTGGGGATCGCCAAGGCAGTGCGCCACGGCAGCCACTTTGACGTGTGGACCAGCTCGGCGATCATCGTCGGCTATGCGATACCGGCGTTCCTGTTCGCCATCCTGCTGATCGTGCTGTTCGCCGGGGGCAGCTACTTCGACTGGTTCCCGCTGCGTGGTCTCACCTCCAACAACTTCGACGAACTGAGCACCACCGGCAAGGTGCTGGACTACTTCTGGCACCTGGTGCTGCCGATCACCGCGCTGGTCATCGGCAACTTCGCCACCATGACCCTGCTGACCAAGAACAGCTTCCTCGACGAGATCAACAAGCAATATGTGGTCACCGCCAAGGCCAAGGGCCTAAGCAGGCCGCGGGTGCTGTACGGCCACGTGTTCCGCAACGCCATGCTGCTGGTGATAGCCGGCTTCCCGTCGGCGTTCATCGGCATCTTCTTCACAGGCTCATTGCTGATCGAGGTCATCTTCAGCCTCGACGGCCTGGGCCTGATGAGTTTCGAAGCGGCCATTAACCGCGACTACCCGGTGGTCTTCGGCACCCTGTTCATCTTCACCCTGCTGGGGCTGGTGGTGAAACTGATCGGCGACCTGACCTACACCCTGGTCGATCCACGCATCGACTTCGCCAGCCGGGAGCACTGACATGGCCTTGTCCCCCCTCAACCGCCGGCGCTTCGAGCGTTTCAAGGCCAACCGCCGTGGCTGGTGGTCGCTGTGGCTGTTCCTGATCCTGTTCGGCCTGAGCCTGGGCGCGGAGTTGATCGCCAACGACAAGCCCGTGGCCGTGCGTTACGACGGCGAATGGTATTTCCCGGCGTTCAAGCGCTACCCGGAAACCACCTTCGGCGGCGAGTTCCCGCTGGAGGCCAACTACAAGAGCCCGTACATCCGCGAACTGCTGGCCAAGAAAGACAGCTTTGTGCTGTGGGCGCCAATCCCGTTCAGCTACCAGAGCATCAACTACGACCTGCGCGTGCCCGCCCCGGCGCCGCCCTCCACGGACAACTGGCTGGGCACCGACGACCAGGGCCGCGACGTGCTGGCGCGGGTGATCTACGGCTTCCGCATTTCGGTACTGTTCGCCCTCACCCTGACCGTGGCCAGCTCCATCGTCGGCGTCATCGCCGGCGCCTTGCAAGGCTTCTATGGCGGCTGGGTCGACCTGGCGGGGCAGCGCTTTCTGGAAATATGGTCGGGCCTGCCGGTGCTGTACCTGCTGATCATCCTGGCCAGCTTCGTGCAGCCCAACTTCTGGTGGCTGCTGGGCATCATGCTGCTGTTCTCGTGGATGAGCCTGGTGGATGTGGTGCGCGCCGAGTTTCTGCGTGGGCGTAACCTGGAATACGTGCGCGCCGCCCGTGCCTTGGGCATGCGCAACGGCGCGATCATGTACCGGCACATCCTGCCCAACGCCATGATCTCGACCATGACCTTCATGCCGTTCATTCTCACCGGCGCCATCGGCACACTCACCGCCCTGGACTTTCTCGGCTTCGGCCTGCCCGCCGGTTCGCCATCGCTGGGCGAACTGGTGGCGCAGGGCAAGTCCAACCTGCAAGCGCCGTGGCTGGGCATCAGCGCCTTTGCCGTGCTGGCGCTGATGCTGAGCCTGTTGGTGTTCATAGGCGAGTCCGCCCGCGATGCCTTCGACCCGAGGAAGTGACATGAGTGAACAGAACCTGATCGAAGTGCGGGACCTGGCCGTGGAGTTTGTGACCGGGGACCAGGTCAACCGGGTGGTGGACGGCATCAGCTTTGACATCCGCAAAGGCGAGACGCTGGCGCTAGTGGGCGAAAGTGGCTCGGGCAAATCGGTCACCGCGCACTCGATCTTGCGCCTGCTGCCCTATCCCCTGGCGCGCCACCCCAGCGGCAGTATCGGCTACGAAGGCAAGGACCTGCTGCAGCAGAACGAGAAGACCCTGCAACGCATTCGCGGCAACCGCATTGCGATGATCTTCCAGGAGCCGATGACCTCGCTCAACCCGCTGCACTGCATCGAGAAGCAGATCAACGAAATCCTTCTGCTGCACAAGGGCCTGACGGGCAAGGAAGCGACCGCACGTACCCTGGAACTGCTGGACCTGGTCGGCATTCCCGAGCCGCACAAGCGCTTGAAGGCCCTGCCCCACGAGCTGTCGGGCGGGCAGCGCCAGCGGGTGATGATCGCCATGGCGCTGGCCAACGAGCCGGAACTGCTGATTGCAGATGAGCCGACCACGGCGCTAGACGTGACCGTGCAGTTGAAGATTCTCGACCTGCTCAAGGAACTGCAGGCGCGCTTGGGCATGGCGCTGCTGCTGATCAGCCATGACCTGAACCTGGTGCGTCGCATCGCCCACCGCGTGTGCGTGATGCAACGCGGGCAAATTGTAGAGCAAGCCGAATGCGCCACGCTGTTCAGCTCGCCACAGCACCACTACACCCAAATGCTTATAAATGCCGAGCCCAGCGGGCTGCCGGCGCACAACCCGGTGGGCGCGCCATTACTGGAGGTGGATGACCTCAAGGTGTGGTTCCCGATCAAGAAGGGGCTGCTGCGGCGCACGGTCGACCATGTGAAGGCCGTGGACGGGGTCAACTTCAGCTTGCCGCAAGGGCAGACACTGGGGATTGTCGGGGAGTCCGGGTCGGGCAAGTCCACGCTCGGCCTGGCGATCCTGCGGCTGATCTCCAGCCAGGGTGGCATCCGCTTCCATGGGCAAGACCTGCAAGGGCTGAACCAGAAGGCTGTACGGCCGCTGCGTCGGGAAATGCAGGTGGTGTTTCAGGACCCGTTTGGCAGCCTGAGCCCGCGCATGTGCGTGGCGGACATTGTGGGTGAAGGGCTGCGCATTCACGGCATTGGCACCGCACAGGAACAGGAAGCAGCGATTATTGCTGCCCTGGAGGAAGTAGGCCTGGACCCGCGCACGCGCCATCGCTACCCCCATGAGTTTTCCGGCGGGCAACGCCAGCGCATCGCCATTGCCCGGGCGCTGGTGCTGAAGCCAGCGCTGATTCTGCTGGACGAACCCACGTCCGCGCTGGACCGCACCGTACAGCGGCAGGTGGTGGAATTGCTGCGTAACCTGCAGCATAAGTACAACCTGACGTACTTGTTCATCAGCCATGACCTGGCGGTGGTCAAGGCGCTGAGTCACCAGCTGATGGTGATCAAGCATGGGCAAGTGGTGGAGCAAGGGGATGCGCAGGCGATCTTCCATGCGCCGCAGCATCCGTATACACGGCAGTTGCTGGAGGCGGCATTTTTGGAGGTGGATGCCGTTAGTTAGCTTTTGGGGGCTGCTGCGCAGCCCATCGCAGGCAAGCCATCCCACAGGGATAGCGCATGGCTTGAAGCCAGCACGGTCGAGGTGGGAGCTGGCTTGCCGGCGATGGGCCGCAAACCGGCCCGCTTCTGTGGGGTAAATCAGATTTACCCCCTTCCTTGTAGTCCATTTCCCAAACATACTCCTGCCGCGTGTTTTCCGTTGCGGCTGCTCTGGCCGGGCTCTAGTCTCGATTGGTCGCTGAAGATCAGCGATACAGCGTTGACAGGCTGTGATGGTTAATTCACGCAGGCAGTCTCCGCTTCATGGTGACTGTACGTGTGGGCACGCTTGCGTGCGCCGGAACTTTTGCGTGATTAACCACCGGTCTGTCAACCCACGTACAGCTGCCACCCGACTGTTTGACAGCAGACAGGCGGCGGCATCGCGAGCTGACCATCACCGGTCTGATGGATGAAAAGCCGATGATGATCTGGGCTGCCCACTACCTGAGTGCGATGGCAAAAGCGCTGATGGATGAGCATCGTGCCAATCAATGGCGTCTCAACAGTTCCTGCCGCTCGCGCCAGATTTCCTGCACGAAGGGGTCAGTCACCCCATAGACTCCGTGCCCACGACGCATGATCAGGTTGGCCGCCAGCAACTCGTTGGCAACCGGCTGTATCTCTTCAACCCGAACTTCGCGCCCCACGACTTTCGAATATTCGGCTGCCGCCTCATTGGAAAACACGCCACGCACATCACCTTCGGCCGATGCAATCCGGGCAAAAATCGCTTCAGCCAGAACGCCCAGCTCTTCTACCTTCATTAGCTCCAGGTCGGCAGCAGCCGAACGCAAAGTGGCTGCGATCACTGGCAGCAAATCATCCGGCCCAGCACTCGACGCTGGCGAATGGATCAGCTGGCGAAGTGCACGGATGAATTCCTCTGGCCTGCTACCCAGCGTTTTGAATGCGAGTGCAGCAACATTCAGCGACGGTAAGTTGTCCAGCCCATCATTCGCGAGCCGCTTGAGCCAGAATTCGACATAGTCCCTGCCTAGTACCGGATAGGGCACATTGGTAGCGCCGGCAAAAGCCTGGTTACGTCGAGCGGTCAATTCGTTGACCATTGCCCGGTGAGAGCCGGTACCGATAAACAGGAAATACCCTGGTGTGTTCGGTCGCGGGTTGATGGCATCACGTGCAGCCTTCAATGCCAGCATCATCTGCTGCCCGGCCTCGGTGGTAATCGCTTGCTGTACCTCATCGACAACCAGCACGACGTCCGCCCGGGCTTGGTCGACGACTTCAGTTAGCGCTTCTGCCAGCGTCACGCCACCTTCGGTGCCCAAGGTATCGAGGTTGAACCCAAACTTGAGCCCGGCCATTTCGACTGCCGCACCGCGCAAGGTTTTCAGTTTCTGCAAGAACGCCGAGCCTGGGTTCTGCAGATCAACAAGGGCTTTACGCACAGCTGCAAGGACAAGTGCCACAGGACTGGTCTGGGTATCACTCCAGAGATCGACGTAGATCACCAGCGCACCCATTTCCTCCAATGCTGGGATCAAGTCGTTCTTCAGGAAGGTGGTTTTGCCAGTCCGGCGCAGCCCCGAGAAGAACAAACCAGATCGCAGCCCGATATCCAGAGTGGAGGGTTTCAGCAGCTGCCTGGCCATGTCGGCAGCCAGTTCGCGGCGTGGAAATAGATCGAACATGGCTTTATCCAGAATTATTGAATACCAATAATTATTGGCAGAGAATAATTTTATGTAAAGTCACGCAGGCTGCCATGCAGACACGATCAAGCGCGCGATAATCAATTTTACTGACAACAATCGTCTTCCATCATCAGTCAGATCAGGCATAAATTCTCCACCGTCCACTCCCAGCAGCAACGGTAGAGCCTCATGTCCAGCCCACAACATTCGTCCGCCTCCCCTGTCCTGACCACGCTGATCAGCCGCTCCGGCCTGCCCAGCCCTTCACTCAGCGAGGCGCAGGCACACACCGTATTGCAGGCGCACTATGGTCTGGACGGTGACCTGACGCCACTGGGCAGCCAACAGGACGTCAACTTCCGCGTCGACACGCCACAAGCCCGCTATGTGCTCAAAGCCTGCCACGGCAGCTATGCCCAGCTTGAGCTTGAAGCACAACATGCCGCCCTGGCCTACCTGCGCGAACAGGACCTGCCGGTACCCGCCTTGCGACCCGCCAGCAACGGCGAAGGTTTGCTGGCACTGGACATGGACGGGCACCCCCTGCGCCTGCGCCTGCTCGATTACATCGAAGGCCAGCCACTGACCCGCCTCAAGCATATGGAGCCCCGCCTGATGGCTGAACTGGGCGGGCTCTGTGCGAAGCTGGACAAGGCCCTGGCCGATTTCGACCACCCAGGTCTTGCACGCACCCTGCAATGGGACCCGCAACACGCCCAGGCCCTGATCGTACATCTGCTGCCGGTGCTACAGGACAGCGAGCAGCGCGCCCGCATCGAACACGCCACCCGCCATGCCCGCGAGCGCCTGATGCCGCTGGTTGATCACTTGCCGAGTCAGGCCGTGCACCTGGACATTACCGACGACAACACCGTGTGGGCCCGTGATGCCCAGCGCCAGTGGCAACTGCAAGGCGTGATCGATTTCGGTGACCTGCTGCGCACCTGGCGCATCGCCGACCTGTCGGTGACCTGCGCTGCGCTGTTGCACCACGCCGAGGGCGACCCACTGCGCATCCTGCCAGCCGTGCACGCCTATCAGGCGCTCAACCCGCTGACCGAGGCCGAACTACGTGCCCTGTGGCCGTTGGTGCTGAACCGCGCCGCCGTACTGGTGCTGAGCAGCGAACAACAGCTCGCCGTCGACCCGGGCAACCAGTACACCCGCGATAACATTGCCCACGAATGGGAAATTTTCGACACTGCCACCGCCGTGCCCATTGCCCTGATGGAGGCGGCCATCCTGCAGGCTGCGGGCCTGCAACCCAAGGCGCCGGACTTCAACGGTTGCGCCCCCCTGCTCCCCGAGCTGGCCGGGCAGCCTGTAACACGGGTGGACTTGGGGGTACTCAGTACACACTGCGAGGCCGGCAACTGGGAGCAACCCGGCTTCGACCAGCGTTTGCTGACTTCGCAAGCCGCTCCGGCCTGCAGCCTGCACGGGCAATATCGCCTGTCGCAAACCCACATCGACCGCCCCGAAGAGCCCGCCACCTGCGCCCTCGGCGTTGAGCTGCACGTGCCCAACGGTAGCCTGGTGCAAGCGCCAGCACCCGGCACCTGGCAGCGCCACGGCGACGGCCGTGGCTGCCTGCGCACCGCGCACTGGGCTTTGTGGCTGCAGGGCCTGGAAAACGTACCGGCAGACGGCCAGGCCATGGAAAAAGGCCAGTCCCTGGGCAGCAGCTGTGGTTTCCTCAGCGTGCAGTTGTGCCTGGACATCGGCATCCAACCGCCGTTCTTCGCCACCCCATCACACGCTGCCGCCTGGCTGACCCTGTGCCCGTCGCCAGCCGCGCTGCTGGGCTTCGATTGCGATGCCGAGCCGCTACCCGATCCGCAAGCCCTGCTGGCCCGCCGCGACGCCAGCTTCGCCCGCTCGCAGAAACACTACTACGCGCAGCCGCCACACATCGAACGCGGCTGGCGCAACTACCTGATCGACATGCAGGGCCGATCGTACCTGGACATGCTCAACAACGTCGCGGTGCTGGGCCATGGCCACCCGCGCATGGTCGCCGAGTCGGCGCGGCAATGGTCGCTGCTGAACACCAACTCGCGCTTTCACTACGCCGCCATTACCGAGTTCTCCGAGCGCCTGCTAGACCTGGCGCCCGAAGGTTTCGACCGGGTGTTCATGGTCAACAGCGGCACCGAAGCCAACGACCTGGCGATTCGCCTGGCCTGGGCCTACAGCGGCGGGCGTGACCTGCTCAGCGTGCTGGAGGCCTATCACGGCTGGTCGGTGGCCACCGACGCCATCTCCACGTCCATCGCCGACAACCCGCAAGCCCTGGAAACCCGCCCGGACTGGGTACACCCGGTCGAAGCACCGAACACCTTCCGCGGTCGTTTCCGCGGTGCTGACAGCGCCGCCGACTACCTGCAGGACGTCGACGCCAAACTGGCGGACCTGGATGCGCGTGGCCGCCAGCTGGCGGGCATCATCTGCGAGCCGGTGTACGGCAATGCCGGCGGTATCTCGTTGCCGGCCGGCTACCTGCGCGACGCCTATGCCAAGGTACGCGCCCGTGGCGGGGTGTGCATCGCCGACGAAGTGCAGGTGGGTTATGGCCGCCTGGGCGAATACTTCTGGGGCTTCGAGGAACAAGGCGTAGTGCCCGACATCATCACCATGGCCAAGGGCATGGGCAACGGCCAGCCGCTGGGCGTGGTCATCACCCGCCGCGAAATCGCCGAGGCGCTGGAGGCTGAGGGTTACTTCTTCTCCTCGGCCGGTGGCAGCCCGGTCAGCTGCCGCATCGGCATGGCGGTGCTGGACGTGATGCAGGAAGAAGGCCTGTGGGACAACGCCCGCGACACCGGGCGCTACTTCAAGGCCCGCCTGCAGGCGCTGGTCGACAAGCACCCGCTGGCCGGGGCAGCACATGGCTCGGGCTTCTACCTGGGGCTGGAGCTGGTGCGCGACCGCACAACCCTGGAGCCGGCCACCGAAGAAACCATGACGCTGTGCAATCGCCTGCGTGACCTGGGCATCTTCATGCAGCCGACCGGCGACTACCTGAACATCCTCAAGATCAAGCCACCGATGTGCACCACCCGGGCGAGCGTGGACTACTTTGTCGACAGCATTGACCGGGTGCTGGACGAAGGGCTGTAGGGATTTGGGTGAGGCTGGAGCGTTGGCCCTTGGAAGTTCGTCGCCTGTGAGATCGAGCGCCCCGCGGGCGGCGCTCGATCTCACAAACACCGATTACTTCAAGCCCTACCCTTGGCAATTCCATCCATTACTATTCGCTCACAACGCCCCAACATCAGGTTCACCGAACATGGCCTTCTCCAGCGACTCCCTGGCAATTTTCCTCGCGGTGCTGGATGCCGGCTCGTTCTCCGCTGCCGCGCGCAAGCTGGGCCGTGTGCCTTCGGCCGTAAGCATGGCAATCGCCCAACTGGAAGCGGAGCTGGACCTGCCGCTGTTCGACCGGGCCACACGCAAAGCCTTGCCCACCAGCGCCGCCCTGGCGCTGGAGCCCCAGGCCAGGCAGGTGATCTGCCAGCTCAACCTGCTGGATGCCCAGGCCCTGCAATTGCACAAAGGCCTGGAAAAGCGCCTGACCATCGCCATGGCGCCCGAGCTGCAGACCGGCCGCTGGAGCCAGCCACTGGAAACCCTCGCCCAGGAATTTCCCAGCCTGGAAATCGAGGTGCGCTCCGCCACCCAGACCGAAGCCATTCGCCTGCTACACGACGGCAGTGTGCAACTGGCACTGGTGTTCGAGCGGCCCGGCATCGACGAGCGCGAGTCGTTCCTCGAAGCTGGCAGCCAACTGCTGGTGGCCGTCGCCTCACCACGCCATCCGGCCGGGCAGAACAGCGGCACACCACTGCCTGAAGAGGCCTTTGCCGAACAACGGCAGATCATCGTGGCCTCGGGCAAGGCCACCGGGTCCGACCCACGCATGGTGCTGTCGCGGCGCATCTGGCTGACCGACAGCTACCTGGCCACGCTGGACCTGGTGCAGTCCGGGCTAGGCTGGGCCTACCTGCCGCAGCCGCTGGTTGAACCACTGATTGCTTCCGGTGCACTGGCCGAGGTGCGCTTTGACAACATGGCCAGCCGCCTGCGCTTGTGGGTGGACATCATCTGGATCAAGTCGCGCCCATTGGGCCTGGGCGCCAGACGTTACCTGGATGTCATGCGCCAATGCTTTGAAACAGAATCCCCAAGGTCCTGAGCCGCCCCATCCGAAAACGAAAAGTCCTACAGCACGTTAGGAAGCCGATAACTCCCTACAGAATTGATTCCTCGTTAGATTTTTGCTCGCCATCAAGAAGACAAAGGAACTTCTCATGTCGAGCCAGTCCGCACAGGGCTACCTGCAATGGGTCGATCGCTTCGCGACCCAGCTGCGCCAACCAGAAGAGGCCCTGTATCTGCTACTGGACCCGTTTGCGGGGTGCACGCCCGAGCACCCGTTAAGCATTGCATCGCTCACCGAGACGCTGGGTGACGATGCGGTAGTGCGCGTCGATAGCCGCGGGCTAGTCCAGGACCCTCAATACTGGCCAGCCCTGGTTCAGCTTGCCAAACCCGGTGCAGCGCCCACAGCCCTTGCTGCACTCAGCGCGACCTGCGGCGCACGTGAGGCAACGGCCACCTGGCACTATGTGTGTGGCTGGCTAGTCAGCGAGCAACCCGCCGACCTCATCGCCCGACACATCAGCCAGCAATGCCATGTACTGCACCAACCGCCGCCGCACGGCATCACCGCCTGGTTCGAGCCTGTACGCCTGGTGTTGCTGCGCGCAACCATGCGCAACGCGGCCCAAGTCCTTGGGCCCATTCGTAGCTGGCTGCACCCCGATGGCTGTGGCAGTTGCGCGGTGTTCGAACGGCAACCGCCGGCTGGCGAGCTGGTCGTCCCTGATGCGGCAAGGGCTACCCAGCACGTCGCGCCGCAGATCATTCAACTGCTCGGCGCTTGGCGTCGCCTGAATGCCGTGCAGCAAACCGGCGCCCCCTGGCAATTCACAGGCCCATCAGGCTTGCCGGAAAACGCGCCCGTTCATGCCATGAATCTGCTCCTCAAGGCCTTCAGGCAGGGCCTTCGCGACCGTGCCGATATCCAGTGCATGTGCCTGCACATGGTCATGGTCCACCCATTGCTCCTTCAACATCCCGCCATCCAGCACGACGTGGCACAGGCAGCGGCCGGCATACAACGCCTGGCATCGCGTTTCGCCTGCTACGACGACCGCGCCTGGTCGCACATCGTGGCCGCCCTGCCGCAGGCAAGGAGTTATTCATGAGCACCAGCAAAGCCGTCCACATTGCCATGCAGGAAGAGATACCCAACACATACGGCAGCTGCAATGCCTGCGAACGCTCCGGCCTGCCAATCATGCTGCTGCGCGAGGCCTACGCCCCTCGCCCTGATACAGGGCGCCCCTATCGCCTGGCGGACGACAGCGAAATCACCTTCCACCCAATGCACACCGACCAATTGCGCCTGCTGCGCCAGGGTTATGTCTACGTGCTGCTCGACCAGGAAATCTGGCAGGCCTACGAGGTGGCGGCAGAAGGCACCTTGCAGCGTTTCCCTGTGTCGCAGATGCCCTTGGGGCCGCCCAAGTCATTGCCCAAGGTATGCGCCACCGAAGGCCACGATGTGATCGCCTCATTCATCAACATCAACACCTCGCTCTACCGCAAAGCCTGGGTCGCCTTCGCCAACGATCCCTGGCCCCTTGCCGTACTCGACCGTTATCGCAAAGGTATTGCCGATGGTGATCCGGGCACCCTCGCCCGCTTCGTCGAGGTAGACCTGGAGACCGCGCGCAACAACCCTGCCAGCATCGGCATTGCCATGACCGACAGTTTCCGCTTCGGCATGGAAAATGTGCTGGAGTTCTCTACGTTTTCTTCTGCCAGGTTTACCAGCGTTCATGGCTTTTACAGCCGCCTGGGCCGCGGGGATCAAACCCGCAACCATGTGCGCAAGGTCATCCTGCAGGAACAGCTACCCGACGGCGTGCTGGCGCTGACCCTGCCCGACCCGGTCGGGATGGTGATGGAGCTCAATGCGCAGCGCACGGGCTGGGTGCAGGCCATGCAGGAGTGGCGTGCCCAACCCCAGCGCCACTTCGAGTATTTCACCTCGCAAGCGTTACTGGGCATCCGCGAACTGCATGCCGCCACCGCTGCTGCTCAGGGGCCCGAGGACGCACAGCGCGAGGCCCGGCGGGTCCAGCAATGGAACAAAAGCCCGTTAGGGGTCAAAACACACTTCCCTCCGGTGGACCTGCAAGCACAGAGCGAACGGGACATCGCGCGCAGGCAAGAGGGGGCCCGCAAGCGGCTGGAAGAGCGTTACGACGAGCGCGCCCGTGCCGACTTCCAGGCGGATTACGACCGCGAGCTGAAAAACTGGCAGTCGATGGTCGACCAGGTAGGCAAGCTGTACGCGCACCACTACGCCAAACGTAGTTTTCAGCAGATTGGCTACTTCGACTATGACGCGAAAGACCCTGCTTCGGTCGAGCACTTCATACAGATGATGGCCGCCTGCCTGGCCGGCGGGCCCACCGAAGCGCTACCCACGCAAGGCCAGCCGCTCGGGATGACCCAGCATATCTGGCAGCAGCTTCTGGAAGACGACCGTAGCCTGCTTTACCAAGCGTTGCTGGCCAAGAACCAGAAGCTGATGCAGCAGGTGGCCAGCGGGCAGTCCGGGGATGATTTCGGCAAGGTGTACGACATCATCAAAAGTATCGCCGGCACCGCCGATGGCCAGCTGTTGATGATCAAGCCGATACAGGATGCCGTTGGCCAGTTGCTGGCCGCGACCAACAGCGCTGGGAATGCACTCAGCCAGCACATCAGTGAACGTTCCAGGACGCTGATCGGCCACGTACATCGTTCGGCATTTGCGCTGTTCGCCGGGCAGCAGGTGACGCCGCTGCGCGTGTCGCTGACAGTGGGCGAATACATGAGCCTGCTCAATGAAGCGGTGCAGGCACGGACCGATGCGTTTCTGCAGCAGGTAGACAAGCAATTCCGTGATCCCTTGGGCCGCAAGGTACGCGCCATGGTGCTGAGTGGCGCGATCAACATTGCGGCAGCGGGCAACCGTAACCAGATGATCGAGGTGGTGCTCTGGGCGTTTGAAAGTGCCGAGAGTTTGCAGGCGCGGTTGGTGCAGTTACGGGAAGGTGCGGCCGGTGGCGTCGGGGAGCTGGTAAGGAGTGTGGTGATTGGTACGGGTACGCTGCGTGCGCAGGTTACTGATGGATTGAAAGTCAGCTCGATGGCCGCGCAAAGCGTGGCTAGCGATGCCATGCGCAGCTTGCGGGATGGATTAGCCAGTGGTGCAAGTGTCCAACTGCTGTTTGCCCTGGGGGGCCTATGGTTCCATCAGGACAGCCTGCGCAACAACTATCGAACGTTGCAGGAAACGCATCAGCACAACCCGGAGGCGCTTGCGGCAATCTGGTCTTCGTCGCTTGGTTTACTGGGTACTAGTGTAGAAACGGCAGGGCTTCTCGTTGCGCAGATACGTCCGGAGATTCCGTGGCCAGGAACAGTGACAACGACCTCCCTGGGTACCGGTATGGCCAGATTTGGGGCCGGTATTGCGGCGATTGCTGGCGTCATGGATGGGGCTCAATACAGGTTTGCAAGCCTGAGATCCAAGAAGACAGGAGATAACGCTGCGACTCAGTTGTACCAGCTCGCAAGTGCCAGTTCATTTGGGGCCGCAGCATTTGGAGTCTGGGCCGCTTTTGGATATAGCGCTTTGCTTGGCCCAATAGGCCTAAGCATGACGTTGGGCATGGCAGCCTATCTGCTCGCAACTTCGGCCAAGCGGAAAGAATCATTACCAACGGAGCTTTGGGCCAGAAATGCTAGGTGGGGACTACCTCAATCACGTCGCCAATGGGTAACCGAAACTGATATGGACGCGGCCATTGGAGCCCTCAATGCGGCCATCATCGGTTTGCATGCGGAGGTCTCGACCCAGATCCAATTTGATATAAACCACGCCATTCACCGAGAAGTTGCATCCACGATGTTTACTGACGACGGAAATGCGGTGCCCGCAAGTTTCAGCCTCGACTACTTCATGCGCATTCCACACTTTAATCAGCACCTCTCGCATTATCAGTGGAGTCTAATTCTGCATCACGGAGCCAGAGGCTGCGAAATAGCTAATTTGTCAGCCGACAGTTCGTCACCGTTAATACTGCGCGCTGAAAACAAAGAACCCAGGCACCTCTTCTCAAGGGCTTCCCCTATGCAGCCAGTTATAAAGCTAGATGAATTAACTGGAACACTCAGCATCCAGGGAACGCTCCCACTGTCCGACTACCACACTCTCCAGGCCGTTGAGTTAACGCTAAGCTACTGGCCGGATAGACATGACCAATCCGCATGCGCTCGAATCGTTCTCAAGGAAAATAATATCCGCTCCAACACAGGCGACAGTCAATGAGCGGTCCAATACTGATACCACCCTGCCCTGGGTGGAAAGAAGACTTGCCGTCGCCTTTCGATGCACCGGTTCTGGAACCGCACCTGGGCACTCACGCGCCAAACCATCAAGATGATATTTGCCTCGAAATCTCTCGTTCAGCAATGGCATGGCGTGGTGTCGTTTCGGCACTGACATTAATCTATCTGATTTCGATCTTGGTTGATCTTCCTTGGATGATCTTCCATACGGACCCAACAGACATTGAGAGCATACTCCTACTCGTTGGTATGTACTCACTATTCTCATGGAGCATCATCATTCTGTTCCGGGCGGATCTGGCAGCTCCCCGAGACCTGCCCATCCGTTTCAACCGGGCCCGCAAAAAAATTTACGCCTACAACTTCAAGCGTCAATGGTGGAACCCTTTCGACAAAGGGAAAATCGTGGTGGTCAGTTACGACTGGTCACAAGTTCGCGCCGAGCGCTGGTCGCAGAATGGCTCGCTGCCAAACGGCGGATTGATTTTCAAATGGGGTGTCACATTGTCCATCATCGCACCGGGCACGAACAACGTTATTGACCGTTTCCCTCTTGTAACGATGGGCGCCGACCAGCACGCCTGGGCCTATATCTGCACGTATATGCAGGAAGGCCCCTCGGCACTGCCCCCACCCGGTGAGCCCAAGGACCACAACGATGTACTCTGGTGTGAGTTCGCCCTGCGCCTGGCACCCCGAGTAGTGTGGCCCACGGAAATGGATCTGGAGTCGAGAACAGCGCCCTGAACCTACTCTGGCCCCTAGGCAAGCCGGCACCCGCAGGTACTGCGCATAACTTGAGGGCGATGCGGTCAATGTGGGAGCGGGCATGCCCGCGAACACCGGCGCAGCCGGTGCCATGCATCGCGCTGGATTCTTCACGGGCACGCCCGCTCCCACAGGGATTATGTGGTCGGCGCCACCAACCTGTACCCCACCCCTGCCTCGGTGATGATGAACCGTGGCGCCGTGGGGTCATCGCCCAGCTTCTGCCGCAGATGGCCCACCACGATCCGAAGGTAGTGGGTATTCTCCACATGGGTAGGCCCCCAGACATCCTTGAGCAGTTGCTGCTGGGTAATCACCCGCCCGGGGTGCCCGGCCAATAGCGTCAGCAAGGCATATTCCTTGCGCGTCAACGCCACCTCCACACCGTCCAGGGTTACCCGGCGAAAGGCAAAATCCACGGTCAGCGGCCCAAAGCTGGCTGCCACTTCCGAGCCCCCGGCCTGTGGCACCTGGCGTAGCAAGGCCCGCACCCGCGCCAGAAATTCCTGGATGCCAAACGGTTTGGTCACGTAATCGTTGGCCCCGCCGTCCAGCGCATCCACCTTCTGCACCTCACTGGCGCGCACCGACAGCACCATCACCGGCACCGCGCTCCATTCGCGCAACTCACGCAGCACCTGCTGGCCGTCCATGTCCGGCAGCCCCAGGTCAAGCACCACCAGGTCCGGCTTGCCCAGCGCAGCCTGGGCCAGCCCTTCAGTACCAGTGGCCGCCTCAAGCACCTTGTAGCCTTGCGAGGCCAGGCTGATGCGTAAAAACTTGCGGATCTGCGGTTCATCGTCGATGACCAACAGGGTGGCGGACTGGCTCATGGCGTTTCGCTTTCGGCTTCAGGTTGAGGGGGTAGCGGCAAGCATAGAGTGATGCCGGTGCCCTGGCCATCGATGCCTTCGCCCACCAGAATCTGCCCGCCATGGGCGCCGATCATGCCCTGGCAGATTGCCAGGCCCAGGCCTGTGCCCTGCCCGCCGCGGTCCCCCCGGGCAGCGGTATAGAACATGTCGAAGATCTTCTCGCGGTCGGCTACGGGAATGCCGGGGCCCTGGTCGCTGACGGTAAAGCACAACTGCTCATCATGCACGGCCACCTGCAGCTCAAGCCGACCATTGGCCGGGGAAAAGCGTGCGGCGTTTTCCAGCACGTTGACCAACGCCTGTTCGATCAGCGCCGCATGCACGAACAGCAACGGCAGCTCGGCCGGCACATCGGTGTGCACCCGCAGCGGCGCCAGCACAACGCGCAGGCGGTTGAGCGCACTGCCGACGATGTCGGCCGGGGCTACCCAGTCGCGGGCCAGCTTGAGACCACCATGGCCCAGGCGGGTCATGTCCAGCAGGTTCTGGATATAGCGGTCCAGGCGTTCGGCCTCGTTGCGGGTGCCCTCCAGCAACTCGCGGCGGTCCTCGGCCGGTATCGCTTCGCCCAGCGCCAGCAGGCTGTCGATGCTGCCGCGCATGGCAGTCAACGGCGTGCGCAGGTCGTGGGACACGGAAGCCAGCAAAGCGCTGCGCAGCTGCTCGGTTTCGCCGTGCAGGCGCGCGGCCTCCAGTTGTTCGGCCAAACGTGCGCGGGCCAGGGCCTGAGCCAGTGGCTGGCCAAGGGCCGTGAGCAGGCGCCGGCGTGGGTCGTTGAGCGGCTGCCCGTTGCGCGGGCGCACACCCAGCAGCGCCAGCGGCTGCTCGTCCACCGCCAGCGGCCACCACCACCAACGGCCGTTGGGCAGGGTGTCGCTGCCGTGGCCGGCAGCCTGGCCGTGCTGCCAGGCCCAATCGGCGGCAGCCCGTTCGGTGTCGCTGAAGGCGTGGGCTTCGCCGCTGGCCACCTGCAGCTGGCCTTCGGCGTTGCGCTCCAGCAGGCACACCTGCATGTCTTGCCAGCCGTCCAGATGCTGGCCGGCGGCATTGAACACGGCCTGGCGGTCGGTGGCCACGGTCAGCCGGCGCGACAGGTCGAGCAGCTGGCTGGTCTGCGCCTGGGTTTCGCGCAGAGCCTGCAACTGGCGGCGCTGGCGTGCCGCCAGGTTGCCGGTAAGCGCGGCCATCAGCAGGAAGAACACCAGGGTCAGCACGTCTTCTTCGCGCTGGATGCTGAACGAGAAATTGGGTGGAATAAACAGAAAATCATAAGTCAGGAACGATAGCGCTGCGCAGGCCAGCGCAGGCCCCAGGCTGCTGCGCACCGCCACCAGCAACACCGCAGCCAGAAACACCAGCGAGATGTTGGGCAGCGCCAGCACACTCGACACCGCCCAGGCCAGCCCCGCCGCCATGACCGTGGCCAGCAGCGCCAGCAGGTAGTGGCGCCAGACCCATACCCGCCGCACCGCCGACCGCGGTGCTTGCGGCTGCACGTCGCGGTCCAGCACGTTGATTTCCAGCCCATGGCTTTCGCGCAACAGCCGCGCGGCCACACCGGCACCGAACAGGCGACGGCGCAGGCGGTCGCGGGACTGCCCCACCAGCACCAGGCTGGCCCGCCGCTCGGCGGCATGCTGGATCAACGTGCGCGCCACTTCGCCAGCCCTTAGCAGCACCACCTCGCCGCCCAGGCGCTCGGCCAGTTGCTGCGCGGCCTGCAAGCGGTGACGCGCGGTTTCGTCGCGCAGGCGGCCGTTGTCCACATGCACCAGGCTCCAGGGCAGGTGGCGGCGCTGCGCCACGCGGCTGGCATGGCGTACCAGGCGCTCGGCCTGGTCGTCGCCGTCCACGCCCACCAGAAGGCGCCCGCGCAAGGCCGGGGCCTCTTGGCCACGCTGGCGATAACCATGGGCAAGGTCGGCATCGACCTGCGCGGCGGCAGTTTGCATGGCCAGTTCGCGCAAGGCGGTAAGGTTGGTTTGCGAGAAAAATGCATCAATGGCTGCGCGTGCCTGCTCCGGCACATACACCTTGCCTTCGCGCAGGCGCTCGAGCAGTTCGCGTGGAGGCAGGTCGATCAGCACCAGTTCGAAGGCTTCCTGCAGCACCCAGTCCGGCAGGGTTTCACGCACGTGTACGCCCGTGATGTCGCGCACCTTGTCGTTCAGGCTTTCCAGGTGCTGGACGTTGACCGTGGTGTACACGTCGATGCCGGCGGCCAGCAGTTCCTGCACGTCCTGCCAGCGCTTGGCGTGGCGGCTGCCGGGGGCGTTGGTGTGGGCCAGTTCGTCGACCAGGACCAAGGCCGGCGCGGCCTGGAGCAGGCCGTCGAGGTCCATTTCCTCAAGGGTGACGCCACGGTACTGGCTGCGCAGCAAAGGCTGCTGCTGAAGGCCGGCGAGCAGCGCTTCGGTTTCAGCGCGGCCGTGGGTTTCCACCACCCCAGCCTGCACTTGCACACCCTGACGTTGCTGGGCGTGGGCGGCCTGGAGCATGGCGAAGGTCTTGCCGACGCCGGGGGCGGCACCAAGGAACACCTTCAGCCGCCCCCGTCCGTTGCGCGGGAGGTTAGCCAACAGCGCATCTGCGCGGGCGGAATCACTCATGTTTCATCCTTAGGATTTGCGACAGTCGACCAACACCAGGCCTGCTTCGCAGGCCTTCGCGGGCTTGCCCGCTCCTACAGGTTGAATGCGAAACTCAGTAGGTTCGCTGTACCTGTGGGAGCGGGCAAGCCCGCGAAGGGCCGCAAAGCGGCCCCAATATCAGTGGCTCAATTGCTCAAGCGCCTTGTTCAACGCCAGCACATTGACCACCGGTGGGCCGATCAATGGGTGGAGGGTGGCCTCTTCCTGCAAGGCTTGCAAGCGCTCCACCGGCAGTTTCCGCGCCGCCGCCACACGTGGGATCTGATAGGCAACGGCCTCCGGTGGCAGGTGTGGGTCGAGGCCGCTGCCCGAGGTGGTCAGCAACGCCTGCGGCACCGGCCCTTGCTGCGCCTGATACAGCGCAGCCGCCTCACCCTTTACCCGCTCGGCCAGCGCCGGGTTGCTTGGCGAAAGGTTGCTGGCACTGCTGGCCACCGTGGCATAGGCACCTGCCGAAGGCCGGGCATGGAACCAGCCATCGCCCTTGAATTCCTGGGCGATCAATGCCGAACCGCGCACCTGGCCCTGGTCATCCCGCACCAGGCTGCCATTGGCCTGTGCCGGAAAAACAACCTGGGCGATGCCGGTCACCGCCAGCGGATACAGTGCGCCGGTCACCAGCGTCATCAACAGGGCCAGGCTCAATGCCGGGCGTACATAAGCATTCATGGTGGCCTCCTCAGACCAGATTCAGGGCATTGAGCAGCAGGTCGATCAGCTTGATCCCGGCAAACGGCACCACGATGCCGCCCAGCCCGTAGATCAGCAGGTTGCGCCGCAACAGGTGCGCCGCACTGGCCGCCTGCACGCGCACGCCACGAAGCGCCAGCGGGATCAGCACGATGATGATCAGCGCGTTGAACACGATGGCCGACAGGATCGCGCTCTGCGGGCTGGCCAGGTGCATCAGGTTGAGCACGCCCAGCTGCGGGTAGATGGCCGCAAACAGCGCCGGCAGGATGGCGAAGTACTTGGCCACGTCGTTGGCAATGGAGAACGTGGTCAGCGCACCGCGGGTCACCAGCAACTCCTTGCCGACCTGTACTACATCCAGCAGCTTGGTCGGGTCGCTGTCCAGGTCGACCATGTTGGCCGCCTCGCGCGCGGCCTGGGTGCCGTCGTTCATGGCCATGCCCACATCGGCCTGGGCCAGTGCCGGGGCGTCGTTGGCGCCGTCGCCGCACATGGCCACCAGGCGACCGTCGTTCTGTTCCTGGCGAATGCGCGCCAGCTTCTTCTCGGGCGTGGCCTCGGCCAGTACGTCATCCACCCCCGCTTCGGCGGCGATGGCAGCGGCAGTCAACGGGTTGTCGCCGGTCACCATCACCGTGCGGATGCCCAGCTTGCGCAGTTCGGCGAAGCGCTCGCGGATGCCGGGTTTGACCACGTCCTTGAGGTGGATGACGCCAAGCAGGCGCTTGTCGATACACACCAGCAGTGGTGTGCCGCCACTCTGGGCAATACGTTCCACTTCGCGGGCCAGCGCCGGGGGCATTTCCAGGCGTTGCATGCCGACGAACGCCAGCACGGCATCTACCGCGCCCTTGCGGTAGCGGTGCTGCTGGTAGTCGATGCCCGACAGGCGCGTTTCGGCGCTGAAGGCCACGGCTTCGAACTGACCGGCGGGAGGCTCGACGAAGTCGTGCAACTGGCGCAGGTACTCGACAATCGACTTGCCCTCGGCGGTATCGTCAGCCAGAGAGGCCAGCAAGGCGCCCTCCCCCAGTTCCTTGGCAGCGATGCCCGGTGCTGCATGCAGCGCACTGCAGCGGCGGTTGCCGAAGGTGATGGTGCCGGTCTTGTCGAGCATCAGAGTATGCACGTCACCGGCGGCCTCCACCGCACGGCCCGACCGGGCAATGACATTCAGCCGCACCAGCCGGTCCATGCCGGCGATGCCGATGGCCGACAGCAGCCCGCCGATGGTGGTGGGAATCAGCGTCACCAACAGCGCAGCCAGGAAGATCAGCGGCAGGCTGCCACCCACAAAGTGGGCGAACGGCTGCAAGGTCACCACCACGATCAGGAAGATCAGCGTCAGGCCGATCAGCAGGATGTCGAGGGCGATCTCGTTGGGAGTCTTCTGTCGCTTGGCACCTTCGACCAGCGCGATCATGCGGTCCAGGGTCGACTCGCCCGGGTTGCTGGTAATGCGGATCAGCAGCCAGTCGGAGACCAACCGGGTGTTGCCGGTGACCGCCGAGCGGTCGCCGCCAGACTCGCGGATCACGGGTGCAGACTCGCCGGTAATGGCGGCCTCGTTGACCGCCGCGATACCTTCAAGCACCTCGCCGTCACCGGGGATCATCTCTCCGGCTACCACGCGTACCACGTCGTCCTTGCGCAGCGCGCTGGCAGCAACCGTCTCGTAACTGCCATCACGCTGGCGACGCTGGGCAGTCAGGCCTTGGCTACCGGCCTTCAGGCTGTCGGCGCGGGCCTTGCCACGGCCTTCGGCGAGGGCTTCGGCGAAGTTGGCGAACAGCACGGTGAACCACAGCCACAGGGCGATCTGCACGGCGACACCCGTGCTCACGCCATTGCCGGGGGCGAAGCACAGCACGGTGGTGAGCACTGCGGTCAGGGCCACCACCAGCATCACTGGCGAGCGTTTGAGCTGGCGCGGGTCGAGTTTGACGAACGCCTGCACCAGCGCCGGGCGCCACAGCGCGGCGAAGCGGGTCTGGTCCTTGGCAGTGTGCCGGGTATTCACTTCAGGAATGGGCATGTTCATGATCGGTCCTCAAAAACCCAGGCTCAGGTGTTCGGCAATTGGCCCAAGGGCCAGGGTCGGCAGGAAGGTCAGGCCGCCGACCAGCAGGATGGTCACCAGCAGCAGGCCGGTGAACAGCGGGCCATGGGTAGGGAAGCTGTTCTGCCCCAGTGGCGCACTTTTCTTCGCCGCCAGGCTGCCGGCCAAGGCCAGGATCGGCAGGATGTAGCCAAAGCGGCCAATGAGCATGGCCAGGCCGATCATCAGGTTGTGGTACACCGTGTTGGCGCCAAAACCGGCGAACGCCGAGCCGTTGTTGGCCGTGCCCGAGGTGTAGGCGTACAGCAGCTGGCTGAA
Source organism: Pseudomonas sp. BP01 (assembly GCF_022760795.1). Classification (NCBI taxonomy): domain Bacteria; kingdom Pseudomonadati; phylum Pseudomonadota; class Gammaproteobacteria; order Pseudomonadales; family Pseudomonadaceae; genus Pseudomonas; species Pseudomonas sp. BP01. The sequence continues at coordinate 231,643 of NZ_JAFBKA010000005.1, forward strand.
ACCGTGCGCCCCCGGGTTGCTGATTGCCCCCGCCGGGCCTGGCAGGCTGGCAGCAATGGCGCCAAGCACCAGCACGCCGACCGGCATCACCAGCAGGGTCGCCACCAGCAACTGCACCTCACGGGCCTGCAGTTTCTTGCCCAGGTATTCCGGGGTGCGGCCAATCATCAGCCCGGCCAGGAACACCGCGATCAGGACAAACAGCAGCATGCCGTAGAGGCCCGCGCCGACGCCGCCGAAGATCACCTCGCCGACCATCATGTTGACCATAGCCACCATGCCGGTCAGCGGGTTCAGGCTGTCGTGCATGGCGTTGACCGAGCCGTTGGAGGCGGCGGTGGTGGTGACCGTCCACAGCACCGAACCGGTGGTGCCGAAGCGGCTTTCCTTGCCCTCCAGGGGCGCGGTCTGCTGCACCTGCGGGCTCTGCAGCGCCGGGTTGGGTTGGTGCTCGGACCACAACGCCGTGCTGCCACCGATCAGGAACAGGGCAAGCATGCAGGCGAGGATAGCGCGGCTCTGCCGCAGGTCCTTCACGTAGTGGCCGAAGGTGAACACCAAGGCCACCGGAATAAGGATGATCGAAGCCACCTCGAACAGGTTGCTCCAGGCCGTGGGGTTCTCGAACGGGTGCGCCGAGTTGACGCCGAAGAAGCCGCCGCCATTGGTACCCAATTGCTTGATGGCGATCTGGCTGGCGGCCGGGCCCAGTGGAATGGTCTGGTCAGCACCTTGCAAAGTCAGCGCGTGGGCATAGTCGGCAAAGGTCTGCGGCACACCCTGCCACACCAGCAACAGCGCCAGCAGCACGCACAGCGGCAGCAAGCCATAGAGGGTGGCCCGGGTCATGTCGACCCAGAAGTTGCCCAGCGTCGACGCGCTGCGCCGGGCAACGCCACGGCACAACGCCACCAGCACGGCCAGGCCGGTGGCAGCACTGACAAAGTTCTGCACGGTCAGGCCGAGCATCTGGCTCAAGTAGCTGACCGAGGCCTCACCGCTGTAGGCCTGCCAGTTGGTGTTGGTCACGAAACTGACGGCGGTATTGAACGCCAGCGACCATTCCTGGCCTGGCAGGTGCTGCGGGTTGAGCGGCAGGTGGCCCTGCAAAAGCAGCACAGCGAACAGCAGCAGGAACCCGGCCAGGTTGAAGGCCAGCAGGGCCAAGGTGTACTGCCGCCAGTTCTGCTCCTGGCTGGCGTTCACGCCCGCCAACCGGTAGCAGCCACGCTCGACCGGACCCAGCAGTGGCGACAGCCAGGTGCGCTGGCCTTCCATGACCTTGAAGTAGAACCGCCCAAGCCAGGGTGCCGGTAGCAGCACGATGGCAAAGAACGCCAGGAGCAAGGCGAAATCGTAACTGTGCATGGTCGCTCCCTAGCTGCGATCGGCGCGCAGCAGCGCCACCAGCAGATAAAACGCCAAGGCCACTGCCAGCAGCAGTGACAGCCCGTCGAGCATGTTCATGAGTGGTTCTCCCCGTGGTACGGCTTGGGCCGCTTTGGGGAAATTGTCCGAGGGAGGGGCGTAAAGGGGCGAGGTCGGGGGATGGGG